>CASFPZ010000009.1 GCA_949296365.1 uncultured Akkermansia sp. | reverse complement strand
CGACAAATCGAATTTCAAAAATGTCAAAGACCTATATGGCTCAAGTGAACTGAATTTATTTAATTTTTAACCTTGTCCATTTTTAGTGGACAGTAGTGAAAATAGGACTCAATACATTCACCTGTGTTTCCTAGCAATTCTAGAGAAGCTCCTCGTCTTAGATGAATCTCCATGATTGCACCTCGGTAAATAGCTGTTTTGTTAATCCTAATCGTTTGATGCGATCCCGTAACCTTTCTGAGTATTTCCCCCAAAATTAATATAACAAATTGCCGATTGTTCTATCGACCCAGACTGTGATTGTGACATCATGAACTCCTAAATTAACGGATTGACAATCCGCTCAAAATATTTGCAAATCATTGATAACAAATAATTTTTTGTAAAATTGCGATACGCGAAATTTCCATCGAACCTGCCTCGAAGAAATTTGAGAATGCGAAGAGAATTTTTTTCTTGCTAGCGGATTGTCAATCCGCTACTATCAGGGAACAAATTATTAGGCTCATGAAAATCCCTTATTCTGTGCAACTTTGCCTATCCGCTTTGGCGGTAGCTTCCAGTTATGCCGCAACAACGGTTGATGTTAGTGGCAACTACACTTACGACGACGTTCATGGCGATTATAGCGATGATGTGACGTTCCAAGTAAATGGAGATTTTTCTTACAATGATCCGTTCCGTAACGATGTAAGTACCAAAAGAGGTGTTTTTTCTGCGAAAGGCCTCCATTTTGAAGGGACTCCTCAAGGTGAGGGTTCGAATTTTCCCAATATGAATTTTTTTTGTTCTTCTCTCGAAACGGGTTCGCGCAATTATGGTGCGTGTTTTGTTTATACGATGAGGGGTTCTAAGGGATCTGGTTTTGTACCCGCACAAGTAAGCTTTGAGAATTTAGGCGATATTTCGATGGTCGCAACTAATTTGGATATGGCTGGCATTGCCGATTACGGAGTCCTCAATTTCTTTGGTAGTTTCGGGAGTGTGACAACGTTGAATGGCGACACTGTCTCATTTAATAATGTCGGCAATATTAAAATGCAGGGACTTCAGTGGGGCGGTATTGCTTTTGGAAAGCTGAATGAACTTACATTCCGCAATACAGGGGATATTTCCTTCGAAAATACAAATTTTTCAGCTCCAGCCGGTGCTATCTATATCAATGGGGGAGGCGATAGCTATTATTACGATGTTACAAAACCAGGCAATGTCTATTTCGAAAGCACAGGTAATATAACTTTTAGAAACCTGAACCGTGCGACTGAAGATATACCTTTTTTCAGTAGATATATCACTTCTGCTGGTATTTTCACGAATGGCGGAAGCGTACATTTTTCAAATACTGGTAATATTCTGTTCGAAAACAATTATTCAGCAACAGGAACTGGTGCTATAAATGCAGGTGTTTGGGAAGATACGAACGAATTACAAGGAGTGACGTTTTCCCATATCAACGGAAGTATTATCTTCAGAAACAATAGTTCCGGCTCTGCAGACTCTGCTGCGTACGCAGGTGCAATTAGCCTACGGGGTGAATTCCAAATTTTGCAAGCAGGTGATGTTCTGTTTGAAAACAATTGGACGACTGAACCGACAGGTGCTGGCGCTATTGATTCCTCGGCGTCGAGGTTTAATGGTGAATGGTTGTTGTCGGCAGACAACGGAAATATTGTCTTTCGTGGCAACAAGGCTGGCGATGTTTTGCGCGCAATCCGAATTACCGGTAGATCAACGATGCCGATTCTATTCCGGGCTCAGACGGGACGCGAAGTGACGTTTTATGATGGCATCACGATTGGCAAGTCATCTACATCTGCTTCCATGACGACATTGAGTATTAACAAAGCTCTTGTTGATGGAACTGACTACGGTGATGTCATCCCAGAATTTGGCGGAGTCGTTCGCTTTACGGGCGAACAGACGAAAGACTTGCTTGCTCAAGGAGAGAATGAAACGGATATAGATTATCAAGAGCGCGTCGAATCGTCTCGCTTGTTTGATTTGGCTGCTAATGTCAATGTTGAAGGCGGTTCTTTGGTGTTGGAACATGGTGTCACTGTTGATAATGCTGATGTGGGTTCGATATTGGGGATGGAGATTGAACTCAATAATCAATTTTCAGTTAACGCTGGAACATTAGAAATGACGTCTGGCGCCTCTATCAATGGTCGGACGGTGCAGTTAGGGGGGCATGGGGCGTCGTGTTTGCGTATTGGGGCGACGCCGTCCAATGGTTATGACCCATCTGCGTCGTACGATCTGCCGTCTATAACCGCCAAAACCCTGGATATGTCCAAAGGATTTGATTGGGATCTCATGCCGTTTGCTGAGCGCGGCGATTCTGGGTTGAATGTATCGGTTTCGGGGTCATTGACCATGGGCGGTACGATCGGCATTGTCGACTCGCTGGACGATTATGCCGCAGCTACTTGGGGGCAGGACCGCGAATTTACGATTTTCAACTTACAGGATACTGAAACCGCAGAAGTACGCGAGGGGGAATTCGAACAACTTATTTCGAACACAACTCAGTCTCCAGAAGTGGATTCTCCTTATTCGTACAAAGGTACCTGGTCCTATGAATGGCGCGATACGGATGAAGACGGTATCGACGATCAGCTAGTAGCCGTCTGGAAACACAAAGAAGTTCATGAACCTACAGATCCAACTGATCCAACCGACCCGTCTGAACCCACCAATCCAGACGATCCGTCCAAGCCGTCGTTGGTGCCGGGTGATCGCGTAGGGTATTTGACGCTCAATTCACTGTGGTCGTCGGCCTCCAACGCCATTTCTCTTGGTAATGCCGCATTGAGCAACCTGTCGTATGTGCGTCTTAAGAACAAATACGGTTCCAACGCTTGGGCCATGGGCTTGGGTGATTTTGCGCGTCGTCATTCCCGCGAGGGCGTTGATGGATACGATTACGACGGCGGTGGGTATGCTGTTGGTTTCGACTCCGATTTCCATGGCAACAGCGGTGTTTGGGGTATCGCGTTCGGCCAGATGTTCGGCTACAACAAGAGCCGAGATTACAATGCCCGCATTACCCAAAAAACAATGATGGGGACTCTGTATTGGGGCAAAATCTTCAACGAGAAGGAAGATTCGTGGTGGACTGCTAAGGCTGATACCACGTGGGCCTTTACCGACAACTGCATGCGTTCAAACTTCGACAACGGCATGAACGCTCACGGCGATTGGAACAACAGAACCTGGCTCGTCCAAGCGGAAGTCTCCCGTACGACACGCCTGAGAAACCAGTGGACGATTTCGCCTTATGTTCGCCTCGAATTCACCCACGGCTCCGAAGACGGCTTTACAGAAGACGGTACCTATGCTCGCCAATTTGGCGAAGCTATGTCGCGTCGCCTGTCAATTCCTGTTGGCATAGGCTTTGGTAAAGAAACCCTGCTGTACGGCAAACCTTGGCAATATTCGCTGCGCTTATCGTATGTAGGGGACGTGATTCAGGACATCCCCCATGCTGGAGTTTACAGTTTCTACAGCGATATCAATTGGATTGCCCGTGCCGTAAAGCCATCGCGCCATGCGTTCCGTCTTGAGTACGATACCGCTGTCCAATTAAACGACCGCTGGAATGTCTATGCCGGATACACCCTGGAAAACCGCGACCGTGCTATCTGGCACCAGTGTAACCTTGGCGTTTCGTATTCCTTCTAAAGCCTGTCTAACATAGGATGGGGACAATCCCCCCACTTCGTCCATAAACTTCCTTCTGCTTTTGAGTCTGGTTCAAACCAGGGCAAGGCGGAAGGAAGTTTCTGATTATTTGGCGATCATGCTCTACACTCCTAGAGGTAACCGAAGCTCGTTGTTGGGTGGATTACAAATTAGGGTAAGTTAGATCGCCTGCCTCCCTAGAATAGAGGCTATCTGCATTGTCGCATGCCTTCATACAAGACGATGGCGACTGAGGTTGACAAGTTAAGGCTTCTAGAACCTTTGCCGGGCATGGGAATGCGCAAAGCTGTTGCGGAGCTCTCTGCCAGTAAGGATTCCGGGAGCCCCTTGGTTTCTGGGCCAAATACAAAGTAATCCCCATTGTGGAATTCCGCATCCCAGTAACAGTGGGTTGCTTTGGTTGACAGATACCAGAATCGAGCATGTGGATCGGCTTGAGCTATTAATTCTTCCAGACTGTCCCAAAGTTTCAAATCAACATGAGGCCAATAATCCAATCCAGTGCGTTTGACATGCTTTTCATCCAGGCTGAATCCCAGAGGTTTAATCAAATGCAGGCGCGATCCTGTCGACAAAGCCAGTCGGCCTGCGGCTCCTGTATTGTGGGGGATTTCAGGGTGATAGAGGACAATGTGAAACATGGGATTCGTCATACGCGAGCGATTATGGCTCAGGTCCCCCCCTTGAAGCAAGCGAGACTTGAATCCCTCCCTGTTGCAGTTTAATATAATCGCATGAAGGACATCGTGTTTTTCGACCTGGAAACTCGCCGATCCGCTGCTGAAGTCGGCGGGTGGCACAATACTGCGGAAATGCGCATGTCCGTTGGCGTTACATTTTCCTCTGCGTTAGACGAATATCGAATCTATCGTGAAGAAGATGTCATGGACCTCATTGCCCAACTCCGCCATGCCGATCTCGTCGTCGGGTACAACCATTTGCATTTCGATTACGGTGTCCTCCAGCGCTATGATATGTGGACCATGGAAGACTCAACCCGTAATCTTGATCTCTGTCGCGATATAGAAGAACGCGCAGGCATTCGTCTCAAGCTTGATTCGATTGCTGCCGCATCATTGGGCCATTCCAAAACAGCCGTTGGCACACAAGCTCTCAAGTGGTGGGCCGAATACGAAAAAAATGGCAATCCCGATCTCTTGATGGACATTGCGCGTTATTGTTGTTTTGATGTTAAAGTCACTCGCGATGTTTACAGGTACGGCCTCCAACACGGCTTCGTGAAATACGATGATAAAAAAGGCGGTATCATCGAGCTACCCGTGCAATGGGACCTCTAAACAACAAAATGGACGCCTCGCCCAAACGCCTCTCGATTCCTGATCTTGCCTTGTAATGTCAAGATTTTGGCAAATTATCGCCTGTTGAAGCGAGCAACTTCTCGTTGAGCTTCGCGCATCTCAACTCGAGCCTTGAGATCGTAGCGCTGGTCGCGATGCGTTTTACCTTTGCCAAGACCAATGGCAATTTTGACCCGGCGGTTTTTCCAATACATGCGGAGGGCGGTGAGAGCGCACCCTTTTTGTGCAAGATGCTGCTCAAGTTTGAGGATTTCCTTTTTGTGCATTAACAAACGCCGGGTACGTTTGGCCTCGTGTTGAAAGAAAGCCCCAGCAGTTTCCCACGGCTGAATATCGCACCCATACAAGAGCAGCTGACCTCGCTCAACCCGAGCAAAAGCATCAGATATGTTCACCCGACCCTCGCGAATCGATTTGACTTCCGTCCCCTTCAGCTCAATGCCGCATTCAAATTGCTCAAGAATCTCATAATCGCGGCGAGCCTTTTTGTTGGTCGCGATATCTGAATTGGTCTGTTTCTTTTTTACTCCCATGACCTGAAGTGCAGGTAACTCTCACGAACTTGGCTGGCACAACAACCATGACCTTATCAAAAAAGCAAGGCCATTGCACAATTGGATGCCAATAGTGACCAGATTAGAAGTCTTGCGGGAAATCTTCTTCTTCTTCTCCACCTTCCTCCTGATCCGATTCCCGTGGTATTTCGTATGTTAATTTGCCTTCAATGAGCTCGGTCAAGGCAATGTCGGCAGAACCCATATGGGGCGTCGTCGGAATAAGCGGTGCCCGCCCCTGGTTGAGTTGACGAACGCGGGCTGAAACGACATTGACTAAAATTTGCGGATCAGTAATGATTTTTGAAGCTTTTTCAACCAATTCTACTTTCATTGCAAAATTCGTGTAAGATTCTATCCCTGCAAGGGGTACTTATTAGACAAGACATGAAGGCAGAATACAAGTCATCATTCGTGAAAATGTGACATGACTGACGATTCAGCCTTTTTTCCTTTCCGAGAGTATATTAAAAGAACACAGCAATTCTACATATGAACTGGTTTAAGACAGACGACGTTCGCATTACCGACATACAGCCTTTGATTTCGCCGGCGATCTTGATTAAAGACTATCCGGCCACACCTGCTATTACGCAATTGATTACCGAGACGCGCAAGGCGGCAGATGACATTATTGAGGGGAAGGATGATCGGTTGCTTGTAGTGGTAGGCCCATGTTCAATTCATGATCCTGAAGCAGCTGTCGATTATGCAGCCCGCCTTCGAGAACAGATGTCGCGTTTCAAAGATGACTTGGCAATCATTATGCGTGTCTATTTTGAAAAACCTAGAACGACCGTTGGATGGAAGGGGCTGATCAATGATCCATTCCTCGATGGCTCTTACGATATTAATCGAGGTCTTCACATGGCGCGTGGACTCCTCTTGCGTATTGCCGATCTAGGGGTGCCGGCTGCTACTGAATTCCTCGACGTCATTACGCCACAGTACATTGCCGACCTCATTTCCTGGGGAGCCATCGGAGCTCGTACGACGGAGAGCCAAGTGCATCGCGAATTGGCTTCTGGTTTGTCGATGCCTGTCGGTTTCAAGAATGGCACGAGCGGATGCTTGCAGATTGCCATTGATGCTGTGATTTCGGCCTCATGCCCACATTGTTTCCTTTCTGTGACCAAGCAGGGAGTTTCTGCCATCGTATCTACGTCTGGTAATAAGTCTTGCCACCTCATCCTCCGCGGTTCTACCGACGGGCCTAATTATTTCCCTGAAAATATCAAAGAAGCAGAGGAAAAACTCCAAAAGGCCGGTATTACCAACAAACTCATGGTTGACCTTTCGCATGGTAATTCTAACAAGAATTACAAAAATCAACCGATTGTTGCGGCTAACATTGCTGAACAAATTGCCGGTGGCAACACCTCTATTTGTTCCGTCATGATTGAAAGCTTTATCAAAGAAGGCACCCAGAAAATCAGCGATCACATGGAATACGGGCAAAGCATTACAGACCAATGCGTAAGCTGGGATACAACTGTCGAAATACTCGAAACCCTTGCCGAAGCTGTCCGAAAGCGCCGTGCTCTCGCGAAGTAATCAATACGCAACTTTACTGACGTTTGATCATCTATGCCGACGCTAGAATCATAGGGCGTCGGCATTTTTTTCTCATGGCATCAACGTGACAAAAAACATGAGTTGGCTTTTGTCATTTCATTCAAATAGGCGTGCAATTCAGCAACTGTGGCGAAAATGCGTTCTGGGTGGGCTTGTTGTAAGGCGATGGAGTCAGCTGTTGATGCCCAGGCGGCAGAAAGAGGAATAACTCCGGCAAGTCGAGACGAACGAACATCGGCGGCAACATCACCTACGTATACGGCCTCGCAGGGGGCTATTCCGAATAACTTGAGAAGACGTGCCATTTTTTGGTCTTTGACGACTCCATCTGGAGAACCGGTTTCAACGTATTCGCCAAAATACGGAGTCAGACCAAATTGCTGGAGGGTGATAGCGGCAGTTTCGGGGTCTTTGCCTGTGACGACTCCGAGGCGGATGCCGCGCTGGCGAAGCATATCCAGCAGGTCGCGGATGCCGGGGAAGGGGGAGGGCGCCATGACGGGGTGCAATTCTCGATAATACTCGAGAAACATATCGTATGCTCGTGTACGCAAAGTCTCGTCATCAGGCAAAAGCCGATTGATAACCCCGCGGTCCGATGGACCAAAGAAACACGATATGTCTTCGTCTTTTAACGTACGTCCATCGAAGTGGAAAATGGTGCGCCGGAAGGCTTCGATACACATAGCTAACGTATCGCCCATCGTACCGTCCAAATCAAAAAGAGCGGCTCGAATTATGACGGCTGTTACCATGCCGAGAGAATGCTGGCTTGTCAACGGCAGGGACTGCCTGTCCCTGTCTGCGTTGAGTAAGTCTGTTTGACTCAGTCAACTGTTCAGGGTTTTAGAGGACAGTGCGGAGAACTAAACTTGCCAAGAGAATCCATGTCATTATAATCAAATTCATGTTTGTTGACCACATTCGTATCTTCGCAAGATCAGGAAAAGGGGGCGATGGATCCGCCAGCTTTTACCGGGGCAAGTTTAACCCGAAAGGTGGTCCGGACGGCGGCGACGGGGGAGACGGAGGTAGTGTGATTCTGGAAGTCGACCCCCACTCCAACGATCTACGCCGCTACTTTTATGATCCAAAACTTTTGGCTAGCCCGGGCGCCCCAGGACGATCGTTTAAAAAACATGGGAAAAACGGCAAATCCGTGATCGGTAAAATCCCTCCTGGCACCATAGTTTACCGCGTTAATGCTTCGTCGATGGCTGAAGCAACCGAGATTGAGCGTTCCGGCGAAACGCTTGAAAAAGTGTTCATTGCCGACCTTACTGAACTCGGGTCACAGTTTGTCCTCTGCAAGGGTGGTAAAGGCGGACGCGGTAACTGGCATTTTCGATCTCCTGTCAACCAGGCTCCCAAGGAAGCTGAAGAGGGTGAGGAGGGGGAAGAGGGGGTGTTCTTTTTCGAGTTGAGGTGCATTGCCGATATAGGCCTGGTCGGATTCCCCAATGCGGGCAAGAGTACTCTTTTAGGGCAAATTTCAGCAGCCAAACCTAAAGTAGCTCACTATCCGTTCACAACCTTGCAACCTATTGTAGGCGTCGTCGAGTTTGATGACGTGACGCGTTGCATTGTGGCCGACATCCCAGGCTTGATCGAGGGTGCCCACCGCAATCGCGGGCTAGGACACGAATTCCTCAAACACATCATGCGGTGCAAAACGCTTTTGTTCGTATTGGATATGGCGGGCAGCGAAGGCCGAGATCCTATCGCTGATCTCGAACAACTTCGTACTGAAATCAGCCTTTATAGCGAAGAATTGGCCGATATGCCCTGGATCGTCGTCGCAAATAAAATGGACCTCGACGAAGCTAATGAGAACCTAAAACGATTCAAAACCCGGTTTCCTAAAAAAGAAATTATTCCTATTTCTGCGCAGGATGGCTATGGCCTCGATGAACTTCGCGAGGTCCTACACCGTCTGACCCTTGCCGGATTCCGCCGAGATTGAACATGAACCCACGAGATACTTATGACACCGGACGACTCTGCTTGTAATCCAGACAATATCGCTGAAATTGGCGATTTGTTCGCTATCGAAGGAGAATTTGTCGGTGGCCGAGAAATTTCCAGCGGCCATATTAATCGTACTTATTGTGTAACGTATCGCAAGTTCGACGGCACTGAAGAACGTTATGTGTTGCAGCGCATTAACAACAAGGTGTTCAAAGATCCGTATGCTGTCATGCGCAACGTCGAAAAAGTGACCCGCCACATCAACTGGAAGGTCCTGCGCCGTCGCAAGGGCGCCCCCGGACAAACTCTCAACTTGTATCCCGCTCGTGGCGGTAGAAACTATATCACGCTCCCAGATGGCGGACTCTGGCGATGCTACAACTACATTGAGGGAACCCATACTTACGACATTGTCGAAAATACGCGTCAGGCTTATCAGGCTGGTTATGCCTTTGGATCGTTCCAAGAACTCGTCAGTGACATGGTCCCCAGCGACTTGGTTGAAACCATTCCGGATTTTCACAATACGCGCAAACGGTATGATCGCTTGATGGAGGTTGTGCTGGCCGACCCCTGCGGACGGCTGGATTCGTGCCGTCACGAAGTGGCTTTGATTCAGCAGCGAGAGGACTGTGTCGACGTTCTGTTAGATTTGCAGCGCCAAGGTATTTTGCCTGTGCGCATTACGCACAACGATACCAAAATCAACAATGTCATGCTCGATGCCGATACCGACGAGGCTGTTTGCGTGATTGATCTTGACACGGTTATGCCGGGGTTGGCTCTCTACGACGTGGGTGATATCATCAGGACGGTTACGACGTCAACTGCTGAAGACGAAGAAGATTTGTCGAAAATTCGGTTTAGGATCTCGATGTTTCAATCGATTATCGATGGCTATTTAGATGCTGCCAGATCGTTCCTTACCCGTGCGGAAATTGATTATCTTGCTTTTTCGGGTAAATTGATCACCCTGGAAGTCGGCATCCGTTTCTTAACTGACTATTTGGAGGGTGATGTCTATTTCAAAACCTCCAAGCCTAATCACAATTTGATCCGCGCACGTACCCAGCTTCAACTCGTCTCTTGCCTGGAAGCTGAATTGAATGATATGGAAAAATTCGTCCGCAAGCGCACAGCCATTTCCTAAAATGCATATCCAGAACAAATGCTTCTGGACAATACCTTTTTGTTAATCATCTGCCGCGCCTGAAGCATGGCAGATGATCGTTTATAATTGATCAAGTATGCTTAAGCTTCCTTTGAAGTAGGAACCAACAACGCCCTGGTCGGGCCACCCACACCAGGGCATTACACAAAACAACATTTACGTTAATCCTCGGCATGCTCAAGGATTTGCGACCAATAGGCAAGACGGCGAGCCGTGTTGTCGGGGTTGGGCGCACCTGGATTTGTCCTCATGGCAAAGGCTCGATCGAGATGGAATACTTCCCGTGCGTCTGGTCCAAATGCGGGGGAAATGCTTGCAAATTGCTCATCTGTCAATTGGTTGAGCGGTGTCGAGGTGGCTACACTTAAGGCTACTGCTTTACCGACGCATTCATGGGCTTGGCGGAAAGGAATACCTTGGCGCACCAGATAATCAGCTAGATCGGTTGCCAATAACAACGGATCAGCCACTGCTTCCATCGCCCGTTCTCGATTGAGAACAAGCCCGTCGAGCATTTCCGCGTTGATGTCGAGGGCTAACTCGATCGTATCAATCGAATCGAACAGTGGTTCTTTGTCCTCTTGTAGATCGCGGTTGTAAGTCATGGGTAAACCCTTGACGGCTACCATAACAGCAGTCAAATTGCCGTAGAGACGTCCTGTTTTACCTCGGGTTAATTCGCAGATATCAGGGTTTTTCTTCTGAGGCATGAGCGACGAACCTGTCGTGTGCGCGTCGTCGAGCGTGGCAAATCCAAATTCCGAGGTACACCACAAAATCATGTCTTCACTGAGCCGCGACAAATGCGTGCCAACAAGCGCCAGGTCGAATAACATCTCCATGATGTAGTCACGGTCGGCAATGGCATCCATCGAGTTCTGAGAAATGTCGCGGAATCCTAGCTCATCTGCAATTTGTTTGCGATCGAGACAAATCGTCGACCCGGCAATGGCTCCAGACCCCAAGGGAGAAATATTCAATCGGTCGCGGCATTGTCGGAGGCGGCTGATATCGCGATCGAACATTTCCATGTAGGCTAGCAAATGGTGACCCAGGGTGACGGGCTGGGCTCGCTGCAAGTGCGTGTACCCTGGTATCATGTCGTTGGCGTATTGGCTCGCCTTGCGCAACAATGCTTTCTGCATGCCGCGGATTTTGGAAACGATTTGAGTGATGGCGTCTCGGCAATAGAGCCTGGTGTCGGTAGCGACCTGGTCGTTTCGAGACCGAGCGGTGTGGAGTTTGGCGCCCGGCGCTCCGATGCGGCGAGTCAATTCGCTCTCGATGTTCATGTGAACGTCTTCGAGTTCCTGGCTCCAGGGGAATTCCCCGGCCTCGATGTCGGCAAGAATACCTTTTAGCCCAGATTCAATCGCGTCAAATTCGGCTTCCGTCAATAAACCTGCCTTTACCTGCGCCCGGGCGTGCGCAATCGAGCCGGCGATGTCGTGCCGATACAATCTCCAGTCGTACGAAATAGATTCTCCGTAGCGCAGGAGTAAGTCTGCTGTAGGTTGGGAAAAACGGCCTTTCCACATAACGCTTCCTGTTGTGCCTTATTTCGGCTGTTTGGAAAAGAAAAATCAAATTGCACGAAATAGAATCAAATGAGCTTGCCTTCAATAAGACTTCGAGAAGGCAAACTCATTGATTGGCTTTCGGTGAATGACTTACCTGTTAAGTGCGTCGAGCTAATGCCTTTGAGTCCTGATTATTGAGTTAACTTACTTCAATGTCGTGACGTCGATCGCACGAAGATTGCCTTGATAATCGAGAACAACATTCAACGAAAAGATGTTGCCATACTTCACGGCATTGACGTCATTGGTATAGATTTTTTCAACTGAGTGGCAAAGTCGGTTGTTCTTAGGTAACGAATAGAACCAGTTAACGCTTCCGGGGCACTTGGGCAAAATGGGATACAATTCAGCTGCTAGATAGTTGTTGAAGCCTTTCCCATTGGTGTATGGTTTTGCTATTGTCGGGGCGTTGATGGGGTTTGGGGTGACTCTCCGGTTTCTTGGAATTTCAACATGGTCGCACCGTGTGGGTTAAGTTCCACGGCAATGGTGCCTGCTGCTGTCCCTGCGTCCTGTCGTTTCCATAAGTCTCGAACTTGGTAAGTCCCGTTGAGTCCTAAATCAGACAATGAGACGGAACAGACTCCTTTCTGGTCTCCTGTGTTGAAAAATCCTGCCGCGAGCGCACCATCGGACAACGTTTTGGTCCATACTTGAAAACCATCTTTGTCCCAAACTTTGGCGGCTGGGTTAGCGGCAGGATCTTGGTTGACGGCAATGACTTCGTCGTTGGTTAACAGGCCCATCGTGAAATCGTCGATGTGTTCCAGATCGCTGGAAATAATCAAGGGGGCTGAAAGCAAAGACCACAGGGAAACTTGCAGGTATTCCTCGTCGCGAGTCAACCGGGTTGGGCGAAATTGGGAATTGGCGTTGTTAGGCGTGCCAATGCGGCCAATCTGTAACATGTCCGGATCGTTCCAGTGGCCTGGCTTTGTGTAAGGTTGCCATTTGTCTTGAGAAAATCCAATGCGCGAAATGCTTTGCCATGTGTCCTGGATGTCTCCTGTCGTCCGCCACAAGTTGGCTAGTTGACTAAGCGGTTTGATGCGATCAAACGGAGTCGCGTTCGATAAACTCAGGATGATGTCTCGCCCTGATGCATCTAGAGCATTTTTGATTTTTTGCGTCGTGGGTACATCGTTGGGATTCCAGTCGACCTTGACGTAGTCAAACCCCCATTGGGCCCATTGCTTGGCATCGCGGTCGAAGTACCAAACTGTCCCGGTTCGGTCGACTCGACGGTGGTGGAGCCCTGGATACCTCCCGAAAATTTGCCCTTCCTGCAATTGCTGGTCCTCAGGTATGGCTAACCCCGAAAAATCGGCTTCGGGATTGGGGGCACTGCCACCGATGAACCCGGCATACGTTCCCATCCACGGCGATGAATAAATGCCGACTTTTAGTCCCATGGCGTGCAAGCGGTCGCACATGGCTTTCATGTCGGGGAATTTGCTGTTAGGTTGAATAGCAAACAAGTCCCCTCCTCGTTTCCCTTGCCAGCAATCGTCGATGTTGACAAAACTCCAGCCGTGATTCAACAGTCCGCGATCCCGCATCAGCTGGGCTGTTTTTTCGATGGCTTCCTGGCTGACAGCTTCGCTGTACGAATACCAACTGTTCCAGGCCATGGGCGGTGTCAGACTGATCCCTTTCCCGATGCGGATGGTGATCGTTCCGCTGCCAACGCCATGGGCATTTTTCGCGGTGATTTGAATGGGGTAATCTCCTGCTTGGTCGATTTTCCCTGATATCAAACCTTCTGGGCTCATACTCAGCCCTTTCGGGAGCCCTGTGGCTGTGATTTCCATGGGCCGTTTCCCTGAGATGGCCACCTGAAACAAGAGCTCTTTTCCTACGCTTGCGCCGTAGACCTTAGCGCCGTTGATAGAAGGGATTGGCGAAACGGGCGGAGTTAACCGTTGCCCGGGTTCTGGCGCCGGGTAGGGTGACGGAAATGGGGCGTCTAATGCCAAGCTGGTACAGACCACGATGAGCGGCATCATGCCAATAATCAATGGATTCATACGTCCCCTATACGTCTATATGTCGTATTTCCTATCATTGACATACAAAGAAAACACTTGCTATTGTTGCAGGTATCCCTTACACGGCCCGCCATGCTGATTAGATTAATCGTCTTATTCATGCTGTTCATGCCCTTAGGGATGGCCGACGCAATCGTCGGAATTCGACCAGAAATCCACGAAACTGCTGACAAATACGATGTTAATCCCATTTTGATGGAAGCCATTATCCGATGGGAAACCAATCATGGAAAATCCAAAGCCTTCCAAAAGAAAAAGAATGTTGCAGGCATCATGGGAAAACGTGGCCTCAAATATTTTAAGGATCATAAAGACAGTATTGATTCCTTGGGCTACATCCTGAAAGTCTATCAAGATAAAGGACTGGGTAGCGTTCCCGAAATCAGCCGCAGGTATGCCCCAGACGCTAGCAAAAGTTGGTCTCGCAATGTCTCGTTGTTGATGAAACAAATCCAAAGAGGAACGTGGGGAACATATGTCCCAGAAGTAACTACTAGTAGCGACGAAGATTAATTGCCAGCGGCGTGCCTACTTGCGTAAAAAGGAGCTGAGATCATTCGCAAGTTGTGGTATCAACATTGTATGAATGATGAGTTGCGCTCTCAAATGCTCCAATTGATGAATCGCGCTGATTATTTGCCCCAGAATAAATCAGAATTGGCTAGAAATCTCGGGATTCACGGCAAGGGCCGATCTGAATTGCGGGCTCTTATCGACCAACTCGAGGAAGAAGGCATCATCGCTTGTGGCCCCAAAGGCCGGTACCGATTGAGAAAAGAAAAGAAAATCTCAATTAGCGGATACGTCAAAAAACTCCGTTCGGGCAGATGCCTCCTAATCCCAGATTCCCATAACCCGGTTTTGCAAGAGATGGATTGGTGGCGGCGCAAAAAACCGGAATTTCTGATTCTCCCGCATCGGCTCCAGACGGCTATGGATGGTGACCATGTCGTGGTTGTTGTCGATCAACCCTCCCCAGCTAGCCGTTGGATCAAGGCGACGCGACGCCACGAATCCCACCATGTAGATCACCTCTACGTGCGAGTTGAACGCATCCTTGAACGACGAGATGCCCAATGGATTGGTATATTCAAGGAGTCGCCTGGTAGTTGGGGACAAGTCGTCGGCGATGGCATCTTAGCTCCGGAACTCATTGAGTTGGATCGAAAGCCGACTCCCATGCCAGAACCGGGCATGATCGTTTCGGTGGAGCCGCTCGTTTGGCCTAACTCGAGATCCTCTGCTCGCGGCGCGATCCGCGAGATTCTTGGATTCCCTGAGGATCCTCATGTCGACATGGAACTCATTATTCGCAAATATAATTTACCGCGTAGTTTCCCCGACGACGTGCTTCTCGAAGCAGAGGCATTGTCGGGAGACATTGCGTCAGAGTGGTTGCGTGGTCGCGAGGATTGGACCAACCGCCTGGTCGTTACCATCGATCCCGAAGACGCTCGCGACTTCGATGATGCCATCGGCGTCTCCCTCCTTGAAGACGGCATTTGGGAAGCGGCTGTACACATTGCCGACGTGTCGTTTTATGTGCGCCCCGGGATGCCTCTCGACGAAGAAGCGATTCGCCGAGGCAATTCCACATATTTGCCGGATCGAGTCATTCCTATGTTGCCGCCGCGCCTTTGCGATGATATTTGCAGTCTCAAGCCTGGCGTCATCCGGCTGACCAAAGTTTGCGTGATGCGTTTTCGGCGCGATGGCTCACCGATTGGCGCTCGATTTGCCGATGCTTACATTCGCAGTGCGCGTCGGCTGACGTATGCCCAAGCGGCCAATGTGTTGCATGCTCCGGCCGATACGGATCTTGCCCGCATGTTACACGAAGCCTGGCGTCTGACTCAAACCCTCAGGAATCGCCGATTGGCCCATGGTTCGCTCGAATTGGATGTCCCAGAGGTGCGAGTGGTGCTCGATAACGAGGGTCGTGTCGATCGAGTGGTCTCAGAGAAAGAAGACGAGAGCCATCATTTGATCGAAGAACTAATGATCGCAGCTAACGAAGCTGTTGCCCATACGCTCAAAACCCACCAAATCTCTGCTATTTACCGGGTTCATGAAAATCCCGATCCAGCTAAGCTGGACGAGTTCGGTGAAATTTGCCGTTCTTGCGGGTATGTGGTTCACGATGTGACTCTTCGTGAAGAACAAAAGCGCCTTCTGGCGGCCTTCCGCGGTACGCCAGAAGAATTCATGCTGAAATCCGCCTTCCTCAAAAGCTTGATGCGGGCTCGCTACGATGTGGCGCCTCTGGGGCATTATGGCTTGGCAAAGTCCGATTACTGCCACTTTACTAGTCCTATCCGCCGGTATGCCGATTTGGTCGTTCATCGCGCTCTCTCCTCGCTCATTCCGCCGCATCGCTGCGTCCAACCGGATTCCTCGGGTCGTCTCCAGGAAATTGCCGAATACCTCTCAGAAACCGAACGCGTTTCAGCTCTTGCTGAGCGGGAAGCTCACCAAATGAAACTGATGGGGTGGCTCGAAAACCAGGCGGACTCCGAATCCCCTGTGCCACATCGTGCTGTCATTCGCGAAGTTCAACCTTTCGGCCTGTTTGTCGAGGTGCCCGCACTGCAATTGAAAGGTATGATCCGTACCGATGAACTCCAACAGTGGGCGCATCCGGGCATGGTTGTTCCCGTGATTCCTGTCTCTGTCAATCGAGAAGAACAATGGGTCGATTGGGAATTGGCTCCTCACCGCGACGATTCGCATAATAAGTGAAAAATTCCTGCGTGAAGCTCTCTTTCCTCTTGCCCTGCATGATAATTGGTTTATTGTGGGAACGAATATGAAACTCTCCTCTTCATTCAGACGCCATCGCGGTTTTACTCTTGTCGAACTTCTGGTCGTTATCTCAATTATCGTGACTCTCGCCAGCGTCGCTTTCGTGACTGCTCAGAGTTCGATCAACAAGGCTAGAGCTCGTCAAGCCCAGAAAGACTGTACCGATATCGTGCAGGCTGTTAACAATTTCATCATGGATCACCAAGGTGTCCTGCCGCTCGACCCTATGTATAAAGTAGGCGATAAGGACATCGTGGTGACGTCGGCCTATGATGATAAGTCACAGTTGATCTCGATTTTGCTCAATCGTGAAAACTCGGATTTGGATCGCGTGAATACTCAGCGTAAGCCTTATCTTAGCGCAACGACTGTCGATACCCCTCGCGGTGGCCTGTATTTCTCTGGTCGTGAGGTTGGTTTGTACGATCCTTGGGGCAAACCCTACTACGTGATGATCGACGTTGACGGTGATGGAGAAATCCAGGACCCAACAGCTAAGAAAAATCTCGATCGCCCAATTATCCAGCGCGTGATTGCCTATGGAACTGGCCCCGATGGCGAAGGTAGCCATGGAGATGGTAAAATTTCGGTACAAGCCTCTATTGAAGACAACGTCTATTCCTGGAAGTAATAACACGATTCGTCTTTTTCTGAAATCCCTATGCAGCAAAGTACCCAGCGTTCTTTGCTGCGTTTTTATATTGGCAATAAACATAATATGAAGACTTTATCAAAGACATTATTGGCTGGCTTGTGCATGGGCGCAACATGGCTGCAAGCGGAAGCCTCTGATTTGACGGATGTCAACTACGTAACGTCGATGGGCCAGTCGCTGTCGGTAGGGTGGACCGCCGTGCCGGTTGTGTCGAACAAGCAACCATACAATCACGTGATGTTTCCCGGTGGCATTCGCCCCTACGAAACAACCCACGACCGAAGCCAATTCGTCCCATTGGTGGAAGCGCCGTCTCCAGACAACCACCGCGGCGAAACCCCGGTGGCTGGAACTGCTGAATTCCTAACGCATTTCTTGGCACAGGATCCCAAGTCGGCCCAGCTTGCTGAACGAGTACAGGTGTTAGGCTCGGCCAATGGCATTGGCGGGTGCAGCATAACCGCGCTTGTCCGCGGGACGGATCCCTACAAATGGACGCTTGAAGATGCCACGCAAGGCAAGAAATTGGCTGAAGCTGAGAAAAAAACCTTTTCCATGCCTGGATTCATTTGGACACAGGGCGAGACTGACCAGATGAACAAGAAAGACGCTGCTTGGTATGAGAAATTAATGGTTGACCTGATTAAAGACCTTAACAAAGACGTCAAAAAAATCACAAAGCAGAAGAACGATCTCTATTGCTTCGGGTATCAGGTTGCTTCGCATTTGAACTATTATCCTTACAATCCCACCGATTACCCGACGATTGCTCTGGCCCAACTCGACATGGCCCTTAATCCCGAAACTCGCTACGTGATGACGACGCCGATGTACCACTTCCCTTATGCCAAAGATGGAGTTCACCTGACTGCGGCTTCGTCCAAATGGTATGGCGCACACATTGCCTATGTGATGAAAAAGACAATCGTGGATGGCGAACGTTGGTTGCCAGTGCATCCCGTAAAACACATTGTCCGCAAAAATAAGGATAAGTGGGATATTTTCATGCTCTTTTACGTACCGGTCGAACCGCTCGTTCTCGACGTCCAAACAGTTGTCGACCCTGGCAATTGCGGATTCTCAGTGGTTGGTGCTGATGGCAAACCGCGTTCTATTTCGTCTGTTGCCTTAAAAGGGGCAAAAACGGTGTGCATTACTGTTGATGAAAATCCGCAGAGTTGTTTTGTCAGGTATGGAATGACGTTGAACAAGCAGATAAGGTTGAACGAGCGCGTGCCGAGTGGCCCGCAAACCGGGGCTCGTGGTTGTTTGCGGGATTCGCAGGGGGAATCTGTGCAGGTTGGGATTCAGGGTAAGCCGTGTAGGCTCGACAATTGGTGCCCATTCTTCGAGTACAGCTTGGCTGAAGGCCGCCTGGTTGTTCGATAATGGAGCAACAAGGAACGAGTTACGACCAGAAACACGGAATTTGCGGTTTACTAACGAGATAATCCGGGCATAATCGCACCGCCATTTCCAACATTGCCATGATGACAGCAAACGAAATACGAAAGAGTTTTCTCGATTTTTTCCATGAAAAGCAGCATACGATCGTTCCTTCGGCTTCTTTGCTGCCGCAGAGTCCGGGTTTGTTGTTTACCAATGCTGGGATGAACCAGTTTGTGCCGTATTTCCTGGGGGTATGGACTCCCCCCTGGAAGCCCGCTCGCGCAACTGACACGCAAAAGTGCATCCGAGCCGGGGGCAAGCACAACGATTTGGAAGACGTCGGGTACGACACGTACCACCACACGTTTTTCGAAATGCTCGGTAACTGGTCGTTTGGCGATTATTTCAAAAAGGAAGCCATCCAGTGGAGCTGGGAGCTTGTGGTCGAGCGTTGGGGGTTCCCGGCCGAGCGTTTGTACGCTACTGTCTATGCTCCTAACAAGGATCAAAACGATCCGGGCGAATTTGACCAGGAGGCCTGGGATGCCTGGGCGGCTTTGTTCCGTTCCCGCGGCCTGGATCCTCAAGTCCACATTGTCCATGGCAATGTTCACGACAACTTCTGGATGATGGGCGAGACTGGCCCCTGCGGCCCTTGTTCTGAACTTCACGCCGACTTGACCGTAAACGGAGATACCCTGGGTTGCTTGGTTAACCAAGGCTCCGACAAGTGCATCGAGATCTGGAACCTTGTGTTCATCCAGTACAATGCTGAAAAAGACGGCACGTTCCGCGACCTGCCTGCCCGGCATGTCGATACGGGCATGGGCTTTGAGCGTGCCTGCTCGATTATGCAGTGTACGAATGGTTTCAAGGATTTTTCGGGACGCATTTCCAATTACGCAACGGATGTATTCCGTCCGATTTTCCAGAAACTAGAACAACTTTCTGGCAAAACCTATCAGGATATTTATCCCGCCCAACCCGGGCAGGCGATGGATTCCGCCATGCAAGAAGCTATCGCTTTCCGCGTTATTGCTGATCATATTCGCACGCTTTGTTTTTCAATTGCCGACGGCATTATCCCGGGCAACAATGGCCGTAACTACGTCCTCCGCCGCATTCTGCGCCGCGCTGTGCGTTATGGCCGTACCCTTGGCTTTACCAAACCGTTCATGGCGGAGCTGGTTGACACGCTCGTCGAATCATTTGGTCAAACGTTCCCGGAACTTGTCGAACGCTGCCAGACGATCAAACTTGTGCTGACGACGGAAGAAACGAGTTTCAATGAGACGCTCGATCGCGGCCTCGAACTCTTTGATGAAGAGGTGGCGAAGTCGAATAGTGTTAGTGGCGATTTTGCGTTCAAACTTTACGACACCTTCGGCTTCCCGGTCGATTTGACTGCGCTGATGGCTCGTGAACGCGGCCTTGAACTCGACATGACCCGTTTCGATGAATTGATGGAAGCGCAACGCGAACGCGCCCGCCTGGCTCGCAAGAGCGAAATCGTTCGCGCTCTCGACCTCAAGACTGATGTCGCGACCGAATTTGTTGGCTATGCTGAAGATTCATGCCGGGCGGTGGTGAAGGAAATCGTCCCCGGTGAACATTGCCAATTTGTCATTACCGACAAGAGTCCGTTTTATGCCGAAATGGGCGGTCAGGTGTCCGATTCCGGCGTTCTCGAGTGGTTGGGTAATACGTATGCTATTGCCGCAGTCCAGCAAATCGGCCAGGCTCGCGCTCACGTCGTCGAGGCTGATCAACTCGACTTGAAACCGGGCGATGAAGTACGATTGACGATCGATTCGGCTCGCCGCCGTCGCATCGAAGCCAACCATACGGCGACTCACCTTCTTCACAAAGCATTGCGGGAAATTGTCAGCTCGACGGCCTCACAACAAGGATCGCTCGTTGATGAAGACCGCCTGCGTTTTGATTTCCAGAGCTCGGCATTGACTCCTGCCCAAACGCGTGCTGTGGAAGAACGTGTCAACGAATGGATCCAACAAGGCCTGCCTGTCTTCTGCACGGAACGCCCCTATGCCGAAATCAAGAAACACGGCGATATTGCTCAGTTCTTTGGCGATAAGTATGGCGATGTCGTCCGCGTCGTGCAAGTCGGCGGCCAAAACGATTTGCTTGACGGCATTAGCATGGAATTGTGCGGCGGTACCCACATCGACAATACAAAGAATATTGGCCTCTTCAAAATCAAGAGCGAGGGTGCCATTGCCTCGGGCGTGCGCCGCATCGAAGCAATGACGGGTGAGGCGGCGGTCGAGCTTGTTAAAGAACAAGTTGCCCAAAAAGGTCGCGAATTCTACGAAGACTTCCAAAAAGCCCAAGAAGCCAATGGCAAGCTTCAGGATCTTGGAATTGCCCCCTTTAAGTTGCCAAAACTGGACGACAAACCGGCTCTCAAGGCTTTGGCAGCTCGCGAAATCCACGAAATTAACGAATGCTTTGCCCGTTTTTGCCAAGTGGCTGATTCGATGAAGTCGATCGCGATCGAGGCTGCTAAGAAGGTCAAGAAAGTTCAGGCCGCTGCTGCTGCAAGTCAGGCCGACAAGTTGTTGGCAACGTGGTTGCCTGACTACCCTGAGTTGCTTGTCGCAACGGTGTCGGGTTCCAGCGACTTATTGCAGGAACTTCTCAACGGTTTGAAAAAGAAACACTACGCTGGTAGTGCATTTTTGATTGTTGACGATGGTTCTTGCTTGCTTTTAGGTTCATATTGCGGTACGTTGGCCCGTGAAAAAGGGTTGATGGCTGGCAAGTTGCTTCAATCGCTGGCGGTCATGGCTGGCGGCGGTGGTGGCGGACGCCCGGAGATGGCTCGCGGTTCTGTCCCTGACAGAAAGGCGATGGCTTCTCTGGAAGAGGCCGCAAAAAAGGCTTTCGCCCTTTGATGGACGTTGTGTCCTCTCGAATGGATCCCCCAAACCTGAACGGCGATGCAAAAGTTGATTATTCCGGATGAACCTGAAATCCCTATTCTGCCCAATCTCTTCACGGCTGGTAATCTCCTGTGCGGTTTCTTTGCGATTATGACTATTCTTCAAGGAATGGTCGCTGGAAGCACGACTCAGGAGTCTGGTTACCAGTTCCAGGCGGCATACTCCTTGTATCAGCAGGCTACCTATTTCATCTTTGCTTCATGTCTTTTTGATTTGCTGGACGGGCGCATTGCCCGCATGAGCGGGCAGGAGGGCCCATTTGGTCGCGAATTCGATTCTTTGGCTGACATTGTGTCTTTTGGTATTGCTCCGGCTCTCCTCCTTTCCAAAGCTGTTTTGTTCAGTATCCCTTACCCAGGTATTGCCTGGGGAATTGCTGCCCTTTATCTTCTCTGCGCGGGGTTGCGCCTTGCCCGCTTCAACTGTATGGCAATGATGCCCCGCAAAACGGGCCAAACTACCAATTTTGTCGGCCTCCCTGTTCCGATGGCAGCTGGTACGATTGTGTCGACAATGTACCTGATTATCCATCTCTACAGGACGGAAATTGACTTGGGGCTCTGGAAATATGTTCTTGCCGCCGCGATGGTAGGCATTTCTATTCTCATGATGAGTCGAGTCATTTACCCTAGTTTCAAACACATTAATTTCACGACTAAAGGTACGGTATCAGGTATTATCGTTGCGTCGTTTGCTGTTGTAGCTCTTTTTTACTTCCCTTGGGTGATGCCGGCTGTCATTTTTTGCGTCTATCTTCTCTATGGCTTGGTGCGCCCTTGGATTGCCCGTAGATGGCAGGTCATCATTGAAGCCCGTTCCTTTCAGCAAGACAACGATAAAAACGATTAATTCTAGCCGTCTTTCTGGCTTGTTGCCTAACGTGGCGAATGAACGTTTGTCGCTCATGGTAGAGGGATGAGGGCTCGATGGAAGCATATCTGAGCGCAAGTTGAATCTTTTTAAATTATATTAAACAATGATAATCAATAAGTTGTGATTGTTTTTATTTTTTTTTTTTTGAATTTCGACTTTTCTAGATAGGTCAATTTGTTATTCTTCACAGAGAGCTAATGACCTATTTATGAAACTCAGATTACCTTTAAGTTTATTGGCGGCTGTACTGGGGTCGTATTCATCGTCGATGGCCATGTGGTCGTGGCAAGGCGGAGCTGGCGAATTTGGAGCCGACGATTGGCACAATTGGGATGACAACTGGGTCGTACCCGAGGGTGAAGCGCCGACTAATACTGAATTAGGGCCTGGGTGGAGGAGCAGCCAGAACTGGGGAGGGATGGAATTTAACGCGGCGGGCGAATACATCTTTAGCGAGATGAATCTGGAAGGGTGGAATTTCATGATTTCTGCGCTCAACGGCGCACAGGTGACGCTCAATGGCACCACTCAGAAAATGCAAGGGCCCGAATCTTCCATCAACATCGATGAAGACTCCAAGCTGATCTGGAATATGAATATGGCGGGCAATGGGATTACCGATTGGTTCAATACGACTGTTCTGGCTTACGAAGGGTTGGTTTTCGAAACGGGATGGAAGGGCAATAGTAGTGGGACTAATATTACTCTTGGTTCTTTAGGTAGCATTCACTCCAAAGCCAGCAATACCAATGCCAATATTTCTTGCAATTTTTCCGGGACCTTGCTTCAGTATGGCGAAGAGGGGTTTTCAACCAATGCCGGGCAGTATGGCTTAGCGTCGGTTTCTTTTGAAGAAGACGGCAACTACGTAGTGTACACGCGCCGACTATGGTCCGTGGAAGGCGATGTTGATTTGCGCGTGACGCTGGGGAACTCCAATTCGTTTTCCCTGCTGGATGGTACGGATTTGGCTGCTTCGTCCATTGAGTTGACGGCAGGATCGGGTTCGGTCGGCCAATTTTACCTGTACGAAAGCGGCAACGGAGAAATTTACGTGAGTTACGGAGTAGCTGCAGACGACAACTTGGTGGAATACCTGGAGAGTACGACGATTACTTGGACTGGCGACACGGGTACTTGGGATGGTTCGACGACTAATTGGGAAAATACGGTGGGAGAAACGGTGTCGTTTTCGGATGGCAGTTTGGTCGTGTTCGACGCGGAACATGCGGGTACGGTGACGATTTCCGGCGAGGTGTCGCCTTTGATCATGCATGTCACGGGGGGAGAATACGAATTTGTCGGAGCTGATGAAAATTCTTCTCTGACCCTGACCGGGAGCCTGGCAATCAGCGGGGGCGCCCATACGACCTTTTCCGGTACCAACGACATCGCTGGTTCGGTGTCTGTGGATGGTCCCGGTACTGTATTGACGCTGTCCAGCGCCGCAGCCATGGACATTGGTAAATTGACGCTGTTCAATGGGGCGACGCTTGAGTTACAGGGTGGAACCGCTTTTGCTGGGTACACGGCTAAGGAAAACAGCGATGGCACCATTCTGCTCGGGAGCGGAACAACTATGGGACAATTGCTTCTTGAGGGGGGGAGTGTTCATGGCGATGTTAACTCGTTAGGGGCAGTTAGCGATATTCGTATTTACGCTTCGGCTGGCAATGGCGGCAAGATGGCCTTGAGCGGCGTTTGGCATTCGACTGGGAGAATGAAAATGGTTCGCGGCAATTTGACAATTAGTGGCAGCGATACGGCCATTGTTATCGATAACTACTTCGACGTTGGTGAAAATACTTCCGCTTTCATTAACAATATCTTGATGGAGGACGGTTTGATGGTCGTTAAAGGGGCGGGCAGTCATAGTGGAACGGATTTCTCGATTCAATTGGCTAACTGGGGGAAGACGACTAATTTCCAAATGAATGGTGGTGAACTCAGGCTTGCCAGGCAACTGACTGTTGCGGAAGCAGGATCTGGTTTATTTGAGATAAATGATGGCTTTGCCGGGATGGAAGGCATTAACATGATGCGCAATGTTGGCTCAACTACTTCGGCAACATTGAATCTCAACGGTGGAACTCTTGTTTTAGGCAACGTTGGTATTCGGGAACGTGGTTCGGATTCAAATACTGCTTTGGAGAAAGTTCACGTCAATTTGAACGGCGGCACGTTAGGTGCCTCGGCGGACTGGACGCTGGGCGTTCCGGCGACGCTAGGGGGGTACGTTGAGTTCGACACGACTGGTTATTCGGTAGCTGCCGCCGACGACCTGTTAGAATATACTCAGGGTACTGAGGGCCGCACGATTACGGTGTCCGGAGTTTTGTCTGGCGATGGAGGGATCGTAGCTGACGGGGCAGGGACACTTGCGTTGACGGGCGCCAATACCTACACGGGGGGTACGACGGTGCGTTCCGGTACGTTGACCTTAGGATCGGCGAGCGCGATTGGCACGGGGAGTTTGAAAATCCATCGCGGGGCGACTGTCAGCAAGACCGATTCTTTTGCCGACGTGGCGTTGTCGTTTTCGGGAGGATCGGGTATTGCTATTGGCGCTGGATCGGGTACGGCGACGTTGTCTGGCATGGGGTTGACGCTGGGCGAGTCCAGCCTTGTGACGGTGGATGTTGGCGCTCTCGACGGCATGGCTGGTTCTGGAAACGCTTTATTATCGGTTGAGGGTGCTATTTCTTTGTCTGGGACTGGGCACCAGATTGCCTTGGACGGATTTGACGTGCTCAACCCAGACGGCTACGAGGGAACGTATGTGCTGGCGACCGGAACTTCTCTCGAAGGCTGGACAGACGACATGTTTTCGAGTTTGGCTCTAGATAGCAATATTTCGAGTTGGTATTCCTGGGATCTTTCTGCCAGCGGCAACAACCTCGTGCTGACGCTAACCTCGACTGGCGGCGCATTGACGTGGAATGGCGCGGAGAGTTCTGGTACTTGGGTTGCTGGCGGCGAGTCCGTTTGGCTCTTGCCTTCGGGGGCGCCATCTGCTTACGAGGCTGGTCGGGCTGTCGTGTTTGCTGACCTGACGATCGGAGAGCAAGGTGAGGAAAGGACGATTCTCCTCGAAGGGGCCTTGAACCCTGCTTCGATCTCGTTTGCCAACGATCTGGATTCTTACGTGCTGTCGTCGGAATCCGGCGGTAGCCTGACTGGTGCGGTCAATATTGTCAAAGAGGGAACAGCGGAAGTGACGTTGGCTACAGACAACTCCGAAATGTCGGGTGGCACGATCGATTTACGCGAAGGTACCTTAGTTGTTGGCCATGCCAATGCCCTGGGGAACAATACGGTCGTGTTCGCGGGCGGTGTGCTGGAAATCGGCGTGGCGGACGCGACGCTCAGTGCCGTCGAGGGGACGGATATTGCTCTTCAGGTTGATGGCGATTTGTCCTGGTCGGCGACTGCCGGTTTGTTGGCTGACAAAAATATCGTCAAAACTGGTACGGGTACGCTTGTCCTCAGCGAAACTTCGTACGGTAACCTAGCTAGCAGCGACGGTGGGACGATTGAATTGAATGTGGCGTCGGGAACGGCGACAATACCAACGACGGCAAGCTTGTCCGGTCATCTGATGAAGACGGGTGAGGGTACGTTGTCCCTGGGAGGGAACTCGCTGGCGTCTTCGCAGAATTTGACATTGGACATCCAGGGCGGCATTGTTGATTTGTCAGAGAGTGTGACGAGCGGAGATTTTGACATTAACCTAACCAATGCTACGCTGCGTCTCGACTATGCTGCATTGACGATCAATGGAGTTTCCGGACAGTTGACGATGGGGGCTGCATCGAGACTAATCCTTTACAACGGAAATATGTGGGGAACGACATTTGGGATGCCCATATCGGTGGCGACGGAAGAAAATGAATGGGCTTCGATTTTGGGAACATGGTATGGTAATACGACTATTTCAAATCCGATTGTTGGCCAAGGTAATCTTCAAATAACGACGGAACATTCAAACATTTTGATCTTCTCTGCCAACAGCTCGTACCAGGGAGATACTGCTATAGGGCCCATATCCGGCGGAATCAGACTCAATTTCACGGGAGCGATTCAATCCGACGGATCGATCACCCCCTGGGGTATTGGCGATGTGTCGTTGGGTGTTGTCGCCGCGCCAGGAAGTACGGTCAATGGGAATACGCAGGTTAACGTTTCCCCATCGGGGGTTTCTGCTGATTCGGTTTATTCGGTAGCCAATAATATCTCGATACACGCAACGGGCGGTAATACCAGCCTCAATTTCTCGGCTAGCGGTACGGCTGTCCTCAACGGCATGCTAACGGTGACAACGGAAGGCGAATATACCACGACGCTCGACGGCGGTAGCGAACTGCGCCTGGCGGGGGGCTTGGCGGGGTCTGGTAATTTGAATGTATTCCCAAGTTCCGGAGAAACAGACACGACGATCAGCGCAATCACGCTTGGCGGCGATACGTCTGGGTATACGGGAACGCTTGCGAGCACGATGGCTCATGTGAAATTGGCTTCAACGACAGCGTTTGGCGGTTCGATTAACACTGGAGGCAACAATTTACTCGTAGCCTCTGCACCGCAAACAATCGTTGGCAGTTTGACCTTGGGCGCAGGTGACATCGTGATCGATTCCAGTGTCCTCAATAGTGCTCAGGCTGCGTTGACGCTGGGATCCGGGGTGTCCTTTGACGCTGAGTCGTTTTCGTTGACTCTGGACAATTCGGGTAATATTGTTCCCGACGTCGACGGTCGCTATTGCATTGTGGCCAATGCGACCGAAGGCATGACGGCGGAGCAGGTGCAATGGGCCGTGGAGCTGGATGCTGACATCGGTCGATTCTATTCGTTCTCTAAGATAGACAATGCGATTTATCTGACAGTAGCTGGATTGACCTCTGTGCTGTGGGTTGGCGACACAGACACCGGCAACGGAACGTGGGCAGAAGGAACAGTCGGCTGGATGGATGGAACGGTGGAATACTCTGACAACAAAGCGGTGTCGTTCATGGACATTGCTTCTTCTAGCGCTGTGATTTCAATCGGGACTACGGGCGCGTTAACAGTGACGCCTGAATCGATTTCCGTCAGCTCGGACTCTACCGATTATACCTGGGAAGGACCGGGTACGATTGGCGACAAGGAGGGAACTCAGACAAGTTTGTCTAAAGTGGGCGAAGCCACGTTGACGATCAATCAGGATCAGGCCAATACGTTTTCTGGAGGCACGCGGCTTGCCAACGGCAGAATTGTTCTTCAGTCAGTCGGTGGTTTGGGGACTGGCTCCATTGTTCTTGAAGGGGGACAGCTTGTGCTGGATGCCTCTGGCGAGGTGTTGACGGGCAATGCTCTGCAATTTAACGGGGGGACGTTGGTGTACTCTGCTGGAGCGTCGCAGGATGTCTCTGGATTGATCGATGTCACCAATTCTACAGGGGTGGTCAACGTGAATGTGTTGTCCGGCGGTCTCTCGGTGTTGTCTAGCGGCAGCCAGGTATCCTGGGCAACGGATTGGGCGTCGATAGACAAGGATCTTGTGCTCAATGCGAGCCTCGCGCAGGATGAAACTGCTGGTGATCTTCAAATCAGCGTAGGCGCTTCGACAGACGCCAATATGACGGTGTCTCAAGGATCCTTGATCGTGCAATTGTCTGGTTCTCCGACTTTGTCTGGCGCTATCAGTGGTGCGGGCAATCTCGTATTGCAGGGAGGAACAGAGGTTTCGTTGACGGGAACTTACGATGACTTTTCTGGCAACCTGACGATGTCGGGCTCCAATACAACGATCCGGTTGAATGACTCGGCTCTGTTGGCGAATGCAGCGTCGATTTCGGTTGATGGTGTTGCATGGAATGTTGGCAATGGCAGTGCTGTTTTGCTGGAGACGGCGATCGACGTAGGAAGCGGAGGTCTAGTTCTGCAGGGAACCGCCGATCAGACGTGGACTTTGGCAGGCGCAATAACGGGCGCGGGCAATGTTTCGTTGGGCGGCGAGGCACCGAGCCTGGCATTGACGGGAGATCTGAGCAGCTTTACTGGTTCGTTGACTGTGGCTGACGGTAAAACTTTGGCTTTGGGAGATGGCGGTGAAGCGACACTCAATGCCAACGGCGCGTTGAGCGCCGCAACGGCAATTGCGGGCGCTGGCAACGTCGTGGTCAATTACGCGAACGATGTTGTGCTGGGGGCTGCTGTCGGAGGTTCTGTTTCGCTAACGCAAAGCGGCTCGGGCTCGTTAACGTTGGCGGGGGGCAATGCCTCGACTGGAACCTTAACGATCGATACGGCGTTGTCTCTGGCTGACGGTTCTGGCTGGAATGGGGTGATTTCCGGGGAGGGCAAGTTGACGACTCTGGCGAGCGGAGATCAGAGCCTGGATTTAGAAGCTGGGGAGTTAGCTGTTGAGCACGGAGGAACGGGAACCGTGGCGCTGGTGTGGGACGATGCTTCCGCTCAGACGGGTTCCTTGTCTGTTTCTGGCGGTGGCATTCTCGATTTGGGTGGCCAACAGCTGAGTGCCGAGGTGGTCATGGTGCATGGATCGTTGGTAAATGCCGATAACGCCTCGAATTTACACATTCGCAACACCGGCGATGTGGACATGGGCGGAGTAGACGGTAGCCAGATCCTTAGCATTGAAGGCTCTGGTGGCAATATTACCAATATCAGCGGCAACCTGACGCTGAGCGAAGCGACGATCTCCATTGTTGAAGGGAACATGGACAGTTCAACGCACCCTGGTAGTGCGGCTGTGTCCTTGAACGATGCCGATGCCACGCTGACGCTCGACTCGCTGACTGTGGATGTGCAGTCGATCGAATCCTTCCTGCGCGACCAGCGTGACGAATACAACGTGTGCATTACCAATGGCGTACTGGCCGGAGCCATCGTCGACGACTGGAACTTGATCGAGTTTACGCCGTGGTTGAGCGACCTGGGGTACGACCTGATGGGCGTAGAGGGAGGAAATCTGTTGATCGACGGTCGTTACGTCGATACGCCTTATACGGTTTTCGCAGGAGAAACGACAACGTTGCGCAGTCCTTCAGTGTTGACTCGTTATCCGTCGATTTTTGTCAATGGTACGCTAAATCTCAATTTGGAAGACGGTGATGTCATTGTATTCAAAAAATTGCAGAGCGACGCTGGCATGGCAGACGCGCAGATCAATACCGGCAACAGCGTTGGTGTGACTGTCGAACTGAACAATGACGGCCTTGATTCGCAGTATGCCGGCGATATCGAAGGTGCAGCTGCAATTGTCAAGACGGGTGCGAATCGTTTGGACATTGGTGGCAATGTGTTGGCTGAAGGAAGTTCGATTTCCGTGCAAGAAGGTGTGTTGACGATTGGCGGTACTGTGACAACTCAGGATCTCACTGTTGTCGGTACTGCGGATGCTCCTGCTTCGCTGAGCATTGGCGGTACTGCAACGGTTGCTGGTACGACGACGGTGGGGCTCGAAGGTACGTTGACGCTCAACGAGGATTTGACAACGGGGACATTGCAGTTGACGGATAATGGCAGGTTGATACTGAATGGTTCCAATGTCGTCCTGACTAATGCGGAAGGTTCGAACACGATCGGATCGAATGCTGTGATTACAGGAACTGGCTCCTTGACTCTGGCTGACGGAGCTTCGCTGTCGGTGTCTGGCGGCTCCAAGGTGGATGCCGGTATCATCTTCGAATTGGGTGAAAACTGGACCCTCAACGCGGAGTCCGACATGACGCTTGCCGTGCTCGATGGCGACAACACTCTGAGTATTGCAAATGGCGCCGTCATAACGCTGACGGGAGGCCGGGATGCGGACTTCCGAGGCGAATTGGTCGACAGTAGCGTTGGTACGATCGTCAAAACTGGCAGTGGTACCCAGATCTTGCGAGACTCGGCAACTGGGGTTAACCTGGACGTTCGAGGCGGAGTCATGGAAATCAATCGGCGCAATGTTGCAGAAGCTGTACCGATTTACAACAAGTTGACTGTTGGTTCGTCCTCTGGCAATACGGCGGAACTCATTGTGCGCACGGATACGCGTGCTAGCTCGCTGCTGGTAGATAACTCGGGAACGCTGACACTGGGGGATGCCGACCCGAATCGGCAGTATGCTCCGGTGACTCTGTCGTTGTCTGGGAATGGCGTTTTTGCCGATGGCGCTTCGTTGAACACGATTGTGCCAAATGAAGAAGGCGGCATTGTCGCATCGGGTACGATCACTTTGCCCAACCAGCTGAACCTTAGCTTAGTCAACAACGGCTCTGGGAGTATTGCTACGGCAGACGACCTGTTGGTGATGAAAGCCGGAGGCGGCTTCCTGGGTAGCGATGGATCTGCGCTGGCCGCTGGGACGAGCCTGGATGGCTGGACGGTAACGCTTGAGAAGAGCATTTCGTTGTTCTATTCATCGGCGACTATTCATGTGGCCGAGGATGGTGTTTCGTTGTTGGCGACGCCGTCTTACAATCCGACTAATACGTTGCTGGGTTATGCGCAAAGCGACAATGCCAGGGCCGGTGCTAATCTGATCTGGCACGCCGGGATTCAGGCGGGCGGTAGCAACCTCGACAAGGTGCTTTCCTTTGTGATGGATGGCATTAATTCGGGCAATACGGCTGGTGTGAGCCAGGCTATGGCTGCTGTGGTCGGCGCTTCCGTAACGGCGGTCCCCGCTGCAGAAATGGCTGACTTCCGCAACCAACAGCAGCTGATCCGCAATCGAATGACGAGCATGGGTCTCAATCCAAATTACAATTACGAAGGCGAATTGCCCTTGTTTAACGCATGGATCCAGGGCAATGGTTCCTACAACGAGCTGGACGGCGATGGCGATGCTCCTGGTTTCCGCCTCAATACCTGGGGTGGTACAGCTGGTGTCGATGCCAATATCTCAGCAAACACGACCTTGGGCTTGGCGGTTACGGCGTCGTATGGCGATTTGACTGCTAATGGCGCCGACAGCTTGGAAGGAGATCTGGACAGTTACTACGTGAACCTGTTTGGCCGGTACCAGAGCGGGAAATGGGGACACAATCTGATCCTGACGGGTGGAGTCCATGACGCGTCGACGACGCGAACTGTTAATGTCGGTGGACACAGTTATCAGGCTGAGGGCGGTAGCGACGGCATGAGCTTGGGCGCGTTCTACGAAGTGACGAGAGACATTTCGCTGAACGAAGACGGAACGGCATTGTTGCAGCCTTTGTTCACCGCGAGCATGGCGTATGTGGACAGCGACGATTTCTCCGAAAGTGGTGCTGGAAATGGTGGCTTGAATGTGTCCGATCTGGAATACATGACTGGAAGCGTCGGTTTGGGGGTTCGCATGCTGGGCTTGTTGGGCGACAACTTGTTTGGCCGCGAGGCGTTGGGTGAATTCCGTGTCCAGGTGGTACAGGACTTCGGAGACGACTGCGGCGAGGCTCGCGTAGGCTTCCAGGCTGCGCCGGGGCTGACGCAACAAGTGCGCGGGGCCGAGGCTGGCCGTACTGGTCTTCAGGTGGGCGCAGGACTGACTATCCCCGCAGGAGACAACACCTCGATCTTCCTCGATGCCAATGCTGACGTACGCAGTGGTATGACTAGCGCTAATGGTAGCGTTGGCTTGCGTTACAACTTCTAAAACGAAGACGGCAACAAATAAAAATCCGCAGGGTTTGCTTCATGCAGGCTCTGCGGATTGTTGCGTTTCTAGTAGAACGACCTCAAGGAGTAGCTTCCTCAAAAAGTTTTACCAGTTACTAATGATTCCTAAGATCTAAACTTTCTCAACGAAGCTCTGAATTAGGGTTGTCGATGCGGACAAGATAGGAGGTTCTGGGACTAGTGCCTTGTTCTGGCAGGGCGATGAACCTGCGTTGGGTATGTTGCAGACGGCTGACGCGAGATTGGGGATCTAGAAGATTGCCAAAACTGATAGCTTCCATGGGGCAGGCGGCCTGACAGGCTGTACGAACCTCTCCCTCTGCCAACCTCAGGTCGGCATCTGTCAGGTTGATGGTCGTTGAGGCTGTAGGAGATTGGGCCTGCATCAGGCGGGTTTTGCGGCGTATTTTAGCTTCTTCGATGCGGTGGACACAATAAGTGCATTTTTCCATGACGCCGCGGGGGCGTACTGTGACATTGGGGTTGTGTTGTTGGGCAATGGCATTGCGGGATTGGCGCATGTAATCGAAAAAATTGAATCGTCGCGCTTTGTAGGGACAATTGGCTGCACAATACCTCGTCCCCCAGCAACGCGCGTAGGTCATAGCATTGAGCCCTTCGGCTGTATGCACTGTGGCATTGACCGGGCAAACCGACTCGCATGGTGCGTAGGCGCATTGTTGGCAGGCCATCGGGAATGGCTGGATGCGAGTCTCCCTTTCTAGTCGGATGAAATACCGGTCGATGCGCAACCAATGCATCAGGCGGCCTCGGGCAATTTCTTCTGGGCCGACGACAGGAATATTGTTTTCGGCTTGGCAGGCGACGATGCAGGCGTTACACCCTATGCAGAGGCTAAGATCGATGACCATTCCCCATTGGTGGATGCGATCGCTCAACGGGCTTGTCTTGAGATCAACGTCTGGCGGAACTGCATTCGGCTGATTCTTGAGTTGTCTGTTGAAAACCTCGTTGAGTTTGGGATCAAGTTGCGGTGGTAATTGAGCGACGGCCGCTTGTGGGTCAGTATCCCTGTATTCGCGCAATTGCGCAATGGGTAACTGCAAAACCCAAGGTTGCGGCTTGCGATGATCAATCAGAGCCCAGATCGTGTCGCTATGGCCCATTGGTATGACGGCGAAGTTGTCGGGCATGCCGGGGACCTGGCAGATCACTCCAGGTACGGAACCTCCTAACGTGGCGCGTGCGCCGGGTTTCAGGTTGTTGATTGTGTGAATCCCTAGTTGGATAGCTCCCTCCCAACATAGACCGGTGATTGGATCGGGTAGTTCGCGCAACCAAGCATTGGAACGAAACCGCCCGTCCCACAGGGCATAATCGGGGACAATCTGTACTTCGATCGTATCGGGTGGGGGAACTGATTCTGCTAATTGACGGCAGGCTTGAATGATGGCCTTGGTTGAGGCTTTTGGAGTTTTCAGAACGGGGGAATAGGCCGTCTCCGGAGAAAACCCTCTGCCGAGTGCTTCGGTCCAGGCGGTTTCGCGATGAGTCGACGAAACGGCCCGTTCAAAACAACGCTTGACCTTGTAGAGGGCTGGCGAAACGTGATCGGGCATCTGATGGGCCGATAACAGGACGCCTTTGCTGTTCATGAGCCCCGCTAGCATTTCGATGACGCTGAATCCGCCGTACAAAGGCAAAGTAACTGGCTGTTGGTAACAAAAATGTCCCATCGCGTCGCGCTCGATACCCCAGGTCTCCAAATAGTGCGTTGCCGGAAAATGCCAGTGGCATGCTTTTGCCGAATGATTGACGTACAAACCGTGGTGGATGCTTTCTAACCCGGGCGTTTGCAAAAGCTCGTGCCAATCGATGGCCGTAGCGGATTCTAAAACTGGGTCCGTTGAGGTGAGCAAAAACAAAGTGTCGACTTCTTTCCGGCGAACGGCTTGCGGCAATTGACTCAAGGGTTCTCCTAAAGGCGGCTCGGCTTGCAAAAACGATAAGGTAACGCCCGGCGCTGACAGGGCTGCATTCATGTCCAGGACGAGGCGGTGTAGCGGTGCCGCGTATTGTCCTCCTAAAAGAATAAGCGATTGGGCGCGGTGCTCGGCCAGATCCCGGCAACAAGCCTCTAGCCAAGGGCTCCATGATTCGGGGAGGCGACGCGGTGGTGCGTCGAGTTTTAGCAAAGGCTCGTACTGAGTTGCCTGTCCTAGGCGTCGGGCCAATTCCCAAATAACTAGCGGTATGGCTGATGGCTGTACGGACAGTCGATGGTCGGCCATATTTCCGGAAATAGATAGCCGCCCTTCGATCGTGTAGATTCGGCTGCGTTCTGTCCCGGGTAGATCGCGGGTCCGCTCTTCTGCGGGGAGACGCCCCTGAATCAGGGCTATGCCATCCGACATTGGCTCGCTGGCTAACCAATCGCAATCGATTGTCAGGAGACGGCGAACCCGCTCCCAACGAGGTACGGCAACAATCCCGGGCCCGACTGCCTCTTCGAGGGCTTGGCCGCGAGTTGGGGCATCTGACAACGGATCCCAATGGTATAGTCGGATTGCTGGGTTGCGCTTGGCCAATTCTGTTAGCAATTCTCGCTCGACTGGCCCCGCGTTTTCATCAATAACAAACGCACAGCGACCGCCTTCGATGGATTTGCGGGCCCAGGAGGCGAATGCTCCCAGGGATTCTTCTGACAGGGCGGGTTGACCGTGAAAGAGGATTTGCCGACTGCGGTTGGGGTCGTATAAGCTGTACAGCGATGCTTGGACTTCAACTGGCAAACCTGCTGCTTGAGGCCAGGTTGTAGAGGGTTCCAATTGCACCGGGCGACTGTCTCGGCAAACGGCTATCAACGGTACGGCCTGGCGGGGTCCTGGCATGCAGGTGGCATAGCGCGATGCCAACCCGGGCACGTTCCATTCGGGGCCCTGCTGATGCGGAACGAGGTAGGTGTCGATGCGTTTGCAGGCCGGGAGCAGACCGGCAATTAATGAGCCGGTTCCGATCCATTGCATGAAATCCCGTCGCGATATCCCAAAGGGTTGCGTTTGGTTGTGTGTGTTGGGTCCTGTGGGCTCCATGAGTGGCGGTTGGTGGTTTAGTGGTGGCAGGCTGTACAATCTAGCGGTGGGCGTACCTGCCATTGCTCGCGCAGAAAGGCCCCTAACTCATGTGCGCGTTCGATGCGCGTTCCGTCTGGCCGTTTGATGGAGTGAGTCTGTAGATAAAGGCTGGCATGGTAGCTCGGGTTGGTGACTTCTTCTAGCGGGCGGAGGTGGGAATCGGGATCGCGGTGGCATTCCATGCACCAACGCATGCCGCGGTTTTGCTCAATGCGTACTCGTTCCATGCTGGCTACAGCGCCATGGCAATCCGCGCAGCCGACGCCTCGGTTGACGTGAGCGGCATGATTGAAATGAACATGGGCCGCTGTGCGGTTGACCATGACCCACGGAATGGGTTGCCCGGTGTATCCGGGCACATGCGGGTCGGCGGCCCGACGCAACGGTTCAATGAGCGGACTATCTGCCAAGATGTGCTGGTGGCAGTTCATGCACCAATTGGCAGGCGGTACCCCCGCCCGACTCGAATCGTGTACCCCCCAATGGCAAGCCTCGCAATCCATCCCTAATGTTTCAACATGGGCCCGATGCGAAAAGGATACTGGCTGGATCGGTTCGTAGGGCGTTGCGCGAAAATGGTAAATGTACAGGCCTGCCAAAAACAATATCGTGACTGTCAGTACGAACAACGCTGCCTGCGCTGCTGGATGCCGAAACCGTGAAAATCGAAACAGCATAATTAGTAGAACCTTGCGAAATCAAACGCTAGGTAGTTCGTAAATTGTTCAGGCTTTCCCGGGAACAGGAATCGAAGCGGGCGGCAACGAAGTCTCCATCGTCAGGCTTTCTGGCATGAGGGATTGGGTGTCTTTGGTGATTTCATCCCACGTGATGCGTTGCCCTGTCAGGGCGGCATTCCTCCCCATAATAGCGACGAGTGTTTTGACTGCCGCTTGTTCGAGCGTTTGTACCCATTTCCCTGATCGCAAGTATTGGTAGAATGCTACGTGCGTGTTGGCGTACATGCTGGTCTTTTCTCCGCGATAACGCCATCGGCGCTCGGCTTGGATACGCGGTCGCAACGGGGTGGTGAGAATGCCCTTTTCACAGAAGGTACGATCGGTGATTTCACTGTGGCAGCCAACCCATTGGCGGCAGGCTATGTGCCCCATGATATCGTGCTCGTATTCAAAGTGGACGTCGTAATGATCCCAGACGTCTCCGTCATCTGTCCGTTGAGCCCGCCCCCCGGATCCATAAGCCGCAACAGGTGGTTGATCTCCCATAGACCACATCATGCCGTCTACGGTGTGAATGGCCTGCTCGACAAATTGCCCTCCTGACAACCAGTACCAGGCGGTCCAGTTCCGAAGCGCCCACGAAACATCAGATTCGTGCGGCGGTCGGGAATCCAGCGCTAGCGGCGATTTCGGAGGTGTCGCGTAGTACAATCCGTCAAATGCAATGACTTTCCCCAGTTGGCCTTCTCGTAGCCATTCCCGGGCTGCTTTGTTGGCTTGGTCGTACCTCCAGCAAAAACCATCGAGAATGACTAATTCTTGGGCCTTGGCCATGCGGGCGCTGTCGAGTACGGACAAGGCGCCTGGCACGTCGACCGCGACGGGTTTTTCAACGTAGAGGTGCTTGCCTGCGGCAATAGAGGCTGCCACGTGTTGGGGCCGAAATGCAGGCGGCGTACAGAGCAAGACGACATCAACTGGCTCTTCCAACAAGTTGCGGTAGGCGTCTAACCCGACGAATTGACGGGCCGTTTCGGCTTGCATGCGTCCGCCGTACTGCTCCTTCAACAACTTGGCCCCAAAGTCAAGGCGTTCTTGAAAGGCATCGGCCAAAGCCCAGACGACGACATTCGGGTCGGCATCTAGCGCATTGCGCACGGCTCCCAATCCTCGCCCGCCACAGCCCACAAGGCCAATTTTCAAGGTTCTAACGGGCAATGGATCGCTGGCGGCCCGGCCTAGGTAGGGAGCAGTCAGCAAGAATCCTGCCGTGGCTGTTGCGGTTTTCAAAAAGCGGCGGCGTTGCATGGTGTCTTGGCTCATGGTGGGGTGATTTCTGGTCAACAGCATATACCGCGAACGCTTCCTATTTCCAGTGCAAACATGTCATGCCTTGCCGGAATCTTGGACTGCTGGCGACTCTGCTGTTCATCGCTGAACGTTCATTTCTAATTTGACCACTTGGATGGTCGGATCGTTGTACAATGCCGTGGGTATGGCTAGCGTGAGTATCCCCTGGGGATCCTGGGCGTATGTGATGGGCATGCCGGATTCCAATACGCTGCACTTCCCTGGGTTCATCCCTTGTGGACAACGCAATTGAATTGTCTTGGGCGTACCTGAAATACAGAGGTACAAATTGACCCCACAGTCAGTTGTTCGCTGGGTGGCAACAACTTGTGGCGTTAGTAACTGTACTGAGGCCGGTCCCGTGCCGTAGACGGCTTCTCCGTTTGCCGCTAACCAGGCCCCCATTTCGCGAAGCCGTCGGATTGACGGTCTTGGGATGCTCCCATCTGGCTTCGGTCCGATGTTGAGAAGGTAGTTCCCTCCCTTGGAGGCATTGCTCGTTAAATACCCCAACATCTGTCGTGTTGGTTTCCAGTTGAAATCATGCGCATGCCAGGCCCACGCATTGTACATCGTAGCTGGTGTTTGCCAGGGGCGGGATAACGCTGTCGCCGGGTATCCGTTGTCCATCATCTCCAAAAAGTCGATGTGATCGCCCGGTCCAATGTAGCGAATACGACCGTTAATCAGACATTTGGGACTTAATCGCCGCACGAGCGCTATCAGTTCGTCTCGGCGTTCTGGCGTGATGTCTTGACCTTCTTCTCCCCATGTGTCAAACCACAAGAGATCCGGATCGTATCGTTTGATGAGCTCCTGGACCTGGGGAAGGCATTTCTCCCTCCAGTAAACCTCAAAGTTTCTGCCTTCCGACGAATACCAGGATGGCACAGCCCCATGGGGATGCTCCCAATCCTGCCAGTGCGAATAGTATAACCCAAACTTCAATCCATGCCTCTTGCAAGCGTCTGCTAATTCTTTGAGTATGTCGCGGCGGAAGGGCGTGCTCATGACGTCGTAGGTGGATACCTCCGAATCCCATAACGCAAAACCGTCGTGGTGCTTGGAAGTGATCACAAAATACTTCATCCCAGCCCGCGCTGCCTCGCTAATCCATTGCTCCGCGTCAAAATGCGTCGGATTGAATTGTTTCATCAAACCTCGATATTCATCATCGGGTACGTGCAACCGCGTTTGAATCCATGCAGCGTACCAACTTTCCCCCTCGGGCCGCGAATGATCCGGCATGGTCTTGCCTTGGTAACTACCCCCTAATAGCGAATACAACCCCCAGTGGACAAACATCCCAAATTTGGCCTCCTTGAACCATTGCAAATGCTGTGGATCTGAAAGCGCTAATGGGTCTTTCTCCGTTGGCGCTGCCTTGGTAACTGCACCTAACAATAATCCGGCAATCGCACTACATAAAAACATCAACTTTATTCTCATAATCGTATAGCAAGGCGGTTAATGGTGGAAACCCTTTCCCTGAATATACGCAAACTCCCCCCCAAAAATTACTGATTTTTTTGCAGAAAAACGCAAAAATTGTATTGCATTTCGGACGTTATGGACTATTCTAACCATGACTGCTGTGTTCGTCGCTAAATAGTCAAAGGTGACCCGAACCGTTAGACATTATAATGGGGGCAGCCCCGGTGTCTCTATGTTCCGTCCCTTGTGGATACCTCAGAAAAATGCCGGAAGTCCCCGCCCTGCCGAGACATGGGAACGTGGCTCACGACTATGACGGCACAGCGGTTGTTTGTTTTATTGTGGAGGGCTTTGCTTAGAACTTAAAATCGACTAGACTCTAAATATTCCACTGTGTTCTCATTGCTTGGCAGGCACAAGTTGGTTGCTTTTGGCTCGGCAATATAATGGAGAAGATGTGTATGCATAACTGATGGGAGATCAGGACGAAAAATGTTTTCTGAAAATTAACATTAGTGTCCGGTAAAACTATTGAGTTAGTCTCCCCTCAAGGTAGTTCTACAAAGAGTGAGTTGAAGAGCCCAAGACACCAATTTTTAGGAGTTTTATTGTCGACCTTCTCTACCTTGGTGTTGTAGCAGAAGTTCAAAAACACATAGAAGTTCTTTAGACCGGTTCCGACGGTCAGCTTTAAGACACATGCACGGAGAGAACTGTTTCACTTTTTTAAGGGACAAGAAAAGGACTAGGTAAAACAACTCCAGGAAACCGAGGTTGGATCTCCTGAAGTAACCTTTTTTGATAGGGGGGGCTTACTTTTTCACAAGGTTATCCGTAAGGTCCGTTTCATGGGCATTGCGGCCTCTTCAATCTTGTCTTATTCGTTTTTACCGGACACTAATGGAAAATTAAACACCTTAGAGCATAAAAAAGCAGCGGCCAATCGACCGCTGCCTGAAACTACGCAATGAAAGACAACAAAACGTTATTTCTTTTTCAGCGCTTCGTCCATTTTTTGCTGAACGAGCTGTGCGATTTCAGCATATAGTTCTGGGTTATTTTTCAACGCCTCTTTAGCTGCATCGCGACCTTGGGCAATTTGGGATCCATTGTAGCTGATCCAAGACCCTCGCTTCTGAATAATATCGTATTCCATTGCGAGATCGAGGAGACTGCCCGTCGATGAGATCCCCTCGTTGTACATGATGTCGAATTCACATTCGGTGAAGGGGGGCGCTACTTTGTTTTTGACAACTTTGAGTTTGGTTCTGTTGCCGCAGACGGAACCATCGCTGGTTTTAATTTGGCCAATGCGCCGGATGTCAATACGAACAGAGGCATAGAATTTCAGAGCACGCCCGCCAGGTGTCGTTTCGGGATTGCCAAACATAACCCCAATTTTCTCCCGAATCTGGTTGGTGAAAATACAAACAGTCCGTGCCTTGGAAATAAAACTGGTCAATTTACGCAATGCGGCAGACATGAGGCGCGCTTGAGCACCTACTGTCGAATCTCCAATTTCTCCTTCGAGTTCTTGTTTGGTGACCAAGGCCGCAACCGAGTCGACGACGATGACATCAATGGCATTGGAGCGAACCAGAGCTTCACAAATCTGCAAAGCCTCTTCGCCAGAGCCTGGCTGGGATACGAGAAGGTCGTTGACCTGAACGCCCAATCTGGCTGCGTATTGAGGATCCAAAGCATGTTCTACATCGATGAAGGCAGCCAAGCCTCCGGCTTTCTGGGCTTGGGCGATAGCTGTTAAAGTAAGGGTTGTTTTACCGGATGATTCGGGCCCAAATACTTCAATAATACGCCCCCGCGGGAACCCACCAACGCCTAGCGCTCGGTCGATGAGAAGGTTGCCGGTCGGAATGACATCGACATCAGATCGATGCGTGTCTCCTAACCGCATAATAGCTGAATCCCCAAAATCTTTCTGAATTTGGGCAATTGCCAAATCAAGATTGCGTTTGCGGGCTGCTGCCAGCTTGTCGGTTTCAGCTGGTTGTGGTACTTCACTCGTCATGATGCGATAGTATAAAATCCCCTTGATTGCAATTCAAGACTCATCCCATGGCATGATGAACTATCTGCTAAAATGGACAATGTTGCATTTTCTCATCCCTTCCCTGAATGTTAATCGACAAAACGAATCACAAGCAACTACAACTTAGCTCAAGAAAGGGAAAATACTTAGACTCCTTGCCCACTCTGGCAGAATGTCAACAAGCTTCAGTGCCAAAATGACTCTGAATAGCAGCAAAAATTTTATCCCGGCGCTTGCGTGCTTTTTCTTCATCCCGGGTTTTCAGGGAGAAGCGTAAACGCTCTGCCGTCGAATCGGGCTTGTGAACGGTTACGTGACACCACCATACTCCGCGATTATTCCATAGGTGATGGTTGGGATTTTCATCATTGATCCGAAGAGCAATTTTAGTCTGAGTTCTCATTGGATTGATTGTTAGAGAATAAAACGAGGCCATTTCCCGTCCAAATGCCGTGTGGCTGATGATTCACTCTACTTGCCAATTCTCGATCTCGGCTAACTGGATGGGTTTCTTTTGGCAACACAAGAGTAAGACTACTCTTGAATGAAAAGCGTTCAAAAAAAATCATTTGCCCGGATATGGACGAATAAAAAACAAAAAAGCTTCGCTCCCTGCAGGGTTAACGAAGCTTTTTTTGAAAATGAAAGGAATGCCCAAAAGACGATATTCCTCTGTTTCCTGAAATTTAGGAAAGTTTACTGCTACGAGGTAAGACCGTATTGATCTTGAATTGCGGCAAAAATTTTGTCTCGGCGTTTACGTGCTTTGTCGAGATCACTTGTTTTTAACGAAAACCGCATGCGTTCGGCCGTCGAGTCTGGCTTGTGAACTGTCACGTGGCACCACCACACTCCGCGGTTGTTCCACAGGTGGTGATTAGGGTTATCGTCATTAATGCGAAGAGCTATCCTGGTTTGAGCTTTCATTTTACTGATAAAGAAGTATGAACGTCTAATATTACGTTGTCCTAATGAATGATCTTTCAGGGCCTCTTCAACTTTACGGGCTGGTCAGTAACTTGCTGTATCCCGGACACCCTAGCATGAGCTTCTTAAATGTCCAGTGCAAGACTATAACCGTCCTGTATCAGTTTAGAGCCATCCAGCTTTTTTCAACGTATTGTAAGCGCCTTTTTTGTTGATCGTACGCAGTGCCTTAACGGAGATTTTCATTCGGACGAACTGTTTAAGTTCTGGCACCCAGATTCGTTTTTCCTGAAGGTTGGGGTAAACGGTACGATTGACAGTCTTTGTCACGTGGCGACCGATACCACCTTTTTTCTTGGCTAAACCAGAACGATGGATACGACGACCAGTGTGAGGAACAGAGCCTCGAATAATGCAGATACGGGACATGGCAATCAAATGTTAATCTGTTAGGGAGAAAAGAAGATACCTTGAATTTTAGATAGGTCAAGGATAATTGATAAAATTTTTACATATTTGAGAGAAATAACGCTGAAATTTTGCTGATGAACGGGGTTGTAGACGAGATGGCGGGGAGTTCCTAGATCGAAAACGTAAGTGAGGCTTGACCTTGGTTGGGATAATTTGGATAAACAGGTAGACAAATGAAAGAAAATAAGTATGTTGTATTTTCCGGATGCGGACAACCCCAAGAATGCCTCGATGTAACGACGGGGCCGACGGCGATTCCTGCTGAGGGAGAACTGATGGTCCGCATGTTGGCATCTCCTATCAATCCGGCTGATATTAATTTTGTGCAGGGGGTGTATGGAATTAAACCGACGTTCCCGAATGCTCGTGGCGGATTGGAAGGGTATGGCGTGGTAGAAGAGTGCGCATCCCCGGATTTCGCGATAGGGGATCGTGTGATCATGTTGCGCGGGGTCGGGGCGTGGAGTCGTTATTTGACGGCGCCTGCTTCTCAGTTTATCAAAGTCGAAGGTAACATAGATCCCTTCCAAGCTGCAATGCTCAAAGTAAATCCGTTGACGGCTCTGCGCGTATTGGAAGGTTTTGTCGATTTAAAACCGGGGGATTGGATTGTCCAGAACGCCGCAAATTCCGGCGTTGGTCGCTGCGTGATTCAGATTGCCAGGAAACTAGGAGTTAAAACTGTTAACTTCGTGCGTTGTCCTGACCTGTTGAGAAATGAGTTGATGGCTCTCGGGGCGGATGTGGTCGTGGGTGAAGATGATGACAATGTTGTGAAGAAAGCATTGGAGATGACTGACGGCGCCCGACCGGTGTTGGCTTCGAATGCTGTAGGGGGAGACAGCGCTATGCGATTGATGGACATGCTGGCTCCTGAAGGTACAATGGTGACATTTGGCGCCATGAGTAAAAAAAGTATCAAGGTGCCCAACAGTTTCTTGATCTTTAAGGGGATTTGTTTGCGCGGCCTCTGGGTGACGAAGTGGCTCAAATCTGCTTCTCAACAGGAGATCGAATCTGCCTATGCCCGGTTAGCTTCCTGGATGGCTGCTGGCGAACTCAAACAGGCTGTCGATTCGGTCTATGCGCTCGATTCCATTCGCGAAGCCTCTGCCCGCGCCCAGGAAGAATTCCGAAAAGGTAAAATTTTGCTCGATTTGACGCGATAATCAAATCTTCCCCCATGCTGCATGCATACATCATTGTATGTTAGCGATAAGGATCTTTAATCGGTACAATCGCTTTTCGGACAATTGGAAGAAGCCAAAAGGAAAGTGCAATTCGTTTACACTCACCCGTTTGGCTTCATAGTATTGTACTGTCTTTTTTTATCTGTTTTGCGACATGCCCTCTGCCATGCACAAGGCATTGATTGACAAGGGCTTTCTCCGTAAATGTTGCAGAACGCTTGTAGGCGTGCAAAAATATGATTTTTCTCTGTAAATCCATAGTAATTACTCGAATACATTTGTTGCCTTTGCGTTGAGCAAAAATACTTAGTCTACTGAGTAAAATGTAAGAATATCACTGGTGTCCGGTAAAACTATTGAGTAAGTCTCCCCTTAAGGTCGTTCTACTAAGAGCGAGTTGAAGAGCTCAAGACACCAATTGTTGAGAATCTTATTGTCGACCTTCTCTGCCTTGGTGTTGTAGCAGAGTTTCAAAAACGCGTAGAAGTTCTTGAGATTGGTTCCGACGGTCTGGTTTAAGGCACATGCACGGCGAGAACTGTTTCACTTTTTTAAGGGATGAGAAAAAGACTAGGTAAAACAACTCCAGGGAACCCAGGTCGGATCTCCTAAAGTAACGCTTTTTTGATAGGGGGGCTTACTTTTTCACAAGGCTATCCGTAAGGTCCGTTTGATGGGCATTGCGGCCACCTCAATCTTGTCTTATTCATTTTTACCGGACACTAATGTAAGAATATGTATAAACGAGCTGAATATCAGGTAATTACGGATAGGATGAAAGAGCCACGGAAGTTCATCCAAGTGGTGATGGGTGCCCGTCAGATAGGTAAGCCCACCGTGGTCAAACAAGTGCTTCAAGATTTGGATATGCCTTATCAGTTCTTTTCTGTCGATAATGTTCCGGCTACGAACAGTGCCTGGATTTCCGATTGTTGGGCGGCTGTGTGCGTAGCTTGAAAGAGAGCAGGAGATGGGAGAGCGTCATTCTTGTGATTGACGAGATACTGAAGATAGCTAACTGGAGCGAGGTGGTGAAGAAGGAATGGGACGACGATACGTTTCATGACCGTGATATCAAGGTATTGCTTTTTATCAATTGGAGGCGTGGTCGCAGCCAATATCAATGCCTTCTTCCCAGACCTGTTTGTTCGTCCAGGCTTTGCAGGGAGATTTCCAGAAGGGCGATTCAGGTGGTAGCCCTAGCGGCAGAAATACGGTTGAACACAGATATTGGCTACCTGTGTTGATGTAATATTCTCCCATTTGTGGCTGTTTGCCGCAAAATCCAATATGGAGCCACCCCTGTTGGTCGAACGTATTGGGGGCGTTTAGTTGGCGCTCTAGCACGGTCGTTAGGGCGCAGCGAACTTGTTGCGGACTGATGTTATCGGGCAATTGATCGAGGAGGCTTGCTTGAGCGAGCGCATGAAAGGCTCCAAAACGGTAAGTAATAGAACGCCCTATGACTGGATAAGTCCCTTCGGGAGAAATAAGTCGTTCCTGAATGGCTGCGTAGCGGCTGAGGCGTTTGTACTGAACCTTGAGCATGCTGGATCTCTGCATCTTGTGTTTTTCCATGATTCGTAGAATATCCGTCAACATGGGGTGGATCACATAGCTGTTATAATAATCACAGTGAACGTTGGCGCCGTCTCCATAGATGCTGTCGCCGTAGTACCAGTGGTCGCAGAATTGTTCGATTCCGTGCATAAGGCGCTTTTGATCGCATTCACCTGTGAGCTCCAAAAGGCCAGCTTCGACCATTGAGGCAAATAAAAGCCAGTTGTTATTGCCAGGGACGATCTTGCGGGTCGTTTTCAACGCATGAATGAGATTCGCTCTCGTGGCTTCGTCTAGTCGACCTAACAGTTGATTAGGAGCTCGCAAGATGCCTTCCATGAGAAATGCTGTATCCACAAGCGGTTGGGATCCTCGATCGAATACCATGAAATCTGGTGACTGGGGATTGACGGCATTCGAAATGGCGCGAATTGTTAATTCGATGTATCGTTCCCGTAATTTCCCTTCTGGCGATGCATCTGGACCCAATTCAAGCCAGGGCGCTATGCCGCAGACGAGGCGGCCAAAGGCTTCCAAATGTGCAAATGGCGTTCGTGATGAATGCGTCGCTTCGATTGGCATGCTTTTTCTCAGCGTGTTTTCTGCAAGATTGTTCAGAACTGGATCAGCAATTTTCCTAAGGCTTTGTACCCAAAAGGCTCGTTCTTGGTGGCCGTTATCGGCATGGCGATGGGCCCAGGCGATAGAGAACGAGAAACAACATGCGATGCCAATTGTCACAAAGGAGTGGTAGATCGGTCGTTTCATTGATGCAACAAAATGTGAAATTTGAATGAGGCTGAAAAAAAGAATCAGTATAGGACCACCTAAAAACAACGCAATAAGACTCTCGTAACTTGCAAACCAGATCGACGATGACAAAGAAAATACTAACACTCGATCCAAATGCCGACCTCATTTTTGTAATTATAGTAGAAAAATGACTTGCTATTCCAAAATATACTGCTAAGGAAAAAAGCGTATGATTTCGAGGTGTTTTGCGTGGATTTTGGCTTTGGCGATTGTTCCTGTGTTATTAGTATCGTGTTCGCAGGGGCCTTCATTGAGACCGCCGTTGGTTAGTTTCAAACCGCAAAATATTCATTTGATTCCGCGGACTGTTTCTCAGATGGAGCGAGAGGTCCGGATTGACCGTAATTACATGCCGACCTCGACGCGTGCGCGGCGTTATTATTCTGGCCCTATGAGCCCGCGGTTTATTACGATTCACAGCACGGCAAACCCACGGGGCGATGCCAACAGCCATGCAAAATATTTGAACAAAGGTGGATCCGGCAGCCTTTGCTGGCACTATACTATTGACCAATACCATGCTGTCCAGCATTTGCCGCTTAATCGCATGGGCCATCATGCCGATCGTAGCGGCCCAGGAGATCGTTATTCGATTGGCATTGAGATGTGCGAAGTCCGTTCTCACAGTTGCGCCAAAACGTATGACCGAACGGCTAAATTGACTGCTTGTCTGATGACTCGTTACAACATCCCTCTGCGAAACGTTGTGCCCCATTATTATTGGACGGGGAAAGCATGCCCCGGCCCGTTGCTTGACCGTAAACGCCCTGGGTTTAGGTGGAGTTGGTTTATTTCCCGGGTGGATTACTATTATCGCTGCCTCAACGGGGGGCGACGTCATTTGTCGTAAAGTGTGGGGATCTGTTGCTTGAGGTAAGCGAAAAATCGGTTATGCCGGAATTGCAACAGCCGGAGCGGTGGAAGTTATTGTCTCGTCTAGATGAGACTTTGTTCCCAGAAATTTCTCCCCGAACCCAAAAAATTTTCAAGGAATGGGGAGTGGTGACGATTCGGGACGTATTGTCTCGGCTTCCGCGTCGCTATGAAGACCGCCGCTGGTTCGATGGCTACGATGCTTTAAGCGAAAATAGGCCTGTGTGCTTAAGGGTGCGCGTTGTCGATGTTGGTTGGAAGGGAAGTCGAGGAAAAGGCGGTTATTTTGAAGCTCGGGTAGAAGATAGAAATGGCTTGGGCGGCTCTTTCGCTTGCCGGTGGTTTCATTTTCCCGGAATTGCCCACATGATACTGGCTGGGCAGGAATTGATCATTTATGGTACCCCCAAAAAGTTTGGTCGAGGTGTCTACATGGTTCATCCGGATTTTGAAGAGGTCCAAGAAGGAAGTTCAATCCACATGGATCGCATTGTCCCGGTCTATGGAAATACGACGGGCCTCGGAACAAGAAAATTCCGGGAAATAGTCTGGACGATTTTTCAACGACTCGATCCTGCTCCTGAACAAGGAATATACGAATTTTCTCCTAAAAAATCGGTCAAGGAGTCTTTGCGCAACCTTCATTTTCCTGAAACGATGGAGGATGTGCGACAGGCCCGCCGAAGATTTGCCTTAGAAGAATGTTTACTACAGCAACTCCAGGTCGGCATGAGGCGGATGAGGATTCGATCCCATACGGGATTAGTCACTGCTGGAGGCTCGTCTCTTGTGCGAGATCTACTGAGTCAACTTCCTTTCGAAATGACCCTGGCTCAAAAACGCTGCTTGCGTGAGATTTACCAGGACATGAAATTGCCTCGGCGGATGAATCGCCTTCTCCAAGGAGATGTGGGATCAGGGAAAACCCTTGTCGCCTTGTGTGCAATGTTATTGGCGGTGGAGTCGGGGTTTTCTGCTGTTCTGATGGCGCCTACCAGGATTTTGGCAGAACAACATTACCGAAAGTTTCGACAATTGTTGAATTTGCTGGAAATCCCTCTTTCCCTGCGAACTGGCGACAAAAAAGAAGATTCGTTTATGAGCTCAGTAGCGCATTCCCCGTCAATCATCGTGGGAACTCATGCATTGCTTTATGCTTCGGCTGAATTGCCTGAAAAAACAGGATTAGTCATCATTGACGAACAACACAAATTTGGGGTGCTTCAGCGAGAACGCCTGATTGCCGGGGCTGGGCAACCTGATGTTTTGGTCATGACGGCAACTCCGATCCCTCGTACTTTGACGCTAACTGTGTACGGAGATTTGGACGTGTCTGTGATCGATTGCTTGCCTGCTGGTCGAGGCAAGGTGACAACAATTCTTAAACACCCGCGTGAGCTCGATAATATCGCTCTGTTCCTTCAAGAACGTTTGGAGGCGGGCGAACAAGCTTATATTGTATCCCCGTTGATTGAGGAAAGTTCAACGCGGAAAAGTTCGGCTGTCGTTAACGAACTGGCGGCTTGGCAGAAACGATTGCCCCATATAGAGATCGGTTTGCTGCATGGCCGTATGCTGCCAGATGAAAAAGATGCTGTCATGCGGGATTTCCTGGCGAATAAAATCAGCGTATTGGTGGCGACGAGCGTGGTAGAAGTCGGAGTCGATGTTCCCAATGCAACGGTGATGATTATTCTGAGCGCCGAGTCATTTGGCCTCTCTCAGTTACATCAGTTGAGGGGGCGCATTGGGCGCGGCCAACGTGATTCTTGGTGCTTCCTTGTCTCTGAGGTATCTCGGGACGACGAACAATGGAACAAACTTCATGTTATGGAATCAACTCAGGATGGCTTTCTCTTGGCTGAAGAAGATTTGAAATTGCGTGGTCCAGGCAATGTTTTGGGTACCGAACAAAGTGGACATTCCGCTGTCCAATTCGACGAATGGCTGCTTGATACTCGCCTGATTAATCGCGGCAAAGAACTTGCTGAGGCTATCTTAAAAGAAGATCCTGCCTTGTCGTCTGACAAATACAGGGATCTGAAGATTATGCTTCAGCTGTAGTCTTTTCCCCGTCGCTAGAGGTTGGGTCGAATCCTTTCGTTCTTGTTAACTAGTTGAATAAACCTCAAACCGAAAACTGCTAGGAATCTACATGCAGGAAAAGATCCTGCTTTCATCAAAAGATAGCGCCTCCCTGGGGAACATTTCCTGAAATAACTCCAATCGTTATTTTAGGTTAATCATGACCATATGAAGAGGGAACATACGGGAGATGATGAAAAAATTACGGCGGTAGCGGGAGAACGGGTGAAGTCCTTGCGCCCTTCGTCCTTATCTCTCATCCCGGGAATAGATATCACAGCACCCAGTGGAGTTGTTCATTTGTTGTTTTGAGAGGCAATTGAGCCAGAACGTTTGTGTTTAGCAGGCGGGGGCGTTGAAAGGATTCGTTTGACGAGCAGGCCGTCCGAGTTGTAGACGAATTGTTCGGTAGTACAATTCCAGGACGTTGTCTTAGGATAACTCAAACTTTCCAATTGTCCCAATTGGTTAAAGGCTGGTGTTGGTTCGTTGCTGGCAATGCAGACGGGAATTCGGTCGAGCAATGACGGATAAAAAACTTCCTCCAAACAAGTTGGTGCTGCTTCTGGCCCATAGAGAACGTGGGTCAGTTGCGACCGAAACGGCGAGAAGCGTTCCATTGGTTTGTCTGGCGCTTTCAAGTACTGCCGCCTTGCTGTTTCTTCCGTTGCATCCATTGCATTATACGGAGGATTGAGCCCTGGATAAATCATCCGGACCCCTGCAACTTCCTTCCCTGTACTATCGAAAAAACGTTCCTTGCCGGGGCGACCATTCGGGGTGAGCGAAACGTGGCGTACGGAATAAAGCCCTCGAATCATTGCTGGAGAATCGCTGGAATTGAAAAATTTCTCCGAGTAATCAACTCCGGGTTGATTGACGACACGTGCTACGACCCGTTTACTGTAACCTTCGATGGTTTGGCTAGAGGGATTGGCGGCTCCGCCGCGACTGCGCATCGTAAATCCAACTCCGTCGCGAGCATACGTCCAGTGCATGGAAGCATACCCCCCGGGAGTCAAAGCATCCTGCCCCCTCGCATTCTTGTAGGAGACGGATACGAGCCGGCCGTGAGTGTCATAGTCGCGTACAATTGAAGCGGCGCGTTCGGGACCATAGCAGGGTTTACCTTGGGCATTCTGGTATTTGCGGGAAATTTCGAACCCTCGGTTGTTGTAGCCGATGACGATCGTGGCAAATGGCCAGGGGGGTGTGCCAATAGCGCCGTTTGTATTGCAGAACACTTGTTTTCGGCATGTGCCTTGGGCGTCGTATTCGTGGTAGACTTGAGCATAACCGTATTTGTTGAGGCAGGGGGAATGCTCTGTATCGAAGTACGCAATGGAGAATAACTGCGACCCCTGTCCGGATTTGTTGTACGTGTATTCTGCGGAAGCGTACCCGTCAGGACCAAACACGGGCGTTTCGCCAATCCCCTCAAATGCTTCGCGTATCAAGTTGCCTGAACGATCGAAGTCGAGCCGTTGGAGATGGTAGGCATCTGGACCAAGAACTGGTTTCGCGTTGGATCCGTAATAGGTTATTTCAACTCGAGTCTCTCGATTTTTCAACTGCTGCGTGGCGATGAGTTGACGTGCCCAGCCTTGTGGTCCGGGAACGAGCGTTTGGCCATCTTCTGCTAAAAAGTCCACTCGAGTCAGCAAGCCGTCAGCTCCGTATTCAACCACCTGGTATGCGAATCCGCCAGAACAAATGACGGGGCGGCCTAAGGTGTCGAGGCAGACGATGCGTTGCGCGGTGGTTTCTTGTTCACAGCGCAGGGCGGCAAATCCCCAGGCATTGGCAATGTTCCGTTTGTTGTCGTCGAGCCAGGAAATTTTGGTTAACTTCCCCGACCGGTCGTAATTCATCTGGATTTGGTGGTGCCCCAGGATATGCTTGGCTGGTTTGTTCTGCTCATCCAGATAATGAACTCGTTCCAACTGTGTTGACATGGCTAAAGTCGGTATGCCGACATAACCGATCAGACTTTTAGAAAGGTCGAAAAACTGCTTCGAAATTGTGTTGGAGCGCACGACTTGTTCTGCCCGTTGTTTCAGTTGGCCTGCTCGGGCTGGCATCATGTAGTCGAACACAATAGCATGATACCCGGCGGCAAGTCGCACGGGGCGGCCGTCTTTGTCAAAATAGGATTTCCGGACGAGGCTCCCTCGCGGCTCTCCGTAGGTAAAACGTTCTTCGGCGTATCCTTGCTCGTTGTTGGTTTTTTCCCCTGTTTCATTGTAAAACGTGATTTTACTAATGCGGTGGGCTGCATCGTAACTGAATTGCATCGTTGCATATCCGGCAGGGGACGGTATATGGGATGCGACTGGTTCTGTGGATTTCGCAGTCGTTGATGATGGGGAGCGGCTAGATTTGTCGACGGTTCCTGTGGTTGTTAATCTGTCGGTTGGCTGGGGGACAAGTGGCATATCGATCGGTCTTTCCCGGACGAGTACGGGTTTCTTGTCTGTGCCTAGATAAGTGATGGCTGTTAGTTGTCCCGATGGCGAATAAGAACATAATCGGGCTGCCCATCCATAAGGCCCTGGCATGAGATTCCCTGAATTGTCGGTATAGGCTTGCAACAGGGGTCTCCCCTCCGGATCGCGGAGGTATTGTGCCCAGGCATATCCTGGTGGACCTCCATCGGGAATATCGATTTGTTTTAAACGATAACGCGGAACAAGAAACGGCGCCGCACTGGCTGGAGCAATAACTCGCTCGTAAGAATAAGTAATTTCTACTTTGTTGCGCTTTTGAAATTGTTCCCGATTGCTGCGTTTGGGATCGACATCCAGTGGCGGCAACATGTTGAGATAGGCATCTAACCCTACTTGCCCATGCAACTCCATCGAGGATAACAACATCCCCCAAATCAACCCAAACACAATGTAAAACAATTTCATGGCTCTCTTAGCTTAACCATACTAGGAAACTCGAATTTGGCAATTCTTGTTGTCGCAAAGGGAATAAAAAGCTCCTTGAGCCAACAAATCTCCCTCTTTGCCGCAGAGCCAGACAAAGAGGGAGTGGCAAAATGGTGGTTATTCTTCGATAACAACCCGGAATCCAACGTTGAATACCTTCTGGTACCCGCGATACGGGAGCCGGTAGCTTGAAGTCGCCTTGAAGGGTCGATCGTACCACGAGCCTCCTCGGACGACTCGCTGCGTTTGCGTATTGCTGAGGTCGTTACGACCGTCGTCAGAACGGTAGGGATAGGGCTTGTATTGCGAACGTGTCCATTCCCAGACATTCCCGTGCATGTCGTAAATATCCCACGAATTGGAACGATAATGGCCAACTTCTTCCGAAACAAACCCCCCGTCGTTGAACTGAGTGTCCCGCGGAATCCAGTCGTCGTATCGAGACGGGGAATCCAGGATGCGAACGCCTTCGTAAAATTTGTGTGCGGTACAGGCGGCAAATTCTTGTAACCTCTGGTCTCCCACATTGGCAAAGCGAGTGTAATCGGCGCCTAATTCTCCGAATGAGTAGGCCATGCCACTGCCTGCTCGGCATGCCCATTCCCATTGCGCTTCGGTAGGCAACGAAACCTTAAGCCCGGTTTTTTCAGAAAGCCAGTTGCAGAAGGCCATGGCTTCTTCCCAGGAGACGCGGACAACTGGTTGATTGGCCTTGTTCAGCGGATAACCTTTGCGCCCGAACTGGTATCCATGCCGATGTTCCGTGCGGCTGTCGTGGTCTTTTTTGAAGGCGCGGAACTGTTCGTTGGTAACCTCGAATTGTCCAATCCAGAACGGTTTGTCGATACTCTGAATGGTCTGCGGCATTTCGTCCGCCTGGCGGGAACTCCCCATGATAAACTTGCCCGCCGGTACTTTGACGAGTTGCATTTCTATGCCATCGCCTACGTCGATTGTCGTCCTGATGTGGCCCAGGTTGATTTGGTCGTTTGCATGGTAGAGATAGCCTCGGTTATAGTACGGCCAGCCCTTGAGCTGTGGCGTCTCGGTGTTGGGCTGAGTCCCTTGCGGTGGCATTTCCGGCTGAATGGGGCCCGGCTTTTCCGGTAGCCACTCGAGGTCGGGCAGGGTCACCTGGAACATCGGCGCGTATTTCGCTTTTAATGCACAGGCATGTTTGGCGCGGTCAAAATCGGGAATATCGGAACGACGTCCGTAAAAAGGCGCGTTAAAGTCGATCCAACATGCCAGTTTACGTTGTTCTTCATCCGTTAACTGGACGTTATGATGGCCTTTGTTGAGAACTTGAAAGAGTTCTGTCTGGCTAGCGTGGACATCCATGGGCGTGAGCATGTGCATGTCGCTTTCTATGCCGGGGCGCCGGACGTAGCGCTGCAACTGGTAGTAAGATTCTGTAAATTTACCTGCGTACCCGCCACCGCCATGCCCGGAAATTTGGGAACTCCAGTCTGTTAACAAACGATCTCCCTTGAAATAGGGAATAGCGGGGTTCGTGCCATTGTGGCAAGAAACGCATTTGCGGTCGAGTACTGGCTGGACCTCATGCACAAAACTGAAACCTCGTTCTCTTCCATAAAATTCTTGAATTTTCTGTGGGGCTTTGAGTGCTGCAAGCGTTCGTTTGGGTTGTACAACTTGGTTCCTGGTTTCGTGGCAACCTACGCAAGAAAGTTTTTCGCCTGGCATGGCCGTGAACCAACTCCTCATGACTTGGAGAGCTTGCCCATTGGCGTCGAGCGGCTGAACGAAAATGGGACGGTTGGCCGGCACGGTAAACATGGCCGATCCGTCTTCCTCGACAGTGACTTCTCCTAAAATTCTCTTGATGTCCCATGGTCCATCTAGGCCAATAGTGCCTAAAAGCCCCCCCTGAGTCCACGGTGAGAATGAGTAACTGCCAATGCGAAGCTTTTTGACGGTACCGCGCGGAATCCCTTTCAAACCACCTCCATAGTAAACGTCTTGTAGAAAGACTGTGGCCGTGGGCGACGTGAGATCGATGCGCGAATGAATGGCAAGCGGCGCTGGCTTGGGTTCAACAATAACAGGTTCCACCAGCGCTGCGCCTTCCTGCTCGGCAATCAATGTCATGTTGTTGAACACATCGACGAGATAGATCCCCCAAAGCGACTGGGGAGAACGCTTCATCGATACAAGAAAGTACTTGTCGCTCAGTGGAAAGGGGTGTAAGAATTGAGGCCATTTGCCATCGGGCAGGCGATCTCGTACTTCGGCTTTGACTTTTTTGCCTCGATAAGGAATTTCCGCGACGACTCCTTCGGCTTCTTGCGTCCCTACTTGGGGGTCTAGAATGAGAAGCTGGCCACTTCGCGATACGCTGTGGTGGCCTCCGGCTACCCCAACAATTTTGCTGGAATGACCCGGTATGGGACGAGCGCCAAAGAAAGCCGTGGGAAAATAAGAATTGGATCCGTAGATGGACATCTGATTAGTCCCGTCTGGATTCATGGTAAAAAGCAAACGGCTGTTAGAGTGCGGCAAGTCGGCGTATTCCCAGCGTTGGTACAACACCATGCCGTTGTCCATGACGACAGGATTCCAGTTGCTGTCTTGGTCAAAGGTCAATTGCCGAGATTTTTTTGTCTTGGGATCGTAGGTAAACAATCCGCACATCTTGTTGCCGCCGTTTGTACAAGGTAACCCCAAAAATGTCGCTGTCGAACAAAAGATATACGATCCATCCGGAGCATAACATCCATCAAAACTGTCGAAGTCCTTATATTCTGGCGGAGTAAGCTGTTGCACTGTGCCTTGCGATAACGAGAGCTCAAAAAGATGCCATCGATTGTTCGTTCCTATCGAAGAGAACATGACCTTATCGCCTGACCAGTGCGGCTCTGTGTCGGAAATGATCATGCCTGGCTGCGGTTTGTAGACGACCTTCTCCTTGATGTCCTGGTTGCCAACGGTGTAGGATACGTACTCGTTGTTCCATCCCTGCGCTGGATTCCAAATTTCCGAGTTATTTTGGAAATTGGAGGGTGCTAGTCCAAGTCCTCCACTGATTCGGGAGCGTGCATCTCCTGGGAAATGCCTCTTAATGGCAAGAATTTGTTTTCCTTGGATCAATGGATTGTTGAGCAGCATGCGATCGACTCCTGCCAAAAGACTTTGGATCCGTGGCAAGGCTTTTTGTTGATCGGCTTCCGCCATCGATGGAAACTGTGTTCGCAATTGATCTAATTCATTCAGCTGGGCCATGATGGATGGCGGCGGAACGGGCGATTGGGGATACTGGTCTTGGAAGGCCAGGAGAACGGCTTGCTTGTCGAAATCGGCAAGCCGTTGTTGGACATCGGCGGGCGTTGTCTGTGCGGCGGCTAAGTGTATTCCTATGGCACACAGGGTGCAGAGGCTGGGAAGCAACCGTGTCCAGAATGTGGTACGTAATTTCATGGTTGTGCTAAGAATGATGGTGGTAGCGAGGCATGATCCCATTCTAGCTTGACGGTGTCGACAAGCCGTGAACGGAGAGCGGGCGGAATGGAAATGGTAAGAGTATCTTGGTCGATGCGTACTGGGATGCTGTCCCCGGTCCGCAACAGAATGGCTCGAGCTGGAGCTGCAGAAATGCCGCGTATGACAATGGGTTGGTGGCAGTTGGGGAAGGCGTGGGCATACAACGTTTGCGGATTTTTAATCGTGACTGGTTGGTTGGATTGTTCCGGGAACGGACCTGCTTGAACGTCGATGACTGACTCCCCGGAATGTTTCATCCATTGGGCCATTTCTCTCCAGGCCTGGAGCGCTTCCGGTGGCATGTTCCCGTCGGGCATGGGGCCGACGTTGGCTAGATAGTTGCCGCCCCAGGATCGCATGATCACGAGATTCTCAATGACTTCGCCTGCCGTGGCCATGCGGTCGCTTGTCGAATAGGTCCACCATCGATTGGGCCAACAGGGGTCGTTGGTTTCAAACCAACCCTTGAATTTCTTTGTTGGCAGGCATCCTTCTGAATCGCCAAAGTCGCCGATTTCGCCGTTGCGCCGGTTGATGATGATGCCGGGTTGCAATCGGCGAACTTCTTCGTTGGAGATTTCGCCTTGCCCCCCGTCGAACCACATGATGTCGATGTGTCCGTATTGTGTCAGCAACTCTCGCACTTGGTTGGCGACCATGTCGCGGCGTTTTTGGTCGTGGCCTGCCGGTTTGGCGGGGAGTCGATCGATGGGTTGGTGCCGAGTATTCAATACTTGCCGACCAGAGTAATCCCAATTCATGTAAGGAGCGTCAAAATACCAGTCGGGCGGTGAATAATAAAGGCCAATCTTCACGCGGTATTTTCGACAGGCATCGACAAATTCGCGAACGAGATCTCTGGAGTCTAACTTTTGGCGTACGCCTAAGTTGCCGTAGCGGCTGGGCCACATGGTGTACCCATCGTGGTGCTTTGTTGTAAAAACGATATACTGGAATCCTGCCTCGGCGGCTAATTTGACCCATTGATCCGGATTGAAATGCTTTGGATTCCATTGATCGGCCAAGGCCCAGTATTTTTCCGGAGCGAGCTCGCCATCTTCCCAGCTTTTGTTGGCGTACATCCCCCACGAAAGGTCGATCCCGCCGTGTACTGATGCAATGCCAAAATGGACGAATAATCCCAGTCCGGCTTTGGGGAACCATTGGGCGTTGGGATGCGTATTGGGACGGCTTTGGGCGAAACCGGCCTGAGATGCGTTTTGCCCAAGGATTTTATGTTGGGCTTGGGCTTCCGGCGTGTTTTGGGCGAAACTTGCTGAAACACCTGCCCATATCCCTAAGCATGAGACCAGGAGTGGGATGGAATAGCGATGAATATTCATAGGTAGATGTTGGTTTTATAAAGTCGTTGTTGAAGAGGTGCGAATGATGAAACGATGATCGTTTTGCGGGTTGACTGGCTGTCCTTTGTAAAGAATGCGCGGGATCTTTTGAGTCGGAAGATCAATGGCGCAACGGGTGAGTTCGCCGTCTTGCCAGCTGATGCTGAGTTGGGCTCCGCCGCGGGCTCTAATGCCTGCGATGCGGCCATTCTTCCAGGTGGCTGGGAGCGCCGGCAGGATGTCGAGCGTATCGTGTCGACTGTCCAACAAGGGTTCGACAACCGGAGCGCTGATGGGGATCCACTTCCAGATGAAACTTCCTGCTGCCCATGGCTCTGGTGTTGTATCCAAGATTTTGCCAAGCGCCCATTCGGGCATTCCAGCGCGGATACCCATCGTGACAATGTCGGGATGGTACCCACCACCTAGATCTCCTAACCGTTTTAATTCATGGCGTGCAGCGTTAAAAACCCGGTTGCTTGGCGCCTGGGGACTGTTGGTTGCGGGCATCCCGGCGTACCCAAAAAAGAACCCCATGAGGTGGGTGGCGTGCCGATGCCCGTCTTCTCCGCGGCGGTACTCGTTGTACCATTCCCGCAACAACCCGGTCTCGGTATCAATGTACAGTTCTAACGGCGGCAGTTTGCTGATTGCGGATCGGATCGATCGGAGTAAAGCGGTGTCGACGGGATATCCGTGCTGTTGCAATGTTGTACCGGCCCGCAGTGTGATGTGGAATAGATTCCGGCATGCCCAGAGATCGCCTGTGGTCATGATGTCGACACTGCCTATATATTTGCCATTCGGTTCCAAAAACCAATGCTCCGGAGAAGTCGATGGCGCCAAAACAACGTAGTTTTTCAGCTCGCCTTTGATCCCGTCGACTTGAATCATGTTGCCGAGGGCAAAACGGGAAGCTCCTTCAAAAACGGGATAACACCCCGCAAGAAAGTCAATGTCTCCCGTAAAATCATAAGCATTGTACAAATCTGCAGCAATCCAGTACCCGCCTCCGTTCCAGTTCGACCACCGGGTTTCTCCTCCCCATAAATCTGTCTTGCACCAGGCGTCGGATGAATGGCTGATTGTCCAGGCTTGATCAATCCCAAAACAGTCCTTGGCGGTCTTGCCTCCTCGCTGGGAACTGGCCGCATGCTTGATCCATTTCCAATAGGGCTCGCAAGTGTCGCTCAAATTACCTGGCCCGGCGACTGCATGCATTTTCTGCAAATTCTCATTGAGAAAGTAGGCACTTTGGTTCGGAGGATCCCAGACTGGATTCCAAAGTCCGCAAAGGTTGAAGGGTAAGTCTAACGTATTCGCACGCTCGGCTGAAATCATGAGATAACGCCCGTATTGGTAATAGCGAACGTAGTCTTCTGGAGCAATGGTCCGGTTGCCCGAATGAATGGACTCGCCTTCCAGGCTTAACCACAACCTGCGAAATAACGATCGAAAGTCTTTCTGATGGCGTTCCAAGAGGTTGGCTATGGATTTCTGGCTTGCCTGGTCCAGGGTACGTTTGACTCGTTCTGTCAGATTGATGGTATGGGTGGCGGGGGCTGTCAAGTTGTCCTTGTAACTCGTCTCGCTTGCATAGATTAACGTGACTTGTGTGGCGCCTACTATGCGGATAGAATTGGCGCCTGTCTCTATGCTCCCTCCCTTCGTGAGAAGGCGAACCCGAGATTCAAAGGTAATGCCGCGATCGGGAACCCATTGGCCTCCGTTGCCCGTTTTGACAATTGGGGCTCGGCCTGTCATGACGACTTCTTTCCGCTTGGTATCGACTGTCACTTGGTTGTCTGGACTTTTGCCCTGCATTTCTGGCGGAAGCTGCAGGCCTATTTCCATATCCATGGGGACGTTGCCGTCATTTGTTAACTGGACGACCATGACTCGGTCGGGGTGGCTGACAAATGCTTGACGGCGGTAGACTGTCCCTTGATAACGATAAGTGACATGCGCTGTGGCGCCATCCAGATCGAGCCAACGGCGGTAATCTGTATAATTGGCCTCGTGCCCGGGTTGCCGGATGCTTAAATCCCCCATCGGTAGAAAAGTCGCCTGCACCGAGGTACACCACATGCCTTTGGCGGCTTCTTCCATTTCTTTCATTTTGGCGAGTCTCTGCTCTACGTCTAATCCCTCCGCATAGGCCTCTTTCAACAATTTTCGCGTCTGTTCCCAAGCGTGTCGGCGGTCTTTGGGTGAGGCGGTCCATTCTCCGTGTCGATGCAGTTCCTCTGTATATTGGGGATCTCCTGACCAAAACCCTTTGTGATTCAAGTGAAAAATATCTGTTCCGGGATCACCTGATTGTTCGACTCCTATGAGGCCATTTCCAATCAGGGTGCCATAGTGGCTTCGGGGCTTGGCCGGTTGCTGGTAGGGAATGATGAGCTGCTCCCAACGTTCTTGCTGACTTGGGGCTGAATGCGTCCATTGCGGACATGGCGCTTTGGGCGTCTCTAAGGGCTTGCTTTGACCCCATGTGTTTAAAACGCAACTCCCGACAACAATTAACGTTACTTTTATCCAAGACGAAGTATGATGTGGATGCATGTTAACTTTGTTTCAAAGTACGTTGGCAAAAGCGAACCTCTATCAATATTTTTTAAATTTTGTCAACGATCTGGCACAAAAGTGAATTTTTTGAACGTTCAAAAAAAGGCCACTCTAACCCTTCCGACAATGATGAAAAATTACTACGTGAGGCGAATGTTGCCGTTTTTCCTTCTGGCTGCTGCCATTGAACTGGTCGAGTTTGTTTTGCTTGTTTGTGGGGAACGGAGCAATGTCGACTGGCGAATCGTTCCTTTAGTTAAGACGCTTGGTGTTTTTGTGGTAGAATTGATTGTCAGCTTCGCCTATTGGATGATCCCTTATTTCCTTTATTTGGTCTTTTTACCGCAAAAACAACACGGATCCAAAGCTGATCGAATAGTGACAATATCGTTTTTTTCGTTGTTTGCCTTCGTTTCCATTTTTGAGGATGTTGCTGAAGGGTTCTTTTGGAATGAATTTACGGCTTCATTTAACTTTATAGCTGTAGATTATCTTGTTTACACCAAAGAGGTCATTGGCAATATTTACCAATCGTATCCGATCATTCCTATTGTGTTAGGGGTTATTGTTGCGTCGGTTGCTGCTGTATGGTTGGCTCGCAAATACCTGATCCCTGATCAACCGGCACCGTTATGGAAAATCCGTTTGTGTTGGGCTGTGGGCGTCGTCGCCTTATGTTCGTTGTCGTTTTTTGCTTATGACGGGGGATATGCCGATGGGGTAGGTAACCGCTATAATGCCGAAATCGCAAAAGACGGTCAGTTTCATTTATTCAGCGCTTTCCTGAAAAATGAACTGAGTTATCAGGACTATTACTTGACGATTGACGAACAGGAGATTGCGCCGGAACTACGTCAAGATCTTCAACAACCCGGCGTCCAATTTGTTTCGACAACTAACGATAGCATCGCCAGAACCATTCCCGGCACTGGGTGTAACATTCGTCCCAATGTTATGATCGTGGTCATGGAAAGCATGGGCTCCGAATTCTTCCCCGATCGCAGAAACGATGGCCAAATCTTGACCCCTAACCTGGCGGAGTTGGGAAAAAACGGCCTTTTCTTTCCTAATACTTACGCGACGGGAACCCGCTCTGTCCGAGGTCTTGAAGCGGTCAGTACTTCCATCCCTCCGTTGCCGGGGATGGCTATCCTGCGCCGCGATGGTAATGAAAATTTACAGACAATTGGATCGATTTTTGCTGCTGAGGGGTATGACGACAGGAAGTGGATTTACGGTGGGTACGGTTATTTCGATAACATGAATGCGTATTTTGCTGGCAACGGATTTGAAGTGCTCGATCGAACGAGCATGCCAAACGAAGAAATTACCCATGCAACTGTGTGGGGTGTTTGCGATGAAGATTTGTTCCGGCGTTGCGTGCAAGAAGCGGATCGGTCGTTTGCTCGCGGCAAACCTTTCTTGCAATTTGTTTTTACAACTTCCAACCATCGCCCCTATACGTATCCTGAGGGAAAAATTGATATCCCTTCCAAAACTGGTCGACTTGGCGCTGTCAAGTATGCTGACTATGCGGTGGGCGAGTTGATGCGCGTGGCCAAAACAAAACCTTGGTTCGATGATACTGTTTTCGTTTTTGTCGCTGATCATGGTGCTGGTAGCGCTGGTAAAAAAGAGTTAAACCCAGAAGCTCATCTGATCCCGTGTATTATTTATTCCCCCAAATTGGTTCACCCGGAATTCCATCCGGAAACAATCAGCCAAATTGATGTCCTGCCAACTCTTCTCGGTGTATTGGGGTGGAACTATACGACGTCATTTTACGGGAAAGACGCCCGACGAAAAGATTATAAATCCCGTTATTTTTTAAGCAATTACCAGTGTATTGGATATGCTGAGGGAGACGATATGGTGATCTTGAAACCGGTCCGTGAGTTGAGTTTTTATCGTGGCGGGAATCGTGTGGAACGACCTGATCAGAAACTGCGTGCCTTGCAACATAAGGCTATTTGCTATTATCAGCATGCTAGCCACTGGCGAAAACATCTTGCCCAGAAACAACAGATCCCCAACCTCGAGCAGACAAGATCTGGTGATCGTCTCCCGAAAGGAGGAAATTGATGATGGACAAGCCTCATGGGAACAAATCCTGCGAAGGAATTGCAATTGATGCGGCCTGGTTGAGGAATTGAACCTATGATCTGATACATAATCCCTAACCTATTATCGCGATGAGTTATCGAGAAAAATCATGGAACGAAAGGTCAAGAAGGTTGATTACATTCTTCTTTGGCTTGTTAATTGGCGTTTGCCTCCTGTTTGGACAATCGGGCTGGAGCACAAATCCGCTTGTCGAAGAGTCGTTGATGCTGGCCGCGTGTATTTTCGCTAGTATTGGGGCTTTCGGCAGAATCTGGTGCTCCCTCTATATTGCTGGCTATAAAAACAATACTCTGGTTAAGTCTGGCCCTTATGCCTTGTGTCGCAACCCTCTGTATTTTTTCAGCTTTATTGGCGGTACGGGAACGGCCTTAGCCACAGAGACCTTGACGATTCCCCTGTTGGTCATGCTGGCCTTTGCTTGCTATTACCCATTTATTATCCTGAGAGAACAAAAGCGCCTTCAAGAACTATTTGGTGAGGAATTTTCCAAATACTGCCAAGAAACCCCTTCCTTCTTCCCGTCCTGGAAAGGTATTCGCAACCTCCAACAACCGCTTACCTATACTGTTAACCCTAAAATCTTCACGCACAATTTTATCGATGCCCTCTGGTTTGTCTGGATTATCGGTATTCTGGAATTAGTGAGCGGTTTGCAGGAATCCAACATTCTTCCTGTGTTGTTTAAGTTGCCCTGATGGGGCGAGTGTGCGTTCCCACGAGTTGACGGGCGAGCTCGTCTGCTCTCCTTCCCCTCGTGGGAATGCGAATGGCTTGGGCATCTCCCCCCCTTTACGACTTCTGACGGCGGCGCTCTTGGTAATCGTCGTCGATCTTGTTTTTCCAATTGGTATCGATCCAATGACAACAACGATAAGAGGTCAGCGCGTCGTCAATAGAAGAAAACGTAATTTCTGTCCCTTGCGAATCGCTATGATAATTTGCTGTGCATTCCGGAGAAATCCCCATTGTTTGGGCAACTTGGATTGCGTCGATATTGGCTCCAAGGAAGAGAAATTCCCAACCCTTCTCTTGCTTTTGATGTATGATCAGTTTCTTGACTTCTTCAAGACTGTGTACTTTACTCGCATTTTCTAATCCATCGGTCGTAATGACGATAATGGTACGACTGGGTACGTCTTCTTCCCGTGCATATTGGTGGATATGCCGAATGTGGTTGATGGTGTCACCTATGGCATCGAGAAGCGCTGTGCTGCCTTGCGCTGTGTAATCTTGTGCCGTTAAGGGCTTGATTTGCTGAATATCAACGCGATCGTGAATGATTTGACTCTTATGATTGAAAAATACGGTCGTGACAAATGCTTTCCCAACAACATTTTTTTGCTGGTTGATCACGGAATTGAACCCACCGATCGTGTCGCTTTCCAAGCCAAACATAGATCCGCTGCTGTCCAAAATGAATACAATTTCTGTTAAATCATCTCTCATGGCAGAGATGATTTTATGGCAATAAAGATTGAAGTCAATGCTAAATAGAACAATTAGGTTGTTTTTGTCGATTTTATGAATCAAATATGTATCTCAAACGATATTATGCAGCGTAAGGGAATCTGTGAATTTTTCATGAAATTTGACGAAGTGGGGGAACGTATGTGAAAACAGAATGGCTGTAATCATTAAAAACCAGTTGCGTCGATGGCTTGGGCAGGTCTTCTGTGTCGTGCTTGCTGTTGTGACGGCGAGTGTTTGGGGGCGTGAGATCGTATCGTTTAATGAGGGCTGGGTTTTTAAGAAAGGACCGTTCCCGGCGGATTGGGACCCCAAAGAGGCGGCTTCTGGCGGAGGATGGGAACCTGTTGATATTCCTCATACCTGGAACGCTGTCGATATGCAGACGGCAAAGGATCAGTTTTATCAAGGTAACGCCTATTATAAAAAGAACTATACAGCGCCGTCTGACTTGGCTGGCAAACGCGTGTACTTAAGATTCCAGGGGGTCGGTGCTGTGGCGGATGTCTATGTCAACGGTCAATTTGCCGGAAATCACAAAGGGGCTTATTCTGCTTTTGCTATTGAAATTACCGATCTGTTGAAACTGAAACAAAACAACGAAATCCTCGTTCGGGCAGACAATCAATCCCGCCCGGATGTCATTCCTGTCAATCATCGCTTGTTTGGTGTCTATGGCGGTATGTATCGCCCTGTCGAACTGATTATTACAGACAAACTCAATATTTCGGTTCTCGATTATGCGTCTGCTGGCGTGTATTTGCGCCAGCAGAATGTCTCGCCGGAATCTGCTGATGTTACGGTCAAGGTCAAACTCGAAAACCGTTACCTGGAAACTAAGTCGGTTGTATTGAGAACGATTGTCTACGAGGCCGATAAAAAAACTGTCAAGGCTACCCAAGACTCGCTAATTCAAGTTTCGCCTCAGGGCCGTCAAACCGTTGAACAGCACTTCAAAATAGATCATCCTCATTTGTGGCAGGCTCAGGAAGACCCTTACATGTATTGTGTCGTAACGCAGCTTCTCAAAGACAATAAGGTCATCGATGAACAAATCCAACCGCTCGGTCTCAGAAAATTCGAACTGAAGGCTGGCGTTGGAATGTTCCTGAATGGTAAAAAAATCCCTATGTACGGCGTATGCCGACACCAGGACTGGTGGGGCCTAGGCAGCGCGTTGAAGAATGAACATCACGATGCCGATCTGGAGATCATTCGCGAGTTGGGGGCAACGACTATTCGTTTCGCCCACTACCAACAGGCCGAGCGGATCTATGCTCAATGCGACCGTATGGGATTGATCGTTTGGGCCGAGATCCCATTTGTCAATACGACGACGGCTCAAGAACTGGATAATGCCCGACAGCAGTTGACTGAACTTATCCGGCAGAATTATAACCACCCTTCCATTTATGTCTGGGGATTGCACAACGAAATTTACAATCCCGCCAATTATGTCCGTTTCGCCACAATGTCTCTGAATGATTTGGCCAAAACAGAAGACCCAGATCGTTATACGGTGGCTGTCAATGGGTTTGGCAAGATGGATCACCCTGTCAATTTCCAGGCGGATATCCAGGGAATGAATCGTTATTTCGGATGGTATGAAGGCCGTATCCAAGATATCCATGGCTGGCTTGATGGACTGGAAAAGAATTTCCCTAACAATAAGGCTATGCTGACGGAGTACGGCGCCGAAGCCAATATCAACCAACACGACGAAAATACTGGCGATTTCGGCGAATTCTTCGGACAATTTTATCCAGAGGAATTCGCTACCAAATACCATGAAATCCACTGGGGTGCCATCTCTCAACGTTCCTACCTCCTAGCAACGTATATTTGGAACACGTTTGACTTTGCTACCCCAACTTCGGCTCAAGGCGGTGTCCCAGCTCGAAATATGAAGGGATTGGTGACTTTTGACAGAAAGGTAAAAAAAGATTCTTTCTATTGGTACAAAGCGAATTGGAGTAAAGAGCCTGTCCTCTATATAACACAACGCCGCGCTGTCGAACGTACTCACAAAAAAACCTCTGTCACAGTGTATTCCAATGTGGGAACGCCCAAACTGTTCGTAAATGGACAGCAAATGCCTGCCCCTCGACAGGGTACTACGCCTGTTCACTTCATTTTTGATCATATCCTCCTGCAGGAAGGTAACAACAAGATCAACGCTCAAGCGAATCTCAAGGGCCAATCTTTTGAAGATCAAATCATTTGGTCGTACAATCGTATCAACGAAGGAAAAATCCAGGGTGGCAAAAAAATGAAAAAACTCCGTAAACAAGAACACGGCGGACTTTAATTGCTCGTCTTGCCTCAATCGACAAACAGCACCTATTGGCTCTTTATCCCTCAAAAGAAATTGTGGTACATGATGCGAATTTTGTGTATGCTATGACAAAAAATATGCTATTGTTAGTCCAGACTTATTTAATGGCAGATTCTAGGAGTAAACGATGAAGAAAGAACGATACGATGTGTCCGGGATGAGTTGTTCGGCATGTTCGAGCCGTGTGCAGAAGGTTGTGTCTGAGTTGGCTGGGGTGGCGGAGGTGCAGGTGAATTTGTTGAAAAATAGCATGATCGTTGTTTACGACGAGCAGGTTGTGTCCTCGGAGTCCATTATATCGGCTGTCAAGGGGGCTGGATATGGCGCTGCATTGCCTCATGGCAAGGGGGCCTCTCCTACGGTACCCCAAGATGAAATTGGCGAGGAAATTCGGCGGATGAAAGTCCGCTTGGCCTTATCTTGTGTGTTTACGGTGTTGCTCGTGTTGGTGTCGTTGGCTGGAGGGTGGGGATTGAATTCGGGGCATCCGTTAATTGGTGCATTGACTCAACTGTTGTTGTTGATTCCTGTGATTGGGTTGAATGCAAAATATTACCGCAATGGGGTAAAATCCATGTTGAAGGGTGCTCCCAACATGGATACGTTGGTTGCATTGGGTTCTGGCGCTGCGGCGATATCGGGGATTTATGGGATTTACCAAATGGCCTGGACTTTGGAGTCGGGTCCTGTCGATCTTCAGACCATGGAGTGGGGGCATCTTTATTTTGAGTCGGCTGCCATGATTTTGACCTTGATCACAGTGGGGAAATTTTTGGAAGCCCGGGCCCGTGGAAAGACGACTTCGGCTATTGAGGGATTGATGAGGTTGGCTCCGCAAACGGCGACTGTGCTGCGCGATGGAAACGAAGTTTCGGTGTCGATCGATGAGGTTGCTGTAGGCGATTTGGTGGTTGTCAAGGCGGGGGAACATGTCCCTGTCGACGGCGTCATTGTCGAGGGGTATGGTATGTTAGACGAATCCGCCTTGACGGGAGAAAGCGTTCCGCGCGATAAAACCGTTGGCGATCAGACGACTGGCGCTTCTGTCAATATGTCTGGCCGCTTCGTGATGAAGGCTTTGCGCGTAGGTGAACAGACGACGTTGGCGCAGATTATTCAGCTGGTTGACGACGCGTCGTCGTCGAAAGCGCCGATTGCTCGATTGGCTGACCGGATTAGTGGCATTTTTGTCCCTGTCGTTTTAGGAATTGCGTTAGCGACGTTTTTCATATGGATCATGTTGGGGAAGGACGTTGATTTCGCCTTGTCCGCCGCGATTGCTGTGTTGGTCATTTCGTGTCCTTGTGCATTGGGGTTAGCGACGCCGACTGCTATTATGGTTGGTATGGGGCGCGGTGCTTCTCACGGTCTCTTGTTCAAGTCTGCTGAGGCGATTGAAACGACGGGCTGGGTTGATATGGTCGTCCTCGATAAAACCGGGACTGTCACGGAAGGGCATCCTGCTGTTACTGATATTGTCAAAGTTTCTTCTGTGAGTCGGGATGATGAGATTTTGCGTCTGGCGGGGTCACTAGAGAAATTATCGGAACATCCGTTGGGCCATGCTATTGTCCAGGAGATGGAGAATCGCGCTCTTCCAAGTGCTCCGGTTACTGATTTCCAGCAAATCCCGGGCCAAGGGATCGTTGGTTCGGTGAATGGCTCAGTTTGTGCTGTGGGTAATGCCTTGATGCTGCGTGAACGCGGAATTGTCAATGCGCTTCAAGTGGTGGGTGATCGGCTTGCTGCTGAAGGGAAAACTCCTCTCTATTGTGTGCAGGGCCATTCCTTAGTTGGTATGATTGCGTTAGCTGATACGATTAAACCGTCAAGCCGTCGTGCCGTGGCTGAATTGATGGGGATGGGACTTGAGGTGATGATGTTGACGGGAGATTGTGCGGCAACTGCCGAGGCTATTCGGCGTCAGGCGGGTATTCAGCAGGTCGTCTCAGATGTGTTGCCAAGCGATAAAGATGCTGTCGTTCGTAAACTCCAGGAACAAGGTAAACAGGTCGCTATGGTGGGCGACGGCATTAACGATGCTCCGGCTCTGGCTCGTGCTCATGTTGGCATTGCAATTGGCGCTGGAACGGATATCGCCATTGATTCCGCCGATATTGTCCTGATGAAAAATGATTTGCTGGACGTAGCCGCGGCGATTCAATTGAGCAGGGCTGTGATGCGTAACATTAAACAAAACTTGTTTTGGGCTTTCTTTTACAATTGCATTGGCATTCCCGTTGCGGCTGGTGTCTTTTATGGCCTCTGGGGGGTCATGTTGAACCCGATGATCGCTGCCGCTGCGATGAGCTTCAGCTCGGTGAGCGTTGTGACGAATGCCTTAAGGCTTCGTAAGTTTTCTCCAAAGTATCAGACTGAGCCGCCTCAACAAAGCTCTGTCTCTTCTGGCTCCAATGTGTCGATATGCTCAGTGGCGTCGGCTCACAACTGGTAGGGTTCGCACGATAGGGATCGAGGGGATGCATTGCAACCATTGTTCCAGTAAGGTCGAACAAGCGCTTCGGGCCTTACCAGGCGTACATCACGTATCTGTCGATCTGGCCGCGAAACTGGCAACTGTCGTGTCGTCACCAGATGTCTCGGATGAACAATTGAAAGTAGCTGTGACAGAAGCTGGTTTCCAGGTCGTCGAAATCCAACCTCAAGCCTCTGTCTCTTCTGGCTCCAACTGGTAGGGTTCGCACGATAGGGATCGAGGGGATGCATTGCAACCATTGTTCCAGTAAGGTCGAACAAGCGCTTCGGGCCTTACCAGGCGTACATCGCGTATCTGTCGATCTGGCCGCAAAACAAGCAACTGTCATGGCGTCACAAGAAGTCTTGGACGAGCAATTGAAAAAGACCGTGACAGAAGCTGGTTTTCAGGTCGTCGATATTCAATAAGACCAATTCGAAAATGATCTCCCGAATTCCCTGAAATTGACCTGCGTACAAACAATTTTCTAAACTTAAAAACAAAAAACTCCGAAACTTCGGAGCTTTTGCAAAAATAAACAAATAATCTTGGCAACCAGTACGGGATTCGAACCCGTGTTGCTCACGTGAAAGGCGAGAGTCCTAGGCCTCTAGACGAACTGGTCACTAAGCGGCGCACACAGGCTAGCACGGAGATGTAGGGGATGTCAAGATATTTTCCGTGGAAAATTCGATTTTCCCAAAAAACATGTAAATAGATCGTGTTGTCTGTTGGAAAATAGACTGAACATGAAGGGGCAGTGCTTTGTTGGTATGTAGTGTCTCCCTTCCGTATTCTTTTCCCGTCTTAAACTAACGGGAAAATTATTTATTTGCTCTCCCATCTTTGACAGCAATGTAAGGCCAAACATACACATAATCAATGGTTTTTATCCTTTTATTCGTAGCCGTTATATGTTATAATTATGTGTAAAATA
>CASFPZ010000008.1 GCA_949296365.1 uncultured Akkermansia sp. | reverse complement strand
AGCAGAGCCAACAGCACCATGAGCGTAATGGTCGCAATCAGGGCAAATCCCGGAATGGGCTTCCGGCTCTTTGTCCGATAGAACGATCGGGATAAAATCATGTTATAATTCATGGCGAGATTATTGTCATATAACAACGTATAAAACAATGACAAGTAGTCAATCAAAAAATGTCTAATTGCAAGATCGACGGCTTTATCTTGTGGTTAATCACAAAATTATGTTATATATCAATATATTAATAGATTAATGGCGAATAATCATTTTGATTATTGCCTTTTTGCCATACAATAGAATGAGATAACTGAGAATCTGGGGACTGTAATATAACTTGCTAGAAGATTTTGTTTGTATAACAGTTAAAACATGGTTTTACGTAGGCTTCTTACGTGAGACAATCAAATCGGAGGACAGAGAAGGCGATGGATTCATTTACTATAACTACGTCAATGAAGTAAAAATCCTTGTTGTGATTTTGTGTTTTTATCGTCTCTCATGACAGATTTTGAAGTATAATATTCATGTCCGGTAAAGGCGCATAGGACACGGTCGAGATGGCAATAATCCCTTTAAGGGGCTTGCTGCGACACGATACGTAGTATATTAAAGACAAACGTGTTCCGCTCAATCCTGTATGACAATACCATTAACATTTTCCTCATAGAAATGCGTTTCAATGGGAAATTTTCACAGGAAATTGAGCGGCGCCAACAAATTTACAAAGAGACGCTATTCTATAGGCCTCAAAGCTTGTTCAATTACTAGTTGGCAGAGAGAGATGACGTTTCATCTCATACACAGGCAAACTAGGCTGAAAGGTTAAGGTTGTTTGCGATCTGCCGTTCGAGCGTCCTGAGCTTTTTTTAATTCGTCTTGGGCTTGTTTTTTGTGAAGCATGAGCGTTTGTTTAGGAGAATGGATGCCGAGCAATTCCATAGGAAGCAGTTCTCCAGTATTGAGGTAATATTGATAAGTAACGCCTGTCCCCATGCCCAAGACGAACATGATGATTGCGTAGGCAACCATGATAGGATAGTTGCTATTTCTCGAAAGCCATGATTCAGACGGCGCAGTCGTAGCAGGGGCCTCAGGTTCATCGTTTTTGGAGACATGAGAGGCATAGTGCAACTGGCCTAATTCGGGATGTTGAGCGTCGATATCAGGCAGGCGAATGCCGAGAACGGCGGGAGCTGTATTGATACGCCTCGGTTGAACCGGAATGCCATCATTGCTGGCAGCAGGAGGTAAATTGTCCAGGTGCAGATCGTTGAGGTCGACAAATTCCTGTTCTTTCCTTGTCGCTTTTTCTTGTTTGAATTGAGCTATTTCTTCAGGAGATGTCGAAAAATGGATATTGACACTTCCCAGGTAGAATTCAATGGGCTCATTCAGCATTAGTTGTAAAACGCGCTGACTTTGGTAAACGATGCCGTTGGTGGAGCCTTCGTCCGTTAGCATATAGCCCCCCAAAACTCGCGTTAATAGACCATGCGTAGATGAAACAGAGGGATCAGGGATGCAAATATCCGCCGATTCCGCACGACCCACATGAGCACAGTATCCTTCCTCCATAGCAAGCTGAACTCGGGAAACGGGAAAACCAGAAATAGTAAATTCCAAGAAGGGCATAACTAAAATTGTGTTTGAATCATGCCCAAAACCAGCCTGAGATCAATAGTAAAGTGATCTGTTTAGGGAGGTAAGTACAATTTTCTGCAGTTTGTCTTCTAGCAAGGCGTTATACATAAACGCGCTGGACACGGGAGCCAATGCTGGTGAGCACGTTGCTAGGGATCGTGTTGGCTCGGTCGGTCAATTCTATCCAACTGACGTTGGGCCCCATAATTTCGACAATGTCGCCGGGTTGAATTTCTTCTTTTAGGTAGGTGACATCGACCATGATTTGGTCCATGGTGACGCGACCCAGGACTGGGCAATATTGGCCATGGACGTAGACGCGGGAATTTTTATTGGACAAGTAGTGGAGGTAACCGTCGGCGAACCCAATACCTATCGTAGCGACTTTGGTTGATCCTTGAGTGATGTAACAATGGTTGTAGGAGACACCGTGGTTCCCAGGAAGAGTACGGACAATAGTGACCCGACTGAGGAGCGTCATCGTCGGACGCAGTTCCTTGTTGTAAGGCGACGGCATGGGCGAGTATCCGTACAGCAAACGCCCGAGACGCACCATGTTGGAGACAGGGACATGATAATTGAATACAGCAGAGCTGCTGCAGATATGCCTGTAGTCAAAAGCCTGAGATCGAGACAGTTCTTGAACACCATTCGTGAATGACTGGATTTGCTGGTGCGTAAACGTTAGATCCACAGATGCAGCCGAGAGATGAGAGAAAATCCCTTCAAGATGAAGGTAAGGGAACGCACGCAATTTCTCCATCAGCCCCTGGAGTTCGTTGGGGAGGAATCCGCTGCGGCCCATGCCGGTATCAATGCAGATATGGGTGTGGACCTGCTTGTTATAGAGTTGGCCAAGAGAATTAAAGTGGTTAGCCTCCTCGAGACTTGACAGTGCTGTACGCCAGCCATTTTGAACGATAGGTTCCCGTTCGTCAGGGAAACAGGGACCCAAAATGAATGGGCATGTTTGGCAACCTGCTTGGCGTATACGATCAGCTTCGTGTACGGTAGCGACTCCATAAAACGCGCACCCTTCGTCGTCTAACGCTCGCGCAACTCCTTCCAACCCGTGGCCATAAGCTTCTGCTTTGACGATAGCCATCAATTGCATGTCTGGCATCACACGGCGAACAACGTTCAAATTGTGTCGGAGCGCCGAAGTGTCAATTTGCGCCCAAGCGCGCGGCGGAATCCCAGGAATCATCGACCAAAGAGTAAGGCAAGTCCCTAAAAAGGAGCAAGTCTTAATCATGTTCGCATTATTAAGGGAGGAAGCAGGTCAACTCCATAGTAACGCCTTGCATACAGGCGGGTCATTATTGGATGCCCCAAGATTTGTTAGGTTGGTTACCTAATTCGAGAATGAGCTTGCCACCTTTGATCAATTCGGAATGCGGGATACGGAACGAATTCCAGGGTTTCCCATTGAGTTCGGCTCGTTGGATGTAGATATTGCCAGGTTTGTTATTGAGGGTTTCGATGACAAAATGTTGACCAGGATAATAGCGGTTGTCGAGAGTGATGACAACTTTGTCAAAAAGCGGCGTGGTAATTTCGTAACTTGGATTGACAGCAGCACCTCCTTGGATGTCGAAAAGCCCTATTGCTGTCAATACGCCATAAGCGCCCATTTGCCCTTGATCTTCATCGCCGTTGTATCCTCCATAGGGAGTGATATCGCCAAATACTTCTTGTTTGATGCGACGCACCCAGTATTGTGTCAGCCAAGGGGCGCCTGCATGGCTAAAGAGATGAGCCATATGCAGCGACGGTTGGTTTTCGTAATCGACCCAATTCCCTGCGTGGGCCCCATGGGGGGTGATAAAGCGCTTGGGGGCGGCTTTTTCAAATTGTTCGTTGAGTTTGTCGATGAACGCGCGGTTTCCCCCGAGGAGGGTGATGAGATCGGGGACGTTATGAGGGACGTAATAGGTGAAGATGGCTGAATTAGATTCAACAAAGCCGGGCATATTGAAACCTTTGCCCGTTGGAGCAAAGGGCGTTAGCCACGATCCGTCCTGGTTTCTGGGACGCATCCACCCGACTGAAGGATCGAATACGTTTCGGTAATTGAACGAGCGTTTGAGATATTTTTCAGCAGTTTCCCGTTGGCCTATGGCTTGAGCAAATTGGGCCATGCACCAATCTTGATAGGCAAAGTAGAGAGTCATGGCGCAACCTTCACGGTGGCCACCTTTGCCTGGCAATCCTTCGGGTACGTAACCGTGGGTCGCGTACCATTCCATATAACAGTTAGGGTTCAATTCGTATCCAGCGTGGTCTCGGATGCCGCCAGATTCCGAATTTTTGAGAGAGCCATCATAAGCTCCCTGGATATCGAAGTCACGGATTCCCTTATTGTAGGCTGCTGCAATCAGAGGAATTGTTGTATCGCCAACCATGACGTAGGTGTAGTTGCCCCCGCTGGGTCCGCGGGCGATGAGGCCTCCGTTGCGATAGTAATCGACCATCGTTGAAACAAAATCGCTCAATACCTTAGGATAGGCGAGAGACCACAAAATATTTAGGTTAAATTCAGCCCCCCAGAATCCATCGGAATTGTAAGTATTTCGCACGGGGGTTCCATTTTTTAACGGGACTTGGCGGATTTGCGGTTTGGATCCAGTATTGTCGACGTATTTTCCGTTGACATCCGAGAATGTATGGCGACCGAGAAGGGAATGCCAAAGGTCTGTGTAGAATTTGATACGTTCTGAGGTGGAGCCACCTTCGACCTTGATTTTGCCAAGTTCCTGATTCCAGTCGTTGCGGGATTCTTGGACGACTCGGTCAAAGTTCCAGTGGTTAAGTTCGGAGACCAAGTTAAGTTTAGCTTGCTCTTCGCTGACGTAAGAGATACCGACTTTCATGAGCAGGGGGGTTCCTTTCAGATCCCCGAAACTAACATATCCGCCAATATCCTTGCCTTCTTGGGCAGAGGCATCGACGAGAGTTTTCTTACCATTGATGGGTTTCCAGGTTCCGCATGTTACAATGGGCTGGTTGAATTGTGCGACATAATAAACAGTGAGTGGTTTTTGACGCCTGCTTGTGGGTGCGAGTACCGAATAACCGGCTAACTCTGTAGCTGAAACTTGGCGGAACGAAGCTTTTGAGATCTTACCGTGTGCCAGAAATGCTCCGACATCGAACATAACGTTGGCGTCTTGTCCTTTTGGGTATGTGTAACGATGCATTCCAACGCGCGACGTTGATGTCAATTCGACAGTGATTCCATAGCGGTCTAATACAACTTTGTGATAACCGGGCGAAACCGTCTCATTACTATGAGAAAATGGCGACTGACAGGCTTTGAAACCCAGGTGGCCCAGAATAGGTCCCGTCGTGGGCATGACTGGGACTCCGGCAAGTTGCCAACAGTGGATGTGACTGAAACACTGGATGTGAAGCTTGTCGTACAAGTACCCCGAATTCCAGCTTCCTCGAGTTTGAGTATCGGGGCTTAAACTGACCATGCCAAACGGGCGCGACGCCGAGGAAAAGTAAAACCAGCGCGATTTACGAGTGTCAATTTGTGGTCGCACATAGTCAACCGGTTTATTTTCTACCGCGAAGCTCGTGTTGTCGCCCCCTACTGACAATGCTAGCGTTAGAAAAACAATTCGAGAGACACGGCTTAATCCAGATAACTGCATATGTGGGTTATTTGTCGGTAAAGCAAAACCAATTGAAGTCGGCATAACCGCCGATTCCTTCAGTTTTCGTTGTGTAGTTGAACAGTGCGTAGCGATTTGCCGTCCAACTGAATCCCAGCCCCATCGTTAATGCCTGCTTGACAGGGGTGTAGTGGATACCGTCAGTACTATAGAAAAACGTTGCTTTAAATTCCCGATCAGTCACACGCGCACGAACCCATAACTTGTCGTGTTTGAAGTCAGGATCTAGAACTTCGGCAATTTTTCCATTGATGCACTGCACAAGTTGCCGTTTAGTACCATCTTGTACAACTCCTACAAAAGCATAGGGTTTCTGGAATATGCCGAATCCGGCGACATTGCCGTCCTTAAGCCCCTGTAAGTGGATTTCGACCGATCCTTCGGAACTAGGGCCTTGTACGCGCTGGGTCAACGTATTGCGAGCTTCGAGCAATTGGGGGGCCAAGAGGGCTTTCAAGCGCATGAATCCCGGGCGTTCCGTAAGTGACCATTGTTCATTGTCCGGATTATGATTCCATTGCCATTGGAGCCCCAGTTTCCGATCATCAAAATGGTCGGAAGTATCGGGCACTTGGATTTTGTGTTTGCCGTCGACCTTAGGTTTAAAATATGTAATGGCATCTTTGCCGTTACTGCCAAGCATGGGCCATCCATCGGTCCAAGTAACAGGAACCAGACAGGGAACGCGACCGATTGGCCCGCGATCTTGCATGATGATGAACCACCAGTCGCCATTCTTCAACTGAACCATACCGCCCTGGTGCAGGCCATTGCCAGGATACGAACTATCGTCGTCCATAATGAGCTTGTGTTCGTACGGGCCGTAAATATTGTCAGACCTTAGGCAGATTTGCCATCCCTGGGTGCCACCAGCTGGACAGGTGATGTAATATTTGCCGTTGATTTTGTACATATGCGAACCTTCCAAACCGAATCCGCCGCCGAGAGTCGTGCTGTTAACAAACCCTTTATCCCAAATTTTGACGGATTTTCCTTTGACGGATTTAGCGTCGGCATTCAATTCGGTGATGTAGAGCGTATGTTGGCCATGTACGACATAGACCTTGCCATTATCGTCGAAAAACAACCCTGGATCGTATAAATATTCAGGGAAAATTGTCCTTTCCCAGGGTCCTTCCGGACGATCGGCAATGCAAATACTGAAGTGTCCTTTGTCAGTGCCTTGACCGTACGGAGTGCAGAAGGCTACGTAAAATTTTCCGTTGTGGAAACGGATAGAGCTGGCCCAGGCGCCGTTGAGGTACAGTGTTCCGCCCTTCATGTCGTAACGAGGGTCTTCAGAGTAGCGATCGACTGCGTATCCGACAATCTTCCAGTTGACAAGGTCTTTTGATTGAGCAATGGGAACGCCTGGTACGTAGTGCATGCTGGTAGACACCATGTAGAAATCGTCGCCGACTCGAATAACATCGGGGTCAGGCCAATCACCCCACATGAGCGGATTGGTAAACGTGCCGTTACCATTGTCGGGGCTCCATGCCATGGCTGTAGCCAGGTTGAATGTACCGGTTATTAGGGCCAAAATGAGTTTGTTCATGACAAGATCAATGGATAAATTATAAGAAAAATCAATGTTGAAACTGAATTGTGCCCAATTGGGTTACAGAGATTCGGATAGTTTGCCCAGCAGGCACGCGAATGCGTTTCCATTGAGGGAAAGCGATAACAGGGAGCATACGTTGAGCTTCAGCGGAGGTTTCCGCCATTACTGAGACTTCAGCCGTGTAACTTGTGGGATTCGTCATTTCGAGTATTGTTGAGTGTTCAGTCTGTTTCACGAGTGTAGCCTTAACACTGTCGAAACAATACAATTCCTGGCGATCGAGGCAAATGTAAATACTTGGAATTTCGATAGCCATCATAGCCCCATTGGTTTCGGTCCATCCGGTTCGTCCTTCCCAGGCCCCACGACTGTCGGCGTCGCAGTAGGTTAGGCGTTCAGAGATGAAACCGGTTGGTTGTATCCCCTCGGCATGGGCATGAATGACATCGCGCAACAAGTCAGCATAGCGACGGTCACCGGTTTTACGGTATAACCGGAACAGAACGTCTCCTGACTGAGTACAAAATCCAGGAGCACCGTGTTTATTTTGTGTACTAGCCCAGACCGAACCGGACAATTGAGCGCCATGTTTAGCCAATGGAGTTTGGGGGGGCAACACATAATCATAAGAAACGACCCAAGTAGATACAAGCGCCGCTGATTCTTGGCAATAGTTCAACCATTGAGGGTTGTTGGTAATTTCGTAGAGCGTCATGAAAGCCGTTGTTTGGGCGATAGCGGTTTCAGAATCAGCATTTTGCAGGATGTCGGCGCAGCCCCCCGTGGTCATGCCCGTTTCCCGGAACTGGCGGTAATAGTATTCTCCGGCTTGTAGAGCAATAGTTAAATATTCGGGGTATTGGAAGTATTGTGAGGCGAGGGCTAAGCCAGCGATAGCCATGACTCCGCCAGAAGTATTGTAGACGACAATGCGTCCTGATTGATTATCAACGAAGTTACCCCATTGGCCTTCTTGTTTCCAGGTGCGAACGAAGGCGTCAGCGAGTCGTCGGACGGATTGTTCCCATTCGTGTTTGATGGCATGTCCCTGTTGTTTCATGAGCATCATCTGCTTGAGCATCCAGTACAACACATCGGCATTTTTACGAGTCAGTACAATATGCGCGTTTTCAGGATACCCTTCTCGACCAAAAGGTTGGCCTGTTTTATCTAACGCACCGAAAAAATATCCGGATTTTCCTTGTCCGAGAGAGAGACCGAAATCGAAGGTAGTTCTTACTTGATTGCGGTGTTCCTGGTCGCCTAATGCCAATATAGGAAACGTATTCATCAGGCCACCTACCCAGCCGTACGAAATCCATTCCGCATTTTCCGGACAATAAAACTTGTTGTTGCCATTCACACAAAAACGCCTATCGATGTTTTTAACCATAAGTTTGAGAACTTCTGACTTAGGGTAGAGGTTCCGTGGGGTATTGGTTCCTGTCAAACTCTTCCTGACAGTCATGAAGCGATCTAGAAATTCCGGAATGTGTCGAGTTGGAAAACGATACAGATGCAAACGTATCGTATAGGAGTCGCCAGGGTCCCAGGTGATGCCACGATCTGGACTGGCACTGAACCCGATAAATTCTGGCTTTTTGTCGCGGACTCCCGGAAAGGAAATCACAAGCGCGGCCTGGTTACGGTCGGCATTCTCTTCGATAATGAGCCCATGGTCGATTACTTGCCCGTTGTGAGTGATGCCTTGCTCTGCCAGGATAATAAATCCTTGTTGGATGTTGCGATCCCAAAAGCATAGGGCAGGAGTCGTTGTATTACAGGTACGTATTTCGAAACGTGAGGTTTTCTCCCCACAAGGGGAGAGGCGGGGGAGATCAACCGTTGTTTGGGGCAGATCTTTGCGGTACAGGTCGCTGCGGTCTAGCCCTTGGGCATAGGGTCGGGTAACGATGCGGTTGCGATTGCCATTGTATACGGAGGCAGGCGCCATCACATAGTGGGTTTCCGCCCATTGGGTGAATGGCAACATCAAGGCAAGGCCTGCTGATTGGATAGATGGGCCGGTGCGTTTTACTGTTAATGTGAGTTCGATACCTTTGCCGACATCTTTTGACGAGAGGGTACGGGACTCAATTTGCCAATCCCAATTTTTTGATTTCGGGGCAATGGGTTGCACCGATTGGAGGGATGCCTGATGATAGATACATTCCAACAGACGAAGAGAACCGCCGAATGGACTCAATATGGAATCGAGATCAGGATTCTTGGCAATAGAATCCGTTGACATTGTTTGCGGAGACAACCAATTGACTCGTTCTTGAGCGCAAGCAAAGATTCCTATTGTTAGAGCCAACAGAGTTGCTATGACTATTTGATGACGAACCATGACGTGCCTTGGGGAGGAATTGAAACCTTAAGATAGATTTCTTGTTTGTCGTTCATAGGAAGTTTCTGAGATTGCCCGGCAGCATTGACGACAGTGGCTTGGCCTTTTAACCCCGTATAATAAAGTGGGAGTGTTATCGTCTTAGTTATGGCTCGATTAGTGGGATTGAAGACGACGACCATGCCTTTTTCCTCTAAGAAAGGGTTGACGTGCATGATGCAGTCTAGATCGCGCCCAGTGGGGCGGCTGACGTGGATGATTTCCGACGATAGGATAGGACGGTGCTCTTTGTACCAATCGATCCATTTTTTGACCATTTGTTTAGTTTTAGGGGAATCATAGAGCCTGTTACCACGGATGGTCAACATGCAGCCGCTGGCTAAATATTGGATGAGTTGCTGCTCATAGCGATCCAGATTTTTCTCTAACGGCTCGAGACCCACGCGCGGATCGTTCGTGTAGAAACCGACAAGTTGCAGAGTCATCCAACCCATGGTTGGCAATTTATGCCATGTTCCGTCGTAGATGTATTGTCGACCTAGCAACATCTGCTGCTGCGGTGTCAGGTTGGCGCTGGCTTCTCGGTAACCCATGCCTGTTGCGCATTGTCCGTTCATAAAATACCAATCGGGAATGGGAATAAAAATATTGCGGCGTTGCAACTCGTGAAGTACTTCGACGTAGGTTTTCCATTGTTCCCATTGCGAGTCGTTGAGTCCGCGATGATGCGGGTGATTTGTCGCCGCGCAGACATCGCCATGGTATGGTCCATCCATGTTGAAACTGCGGATGCCTGTTTCGTCGAAGAACTTCCACATTTTGGGGAAGTACGTATCTTTCCACGAGCTGGCAACGCAGACGCTTTGCCCAAACAACGACCCCGGCTTGCCTGTCTCTGGGTGGATGCAGTTGACGTCGTTGCCGCGACTGCGAGAAGCAACTTGCAGTTCATAACCGCCAACGATAATGTTGCGGGCTTTGGCATAGTCGACAATGTCTTTCCAGAAGGCGACGTACTTAGGATCCAAGTTGTCGTGTTGCAACCCGACCCAGGCCATGATATCGAGGCGTTCCAAACCGAGTTCGGCCATCTGGTCAATGAATTGTTTCAAAACTTCAGGGTTGTTTGAGGTGATGCCGCCGGTGAGGAGCGATTCAGTCGTTTGCGGAGCTAAAGTTCGATACATGCGTCGGTGACCGAGTGTTTGGCGTTCACGGTCATCACTGTCGTGAAGGAGTTCGAACGTGATGAAAGACTTAAATGGGCGCTTGGCATTGACGACGGTGTCCGGGCCGACGGGCAGGCGACTGAGCAACATGTTACGGTGTTGAAAGCCGAGAAAGGCATCTTCCGCCTGGTTGTGGGTAGCCCAAGTGTGGTAATCTGGGTCGACAGTCCAAAGCGTCGTACTGCCTCCGGCTTGATAGGGTTTGGGTGTCCCTCGAAAATGCATGAGGGCGCTGCCTCTGAGGTCGCCATTGACCAGAGCAAAGGAAAAATCGCTTTCGACGTGCATATGGTCGCGCTGGTCTTGGTTGACGGCCAACACTTCACATTCGATTTCATTGATTATTAAGTTGGTTTCAGAGGAATTCTCGACTTCTACCCATTTGGCAATGACGGGGATTCCTTCGTAGATTTCATAATGCACGGCGACTTTAACATCTTTCAGTTGGGGAATTTGTTCCGTGGGAACATACCGCATGATGAGTCGCAGTCCTTTGGGCGGCCAAGAAACGGGTTGTGCATTGAACTTTTGCTTCCAATCGTATCTCTTAATGGGAGAGGCTGTTTCGACAGATACTAGTTGGAAGGCTTTGTCATTGGAACGCATGTTTGGGAGCCATTCTTCCAGCAAATAGGATTGTTCCGGTTGGTTTTTCAAACCGCCGACTTCATACCAGGTTCCGTTGATTTTGATACGGGTCTCGGGTTTGACGGCACGAATATACTCAGCACCGTTCGAAAGGTTTTTGTAGCTGATACAGGCGACGTTGTCCCCTAGGTAAAAGGTACGAGAGATAAGACCATTGGTGAGTTGGAATTGCGTTGAAGTTTGGTTACTGGAGGGCTGAACAAGCAGTTTGCATTTAGGCAAATTGGAGGAGATGAGCCAGTCTTCGGAACGAATTTGGTTGGGGAAAGTAGCAGTGATTTCTTGATGGGGGCCTGGGCTCGTGAGTTTTTGGATGAGTTGTTTCCGCTGGTCCAAACGCTGGCGTGAACTTGGACTGACTGTTTTTGCCGAGAAACTCAAATCGCCGTTTGCCTGGAAAGCCCCGTTATCGAATGTGCATACGCGGACTTCGTGAATCATCCCGATAAAACCGGGGCGTTTTTGTTGTTGGTCTGTTGCCAATGTAAAATGCCGAGAGAGAGTAGAGGGCGCCTCAAACGACACTTTCTTGGCGCCGTTTAGGTAGATTTCGCCTCGCCCTTGTTGTACGACAATGGCTAGATGGACCCATTCCCCGGGGCGGGCAACCTCGATGGTGGTTTGTTTGCCTTTGGCAGTTATTGTCCATTGTCCATTGCAGATGCCGAGTTCATATCCCTGGTCACCTTGGCCATCTGAGACGACGGAGCCCCACTGGTTGCCAGAGGGAAGGGTTTGGGGGTTGACCCAGAGTTCGACAAGACGGTTGCCGGATGGAGAGGGCCAGTTGGCCTGTGCCATGTAGCCAGTATCTTGTTGGAACAAAATACTGCCTTCTCCGCGGATGGCCTGATCGGCAGGCGCATCCGCGTAAAAAACTGGTTTCCCAACAGCTGACAAGGAGGGACCGTTGTTAGGTGAAACGATGGACTCTGGAGCCTGAGCATAAGTAACATTACCGGAACGGCCGAAATCGTACGTAACGATGGGCTTGACCGCTGCTTGGGCACTGAGGCTGGCCAGGGCAAGGAACAGAGAGGTGAAGAGATAGGGTTTCATCGGAGGCAGAGTAGGTTGTATGGAGAAGAAAAGAAAAAGGGAGATTATTGCGGGCGTTTTAGGACTCTGGGATTGGTGAAGGAGTTGTCGGGCGTTACGTCGTACAAGGTCCAGGTATTGGCGTCTTGTTGTTCGAGATGGTAACGGTTTTCTTCCTTTCGCATTTCGAGTTTGAGTTCGCGAGGAAAAATATTGGCGATTCGAGCGTCTTCCCAGGTGCGGAATGCTTTGAAAAGAGCATCCTTGTTGGGGTTGGCTTCCACCGCTTGTTGACTGAGCCCTAACATGTAGGTGGCATCCCATGCTATGGCCTTCGATTGCAGGTTCTCAATGATTTGCACATCCCAAGAGGGCGAGAAGTTTTGGATGCCGAACGTACAGGGGAAATAACTGCCGGTGAAAGCATAACGAATGTCTTTACCTTCGATCCCCCATTTGTTGGTGACGGGGTTGAACATGTGGTTGCCGCCGCCTACGTTACAAACGCTCATGTAATGCCAGTTGCCCTCAAAGACACAGGAGCCCATAACTCGCAGATAGGAGCCACCCATCTTGTGGTATTTGTCGAAGAGTTGGCGCAAGAAACGCTTGAATGAATACTGACCATGCCCTTGGTAAGTGAAACTTTCGAATCCATCGAAGTCGATGTAGTTCATTCCGCCATCGATGAGCCATTTTGCGTAGTAATCGGCATATTGATCCTGAAGTTTCAAATTGGGTACGAACCCGTGGTAACAGTTGATCTGCAACTTGGCCACTTCTTCCCCCGGCCAGTGCGAAGTTGCTTCAGTTCGGTAGGCGCCGCGCTTGACTCCAGTGAGCGTGTAGGGCTTTTCGGTGGTGACTCCTTCATAGGTGATGAGCTCTGTACCAATACGCAGGACATTGGTGTGGTTGTCGTCCCAAGCTCCTTTTTCGTTGAGGAAGCTGACTTCTTCCACCTGCAAGTTGGTATCCGTTGGGCCAGCTGCTTTGGTGAGTTTAGTTGTCAATACCGTGCAGAGATCTTGGCTGGGAACTGGTGCAACATCGCTGCAATGGGGTTGCAAGAACAATGTTAAGGTGTGCAGACCGTACGCGATGCCGTGTTGATTCAGTTGTTTGGTGTATTCGCTGATGGGTACTTTTTTACCGTTTAAGGTGACTTGTTTGCCAGCCCAACGGTTTGCCGGATTGACGTAGTACTCTCCTAATCCTTCGTCTTGGACTCCCTTGATATTCAATTGAAGTGCGTATTCCAGCAATTTATCATGTGGGCCTCGCCAAGCAATGTCAGTGCGGAATGTCGATGGATCTTTGATCCATTTGCCGTCTCGTGTGATGTAGGGCAGTCCTTCGTTTTTGACAATTTGCTCGATGACGTTTAACCCTTTGTCGTCCGGACAGCCGTAGAAAGCAATGGCTGAGCCGATGTAGTCTTCATCAACTTGTTCCAAAACGAGATGCCGTGGCGCTTTGACTGAGGGAAAATCATTGAATTTCGGGTACAAAATGGTTTTGGGGACTGATCTGTCACGCGAATGCATGACGATGGAAGAACCGAATTCGGGTTCCAGGGCAGCCCCATTACCTGACAGATAACGAAAGTATTCTTCGGGGTGGGAATAGAAAGCGACATCATTGATACCATCGCCACCAATGCGGAATCGTTGCCCTTCCTTCAGATTAGGCGGTAAGGGGTACTTCTTAGGATCGGGCGAGTGGATGATGTAACAGAGTTGGTACATTTCACCATCGCAAGGGGGACCACTTGTCGTATTGTCGTCTAATCCCATGATGCCAATGGCAAATTTCCCATTGCGGACGACGGAAATGATTTCTCCAATCGTTTGAGAAATGGTCGTGTTGTATGGTCCCCAGACAATGTGGTCAATTCCATTGCGAGGCGCAAGCGATTCGAGTTCAAGGCGAATGTAAGAATCCTTAACATTGACTTTGACGACGGCGACTGAGCCATTTTCGTAGGTGAGGGTTAATTTGCCGGTGGTGGCATCGTAACTAGCCTTAGTTGGGTGAATGTACTTTTCTCCCTGTGAGAGATTCATGATGGGAGATTGGTACTTTTCCGGGGAGTAGTTGACGGAATCCGTTTTGTCGACCATCTTGACGATGTAACCTTTGTCGTTGACGGAGAGCGTCATGTATTTGGTCTGCCACTGATAATCCAGCGCCAACAGTGAACTCGTACACATGGCAGATAACGCCAGAAACGAGGTGAGTGTGGTTTTCATGGTGGTAAGGATGGAATTTATTTGATGATTTCGGCGGGCTTGATGGATTTACCTGGAGCGATTGTTCCAACTGGGCCCGGAATGCATCGATCTGTTGGACGGGCGTTACTTTCGATATCGGTATTGATGACAATCGGGGTAGAATCGGGATTTTCGTATAGACACTTGGGAATCCGAGTACGGCCTAACAATTGCGTGGTTACCATTGGTAAATTCTTTAGTTGAATAGCGTTGTCCCAAGGCAGAGTAATTGAGGTAAGTTGACGATTTGCATCGAATTGCAGTTGAACGTTTGGTGCTTGCAATTGGGTTTCGATGGCATCGGTTTCGCCCGGGACCGGTTTGAGTCCGGCAAAGTAGAGATTACCTTTGATGGTTGATGGATAAGGATAGTTGGCCAGGCGTTCCAAACCGGTAGATGCCTGTTTGTGGAGTGGGGCGAAGATGTTATAATAGAAACGATCATCGCCAGCCCGGATGATCTCATAGCCTTTGATTGAGGTCGAGTGATTGAGATGGTAAGGCGTAGCCCGGCTGTGATCGGGTTGTGGCGCGATCGTTCCGCCAAAGAAATTGTGAGCAAAGGCATAACCTTCTGAAACAGCTAAGACGTTTTGAGGCGACAGCATAATGTTGTTGTCGATGAGGCCGGGACCGTGGTCAACTTCGAGGAAAAGATCTTGTTGGTCATTGTCGTAAAGCAGGTTACAGGAGACGCGAATGCCCTGTGCCATCCAGTCGAGCCATATCCCTTTGCTAGCTTGGTGGATGTGGTTGTTACGGATGGTGACGTCGATGGCTGCATGGAATTTGATGCCGGCGATTTCAAAACCGCCGAATTGACGTTGTGTCCAGATGTTGTAGATATGGTTGTTTTCAATCGTGCTAAAGGCACAGCCCATGCTGCCGCAAATGCCTGTTTGTTCACAGTTGTAGATCACATTGTTGCGGACGATATGGCTACCGATGTTTTCTTTGTTCCAACCTTTTTTCAACGTGCGGAAGGTGACTTCGATGTAATGGACTGTACCATTTTTATCGGTTTCGTTGCATTCGAGGTTGTGTCCGGTGGCAATTTCTTTGCCGAGGGTAATGCCATTACAGCGGGAATCGTGAATGATGTTGTCTTCGATGATCCACCCTTTATTCCAGTGTGTGGACACCATACCGACTTGGTGAGCAGTAGGGGCCCCCCACTGGGTGGCTGCCTGGCAGATTTCAAATCCTTTCAGCGTGATGTAGTTGACGCCTTCGTCCTCCGGATAAAAACATGAGGAACGCGTGGTGATTTCAGTCATCGTAGCATTGGGGTCTTTTCCTTGAGTGTTGATCCAAAGCGTGATCCCTTCATTGTCGGATTCTACATACCAGGTACGCAGGGAATCTTGAGGGAAGATGGCATGTTTCAATGGTTTCGGATTGAGAACCTGGGCTTTGGTGGGTACTTCAAACAAGGCTTGCCCATCGATGAAGATAGCTCCGGTGTGATGCATGCGTCCGTGGTTGTGGAACCAATCGCCTTCAATGAACTGCCGAAACGGGTGCATGTAACGCCCGAAAAACGAATGTGGAATTTTGACGCTCCAAACATTGGGCTCGGCGGCTTTCGTCCAGCCTTTGACGACTTCAGAGCCTTTGATGACAGCTTTTTCACCGGGAGCGGCTTGGTAGGTGATGCGTTGTTCTGGGGAAGTTCCTCCCCGGGGAGGATTGACTTGTTCGCGATAGACTCCGGCATGGACGGTGATGACGTCGCCTGGATGTGCTTTTTGAGCGGCGGCGTTGATTGTTTTAATAGGGGCTTGTAGGGTTCCAGGATTGTTGTCATTTCCCGAGGGGGAGACGTGGAGTTCTGCCGCGTAAACGACAAGGCTGGATAAAAGGCCGATTGAGAGGGCTACAAATGAATGCTTCATGGCATAAATTGTTAAAGATTAAATGGTAAAAGGAGAAATTACGGGATTTTTGGCAAAGTGATCGTTTTTTGCGGAGTTAGTTGATGCCACGGCCCGGGTACGCAGGGGGTAGCCGAACGCTCGAGCCCAAACATGTCAGTCGAGATAGTGATTGGTGTCGAATCAGGATTTTCGTACAGGCATTTAGTCATGCGAGAACGGCCCAACAACTGAGTTGTAACCTGAGGATGGTTTTTCAACTGAATAGCGTTGTTCCAGGGGAGGGTGATCGAGGTCAAAGTCTGAGTTTGGTCGAATTGCAGTTTGATGTCTTTTGCCTGAAGGGATGTTTCGATGGATTCGATTTCACCAGGAATGGGTTTAAGACCGGCGAAGTAGAGGTTGCCCTGGAATACAGAGGGGTAAGGAAACTTTCGGATGGTTTCTAGTCCCGTCGATTGTTGGCCGTGCAGTGGCGCAAAGATGTTGTAGTAATAACGGGAATCGCCTCCAAGTGTGATGTGGAAACCTTTGACTTCCGTTGAGTGGCCAAGGTGATACGGGGTAAAGCGTCCATGCTCGGCTCGCAGAATGTTGCTTCCGCCAAAGAAGTTGTGAACGAAGGCATACCCTTCCGACATATCCGAGAGGTTCCGGGGCGACAGCATGAGGTTGTTGTCGATGAGCCCAGGACCGTGGTTGACTTCTAAAAAGAGATCCTCGATCGTGTTATTGTAGAGGATGTTTCCACTAACGCGAATTCCCTGAGACATCCAGTCTAGCCAGATACCCCGGCCTACCTGGTGAATGTGGTTGTTACGGAGGGTGGTGTCGATGGCTCCATGGAATTTGATACCGGCAATTTCTGCCCCGGAGAACTGTCGTTGTGTCCAGATGTTGTAGATGTGGTTGTTTTCCACGAGGCTGAAGGCACAGCCCATACTGCCGCAAATGCCTGTTTGTTCACAGTTGTAAATGATGTTGTTACGAATGATGTGGCTCCCGATATTTTCCTTGTTCCAACCTTTTTGCAGGACACGGAAAATAACTTCGATGTAGTGGAGTGTCCCATTTTTATCGGGTTGGGTGCGTTCGAGGTTGTGTCCGGTAGCTGCTTCTTTGCCGAGGGTAATGCCATTGCAGCGCGAGTCGTGGATGATGTTGTTTTCGATGATCCAACCCTTATTCCAGTGGGTGGCGACCATGCCGACTTGGTGCGCTGTTGGCGCTGCCCATTGAGTGGCTGCCTGGCAAATTTCAAACCCTTTCAAGGTGATGTAATTGACCCCTTCATCTTCCGGATAAAAACATGAGGAACGCGTGGTGATTTCAGTCATCGCGGCATTGGGGTCTTTCCCCTGGGTGTTGATCCAGAGAGTGATTCCTTCGTTGTCGGATTCTACAAACCAGGTTGATAACGAATCATTCGGGAAAACGGCTCCAGGCAAAGGTTTGGGCTGGAGGACTTGCGCTTTAGTTGGGACTTCGAAAAGGGGGACTCCGTCGACAAAAACTGCCCCAGTGTGATGAACTCGACCATGATTACTAAACCAATCCCCGTCGATCATTTCGCGGAATGGATGCATGTAACGTCCAAAAAACGAATGTGGGATTTTGACGAACCAAACATTAGGTTCAGCAGCCTTCGTCCAGCCTTTGACGACTTCAGATCCTTTAATAATGGCTTTTTCACCGGGAGCTGCCTGGTAGGTAATACGCTGTTCAGGAGAAAGTCCACCTCGTGGAGGATTGACTTGTTCGCGGTAAACCCCAGCATGAACGGTGACAACGTCGCCTGGCTGAGCTTTTTGGGCTGCAGCATTGATGGTTTTGATCGGAGCTTGAAGAGTCCCAGGATTGTTGTCGTTGCCAGCTGGCGAGACATGAAATTCCGCTGCATTTACAGCAATATGTAAAAGAACACCGGAGACGATTGATACGATGAGATGTTTCATAAGAGGCAATGAAATGAATGAACTGAAACGACTGTCTGTATACTCTACATCATACGGAAAACCTGATAACGATCTTTCATGTTAACTGTTAAAAATCAAAAAAAGAAAAATTTTCATGGAACCCTAAAAAATGAATTTTTAAAAAACTAAATTGGAGGGGATAATAAGCTAAATTTTCAATATCCATTGATTGAACACCAACTAAATGATTAATTGATTACAAATAAATTGATTGCTAGATCGATAAAATAAAAATGAAGATGTTAAATTATGATTTTCCAATATTAAATTGTGGAATAATTTAAGAATTTATAGTTGAGTTAGTTTAAGAGAATTGAAGGGGCGGTGGTGGCTCATAACAGTTAAACTGAGAGAGGAAAAATTTGAATTTTTTTGAGCAGGATTGAAATAGATGCGAGACATGTAACGTATATAGTGATAATCTATGAAAACAGCTATTCCCTTGTTAATCACTCTCCTAGGATCGTTGTGTTCAGCGACCGATTTGATGTTTTTATCAGGCGAAAATCCTGTCTTGGTCGGTAAAGATGTATCGACAACGGGCGGGTTCCTACGCAATTGGCAGGGCGTAGGTAGTGGCGCCGAATGGAAAATTAAGGTGCCACAGGATGGAACATACTATTTTTACGGGTTGATTGCTTGTCCGGGCGATCAGGGCGGCATAACAGGCATCTATTTAGATGGTCAAAAAATTGGCGATTGGTCTGTCAAAACCACGCGTGATTTTAATGATTTCCAAACAACGCTCGTCTGGTCTGGCCAGTTGAAGGCAGGAGATCATACACTGAGAGTGTTGGCCGACAAGTTGAATTCGAAGTACTTGATGGATATGAAGTACGGTTTTTTATCGACAGATCCTTCACCAGACACTTTTAACAAGGTAGTAGCAGACAATTCGAAAAAGATTGATCAGACTTTATCTCAGGCAAAAGGGTGGGGAGAAGCGGTGGTCGCGGCTGATCAATTGGAAGAAAGCGGTACTCTGTTACCCGGGACAGAAAAGATTCTTGGAGAACAGCTCAGTCAACGTTTCCCGCATCAGGAAGTTTGGTTGCGTCAAGATGCAGGCAAGGGAGCACAGGAGATTGTTGCAGCTAAAGACACTCTTGAGTTGATGAAACAGGCAACCGAACAGCTCGTGCGGAGTTGGCCTAATATGGCTTCCCAATTCAAGGAAGAATGGGAACAGCTCAAAAACAAGGCTCAGACACAATTGGGGGATTGGACGAAATTATATGAGAAACTAGCATATGCCCGGCGGCAGATGCGTTTGGATCGCGTACGGGCATATTCGTCTAAGTTGATTTTTGCCAAGCACCATGTATTTGGAAGCCGCTCAGGCATTTACTTGATTACGGAAACCGAAGGTGCGAACCAACCGTCCTCGTTGTGTACCTTGGACTTGTCGGAAGATAAGAATGGCAATTTTGCTGAAGAGAAAGTTTTAGTTGATCCTGGCGAGGGATCAGTGCGCGATCCGGAACTGTCGTTCGACGGATCCAAACTTTTATATGCGAAGCGTGAAACTAAAAAGCATTACGATTCGACTCTGTTTTTTTCGCCTGTTACATGGGATACGGTTAAGTTAGCTTCGACCGGAGCTCCGCAATCCAACTATCAAATTTATGAGTTAGATCGCACGACGGGCAAGACGCGGCAGTTGACGACGAAAGAAACGTATGGTTCGAGCATGGAGCCATGTTATTTGCCCAATGGCGACATCATGTTTAGTTCGTCACGGATCGTGCAACATATTACCTGTGGTTGGGGAGACTTGAGTAATCTCTTTATTATGAATGGAGATGGCAAATATGCTCGCCGCGTTGGTTTTGACCAAACAAATACGGCGTTTCCGTCGTTGTTAAATGATGGACGAGTTGTTTTTACTCGTCGCGATTACAACGATCGCGGGCAATCTTCGGCGCATGCTCTTTTTGTGATGAACTCGGATGGAACAGCTCAGACGGAATTTTACGGTAACCAGACGGGGTTGCCCAACAGCTTCCAACATGCCCGAGCTATTCCGAACTCAAACAAGGTGATTTGCATTATTGGCGGTTATCACACGACGCAGGGAGGCAAGTTAGCTTTGATGGATGTTTCCAAAGGCGTTGAACTCGACCAAGGCATTGTGGAAATGCCCGGCTATAAAAAACCTGTAACTGGGCGAGGTTATAATGATTCGTACGGTAAATGGGGTGAACAATTTTCGAACCCCTACGCTGTATCAGAGAAGGATTACCTGGTATCTATTGCGCCTAAAAATGGTGCTGATTATTCGTTGTATTATCTAAGCGACATCGGTGAGCGAGAATTGTTGGCATCCGATCCGAAGACTTCTTGTTTGCAGGTGATTCCCGATCGACCGAGATATAAACCGATGGTGCGTCCATCTGAGGTCGATTATACCAAGGACGAAGGTATTTTCTACGTTCAGAATGTCTATTATGGCGAAGCAGCCAAGGGTATCAAACCTGGCAGCGTCAAAAAAATCCGTGTGATCGAGATGCTGTACAAGAATGCAACCATCGGCACAGGGCGCGGCATTGGGCCGGGGGGCGCTTGGGATACTGTGATGCCTACAGGACATGGTTTGGCCTCGTTTGATGCCAAGCGGATCATTGGCGATGCTACGGTCTACGAGGACGGTTCGGCTATGTTTAAGGCGCCTGCGCGTAAACCACTGTATTTCCAATTGTTAGATGAAAAAAATCGCGTCATCCAGACGATGCGTTCTTGGGCAACATTGATGCCAGCAGAGAAATTTTCCTGTGTGGGCTGTCATGAAGACAAGAGTCGTAGTCCGTTGAATCCATCAATCAGAACGATTGCCTCGTTGAAAGAAGCTGAAACGCTCCAGCCGTTCTATGGGCCGCCCCGGGCGTTCAGTTTCATCGCAGAAGTTCAACCAGTTTTCGACAAACATTGTATTTCTTGCCACAAGATTGGCGGATCAGCTCAAAAACTTCTCCTGACAGCCGAACCCTATGCCGATGATCCTGTGGCCAAGAGAAAGTTCTACCGGTCCTATCATTCGTTGACAAAAGCTCGTCCTGCCAACGGTCATAATCCGGAGGATTTTGGATTTGCTGGTAATGACAAGATATGGGGACCGAGGATCCGCGGACAGCGCAATGCCGATGAACCTAATAAATACATTTCTTGGTATACGAGGTTTGAGTTGATGCAACAGTATCCTCCTTACCGCGCTGGTTCCATTCGCAGTGGCATGATCCAACTCCTCGAAAAGGGCCATCAAAATGTCAAACTTACTCAGGAAGACTGGGATAAACTATGCGCCTGGATCGATCTCAACATTCCTTTTGCTGGAGAATACGACGAAGCAAATCTCTGGTCAGATGCCGAAAAGGCGTTCTATCGCGCACGTGTCAACGAACGTGAAAGAAATGAAGCTATTGAAGCTCGCAATATTCGTGAAATGATTCGAGATCAAGCTAAGACTCATTAAAGTAATCTCGAGTTTTTTAAGAACAACATGTACTCGGGGAGCCATGGACTCTAGCCAGTGGCTCCCCGAATTTTGTGTATATTTCCCCTTAACAACGTTATTTCAGCCATGTCCTGTGGCCACCAATCCTCAGTTGGCCTTTTTTCATGGGTTGCCCAAGGAAAATCCTCATCGGAGGATTTTGCCATTCTTATTTAATGGGGACATGGAGTTTCCTCCTGAAACAAAAAGAGCGTCCTGACTAGGACGCTCCGTAAATATTTTTAATAAAAAGCCTATTTTGCAAACAGTTTATAGGCCAAGTTTGTAAAGCTCAAAAGAAGCGATGGAGATCGTGTCACCAAGTTCTTTGGACTTGTCTTTTAACAGATTACCGACGGTGAGCTTATCATTTTTAATGAAAGCTTGGCACAGAAGGCAATTCATACTCTGGAGAGCTTTTAGTTTACCAGGCAGGATCTTTTCGATCAGGTTTTCCGGTTTACCTTCTTCCAAGAGTTGTTTGCGGGCAATTTCCTGTTCCTGGGCGATGAATTCGGCATCCAGGTCATCTGGACCAAGGCAACGAGGGGCTGCTGCTGCAATGTGAAGGGTAAGATCCTTGACGAGTTCGAGGAATTGTTCGTTCTTCACCGTTTCTTCTTTGCCAGTAACAACCTTCAAGAGCACGCCAACCTTGCCACCCATGTGGATATAGGATGCAACAACGCCAGAAACACCGTCTTCGATGGTGTAACGGGTGAACTTGCGTAGCATCATATTCTCACCAATTTCAATGACTTTAGCCTTGATGAATTCTTCCATGGTACCGCCAGCAAAAGAAACCTTTAGCGCAGCATCCAGATCATTGGCGTTGGAAGCAAGCAGAGCCTCATTGACTGTGCTGACAAACTGACGGAAGTTGTCGTTTTTGGCAACAAAGTCGGTTTCGCAGTTGACTTCGAGCAGGATGCCATTGCGACCACAGGGCATGATGCCAGAGGCAATGATACCTTGATTGGCCGCACGATCAGCCTTGGCTGCAGCCTTGGCAATACCTTTTTCGCGGAGGAAAAGGATCGCTTCTTCCAGGTTTCCGTTCGTTTCTTTCAGAGCCTTTTTACAATCCATCATCCCCGCGTTGGTTTTGTCGCGGAGCTCTTTAACGAGAGCTGCTGTAATTTCTGCCATAATTGTCTAAGAATAAGTTTGAAGTTAGAACCTTAGGCTTCGGAAGCAGTCGGAGCCTCCTCCGACGAAGATACGCCGTTAGCGTCATTGATGGCCTTTACAAGGCAATTCAGAACGACACGGATGGAACGAACTGCATCGTCGTTAGCTGGGATTGGGTAATCAATACCTGTAGGATCGGCGTTGGTGTCGACTATAGCCACGACTGGGATGTTAAGACGATGAGCTTCGCGGATAGCAATATCTTCATGGTCTGCGCCAATTGCAACCATGGCATCTGGTTTGCCGCCCATGTTACGGATACCTTGCAAGTTGCGCTCCAGTTTCTGTCGTTCGCGGTCAAGGGCTGCCAATTCTTTCTTGGACATGCTCTTGTACTCTGGAGCTTTTTCAATGCTTTCGAGGTAAGAAAGTCGTTCGATACTCTTGCGGATGGTGGTCATGTTCGTCAACATGCCCCCCAACCAACGGAAGTTGACATAGTACTGTCCCGTAGCTTCAGCAGCTTCGCGAACCGGTTCCTGGGCTTGGCGTTTGCATCCAACAAAAAGGATCTTCCTATTGCGTCTGGCAAGATCAGCCAAAAAAGCAGATGCTTTATCGAGGCTTTTTTCTGTTTCCTCAAGATTGATGATATGAATGCCGGATTTGGCCTTGAGGATGTACTTCTTCATGGCTGGATGCCATTTGCGAGTCTGGTGCCCATAATGGACGCCGGCTTCTACCATCTCGTTGATCAGTTCGTTAATCATAATATGTGGTGGCCTCCCTTAAAGCAGGAAGACTAAGTAGCGGGAACCCTGCTGCATTTCCTCCCCGATTCCCGTTGTTGCGATGCAACAGTCAAATTAATGAGGGGAGCAGAATCCTACTCAATACAAGTCGTTTGTCAAAGCGTAAAATGACCAATTCCCTGAAATCGGCTCTGTTTCAAATCCGCTGGTAAAAGCATTGTCGAAGTTTGAGGAAGAGATAGGGAACGTTGAAGAGTCCACAGGTCTTGGATTGGATCCGAGATAGAGCCGCATTGGCTGACTTGCCATTGTTGACTCCATAGCGAAACGAGTTGACCACCACATTGAAGCCTTGGATATTTTTTTTACGTAAAATTCAAAGGAGTAATCTTTATAGATCAAATCTCTATGGATTAGAAATGATTATCTTCTAAGCAGGTATGAAATTAATGTATTTATGGAGGGTTCTAAAAATTAATCTATTGCAAGTCAATGGAATAAAGTTTAAATTCTCTTTCAGGAAAGAAAAGAAATGAAAAAGGCTCACCAATACCGTCAGAAACAAGAAGGAGCAGGGTTATTTGAAGTCCCAGATACTCTGAAGACACTCTCAAAATTAGGAAATCCTCTAGAGGTCATATCCCAGTATGTAGATTTCGAGATGTTCCGCCCCGAGTTAGAACGAGGTCTCCCAAGAGAAGAACGCAAAAGCAAAGCAGGCCGCCGCCCAATTGATCCAGTCTTGATATTTAAGGTTCTGTTTGTCCAACGCCTTTACGGTTTAAGTGACGAGCAGACGGAGTACCAAATAAAAGACCGCATGAGCTTTCGCGAGTTTATCGGAGTGGAAAGTGTATTGGACGTGCCCGATGCCCTAACAGTGTGTGAATACCGTAATAAACTGAGCAACAACGGACTGTACAACATGTTATTCAAGAGGGTTTACGAGTATCTCAAGAGCCAGGGACTGATACTTCACTCGGGGGAAATCATTGAGGCTAGTTTTATGGTAAGTCCTCGGCAGCGCAATACCCGTTAGGAGAATGCCGCGATTCAATCGGGCTCCGGTGAAAGCCTGTGGAAGAAGCAGCCTCACAAGAAATACCATAAGGACACAGAGTCTCGTTGGGCGAAGAGAGATTCTATGGATAGTATTTTTTGTCCACATTACAGCCCAACACTGATCAGTTGAGCCACAGTTTTGGGGGCACTTTGGATCGTCAGTTAATATGAATGGATTTTTAGAAGCTCCCTTTAGTCTTTTTACGGCAGGATGATAGGCAGAGGCTCCCCTGTTTTCGTCGAGATAGGGACTTGGGCCTTGTGAAGCTGGTGCTGGCGTTTTAGTTCTCGAGCCATGTGTTGCAGGACTTTGGGCCGGAGCTTAGCGCAGTCAGTTTGTTCTCCGATGTCGTTGCCGATTTGGTAGAGTTCCCATTGCTGTGTGTTGTAGCGATAAATGACTTTCCAGTCTTTTTCTCGGTACACAGCGTAGTAGGAATCGCGGTGGTCGTGTGGAAAATTGAGGAAGAACGTCTGAGAACGCGTACTGGGCAACCCTTTGAGACAGGGGGTGATGTCTTGAGAGTCGATGACAGTTTTAGGCACAGTACCACCGATCAATGCCGCACAAGTGGCAAATAGATCCTGCAAGGCTACTACATCATGGCAGAATTTGCCTTGCGGGATGGGCAAAGCCTTTTGGAGAGGCGATTCGGGGGACGATTTAGCCCACGCGGCGATGAGAGGAGTTCGGATACCTCCTTCATACGGCATTCCCTTTTTCCCACGCAGAGGGGCGCAGGCATGAGGTCTTGGGCAATCGCCGCCGTTGTCTGAAGCAAAGATGATTAAGGTTTTTTCAGCAACGCCTAATTTTTCCAAGGTATTGATGAGGTCGCCCAAAGATTGATCCATTCCGGAAATCATCGTTGCGTAGCGCTTTAGCGGACCCTTTAAATCAGAGTAAAGTTTTTCAAAACGAGGATCTAGTGAGAAGGGAGCATGAACGGCATAATGAGCCATGTATGCAAAGAACGGACGTTTTTTCTGGACGGCCGATGCGATTTCACGAGACATTTCTTGAGTTAAGGCCTCAGTTAGAAATGTATCAGAGCCGTGATAACGTTCGAGATGGGGGACATCGCGCGGCCCCGGTCTGTTATCTCTTCTCTTGGCGGCATAGTTGTCTTTTCCGTAGTAGGAGGCCGGGCGCCCGGCTCCGGTTCCTCCAACATTGACGTCGAAGCCCAATTGCAGGGGTTGTGCTTCTTTGTTAGATGTGGGGCCGAAGTGAGCTTTGCCGACAAAGATTGTGCGATATCCGCATTCTTTGAACATTCGGGCTATTGAAGGATCTTGATGATTCATACCGGCAATGCGCCAGTTGGGGGCTCGGGTGTCCTTAATCGAACGATTATTTGTATCCGCAGGCCTTGCGGGGGATGTGTAATTGGAGATATGCGTTCGGGCTGGACTATTGCCCGTCATGATAGCAGTTCGAGATGGAGAGCAGACACTAGCGGCATAAGCATTCGTGAAACGGAGACCCTGATCGGCGAGTTTTTCCATATGAGGGGTTTTAAAAATCGCGTTTCCCTCCGAGAAGGCAGGTTTCCCATCAATGACATGAAATGGTACCGACGTATCTTGCCAACCCATATCATCTACGAGGAATAGAAGAATATTGGGTAATTCTGGCAATGCCGATGTTTCCGATGAAACAGGAACTTGAGCATTGGCCGAGGTAGTCTGACTGCTGAAGAGGCAGATAACAATCGTACAGATAAAACCAACAATTCGCTGAGTGAGTTTCATGATTTAAGTGCGTACGATTTTCCCCTGTTTTTGCGTGTTGCCTTTTGGGAAGTGGGCGATTCCTTTCGGATTTTCCTGCCTCGCCAAGCAGGCGGAATATTATTACGGTTCCATTTGCGGTAGAGTTGGGCTAACTGTTGGGCTTTATCTGGGTGTTGGCTGAGCAAATTCGTTGTTTCATTGGGGTCTTCTGCCAAATGAAACAACTGATCAGGTTTGCCAGAAAGTAAAAGCAGCTTCCAGCCGTCGCTTAGCACAGATCCCTTGTTGCTTTGCCGCCAGAACAACGGTCGCTTTGGTAACGAAGTCGTATTCCCCGTCAAGCAGGGTAACAAATCGATTCCCTCCAAGTCCTTCAATTGATGGGCAGGGATTCCTGCTGCGCTTAGTGAGGTGCGGGCAATGTCCAACGAGATAGCTGGAGAGTCAATGCGTGCTGGTTGTTTGGTCCCTTTGGGCATGTGAACAAACCACCCCACTTTGACTCCCCCTTCAAACAACGTTCCTTTATGACCTCGCAACTCGCCGTTGTTGAATTGACCATAAGTTGCACCGCCATTGTCGTTGATAAACCAAAATACGGTGTTATCCCAACGCCCAGTTGTTTTCAAAGCCTCGACGATTGATCCGATACCTTCGTCCATGCTTGTTTGCATGGCAGCGATGACTTGACGAGCTCCTTTCAATTTTGGGAAGCGTTGTTGATATTCCGGTTTGGCTTGCAACGGGCTATGCGGACAATTAAAGGCTATGTACATGAACAAGGGTTTGCTGGAATCTTTTTTAGACTGGATATACTTTGCAGCATGGCGTGCAATAGAATCAGTCAAGTATTCCTTTAATTGCTGAGGTTGGCCATTTAACCGCATCGTACGGTCGTTGTCGGTCAGTTTGTTTTCTGGCATGTAACCCCGCGATCCCCTTAGGAAAATATACGAATAATCGAAACCACGATCAGCAGGCCAATACCCTTCTCCTGAGCCTAAGTGCCATTTCCCGAACGCAGCCGTATCATAACCGACCGCTTTCAAACGGTCGGCTAGGGTTTTTTCTGTTAAAGGTAATCCTGTTGTGTCCTGGCGTGCTGCGGGTAAATTGAATTCATGCCCGAACCGCGTTTGGTAACGGCCTGTTAATAGGCCTGCTCTCGATGGACTACATACCGAGGCAGTCACATAACCGTTTTGAAAAACTGTGCCTTCCTTTGCTAGACTGTCCAACCGAGGGGTTTTGAAATCCGGACATCCATTGAAGCCGAAGTCAGCCCAACCCGCATCGTCTGACACGACAATGACAATATTAGGTGGTGTTTCAACTGTGTTTGACTGCGCCCAGGTTATGGGGCTCGTCCATACAGCTACTACTATCGTAGCGATCCAAGGGCGAGAGATTGTCATGGAGGTATCTCCGGCTTCTATTTTAGAAGAAACTTAGTTCAGCGATGGTTAATTCGCGACCGTTTCCAGCAATGGAGTCAGCTTCTACACGGACGTAACGCGTTTGTTTTTTCTTCGAGAACCGGTGTTCACGGCGCGAGGGGTCGTTGATTAAATTGCCAAATTCAAAACGTTCGAGCACAGTCCAGTTTTTGCCGTCTTTGCTCACTTTGACGACGCCGCGTTCCATCATGCCGCGGCTATCCTGTTTTTGCGGCGTATAGGCAAAACCCGTCAACTTGCGAACTTGCCCCAGATCGATTTCGATGAAATGGCGCGAATCCGAAGCCGGGCTTTCCCAGAACGTGTTTTCCTGTGCATCGAAAGCTGCTTGTACTGAATGTCCATCGGCTTGCCCTGAACATTCCAGCGCTTTCCAATCCGATTTGGCATAACCAACTATTTCTTTCAATTCCGGTCCAGTTTGGCCATTCATGACAGCTACGGCTCGTAGCATCCCGTGAGCTAGAGAAAACGATCCGCTGTATTTGGGTGAGTTAGCTGTCGCTTTCTTCCCATCTGTAGAATAGTGGATTGACACCTCGCCTGCGCCAAGGTTTTTGGCTGAATTTTGGCCATGGGGTTTCCAACCGAAGGAATGCTGGACAGGTGCCAACGTAATCTGATTGTTGGCCGAAATCGAAGCTTGAAGTTGCGGCGGGCGGCTCTTGTAATAGTGTACAGATACTTCAGCCAGAGCAGGTGAGTTGCGGGTTTTGAGAATTCTGAGGCGAATTTTCGTCGTTGTTACATCAGGGAATCTCAGGATACGTTTGAAACCGATGTTGGGCGCTTGAGCAACTTGTTGCCATTGGCCGTCAGCCCATACGTCGAGGGCAAGATCTTCAACGCGTTCGCTAAAACGGGCAACGTCTTCCTGTAAAACAACGCGATTAATTGTCGTTGGTTTCGGGAAAGACAACTCTATAGATCCTCCTTCTTTCGGGATGGAAACGCTGGTTTCCAATTTGCCGTCCAGAAGAGCATTGGGCCCTTGGACTCCCTTCATTAAGTCGCGGTGGTATGTCTCGCGGATGCGTTTACCAACTTCGACAAGACATTGCTCATCATCTGGCGAAAACTTTCCGTCTCGATTCGGTGGAATATTGAGCAGGAAGATAGCATTGCCACCGACCGCTCGTTCATAAATGTCAAACACATCGTCGGCGCTTCGAACCTTCTGATGCGTGTCGTCGCGGTAGAACCATCCTTCGCGGATGGAAGTGTTGACTTCTGCTGGTTGGTAATGCAAGAATTTGCCTTTTAGGAGGTTATTGCGCACGCCTAAATCCACCGCCGTCATATCAGGGAAGTGCTGAGCAGTTTCAGGATCAAAGAGATAGGGAACAACGTTCCATTCGACAGGACGAGTACCACCGGCTTCATTGCCACACCAACGGATGTCTTCGCGACCGAAAATCACTGCTTTTGGAGCCAGTTTGTGAATCAGTTCTTTCCAAGCCGTGTAATTGTATTGCTGACCTCCCTTTTGTTTGGGATGGGCACCATCGAACCAGAGTTCGTGGACAGGCCCGTATTCCGTCAATAGCTCAAACAACTGATTCAGGAAATATTCGTTGTAATCGTCAACTTCGAATTCAAAACGAGTCTTGTTGTTGAATGGTCTCCCGGATACCGGACGCGGAATTGTCCGCTTCGTAGCTTTGCTCCCGTTGCCATACAACCCTTTGGGATTCTCAATTTGAAACAAATCAGCAGGAGACAAGTAAATGCCTAATTTGAGGCCGTATTTTTGGCAGGATTTTGATAGATCGCGTAGGATGTCGCCTTTGCCATTCTGGAAATTGGTCGACATGATGCCGTGCTTGGTGTACCGGCTTTGCCACAAGCAGAAACCGTCGTGATGCTTTACAGTCAAGATGACTTTGCGCATACCGGCGGCTTTCATGGCGCGGCACCATTGGTCGGTATCCAGGGTTTTGAGATCGAAGACTTTGGGGTCTTCTGTTCCGCTACCCCATTCGCGACGTGTAAATGTATTGGGCCCAAAATGGATAAAGGCGATCCATCCGTCGTTTAACGCTTCCAACTGATTTTGAGTGGGGACGACGTGAGTTGCCTTTTCGATAATCATTTCTGGGCTGTCGCCTGGTTGGATGGCAATGGTATTGGCATTCTGGATTTCCTCGCCCCATCCAGAAGCAACCATCATGGTCCCAGCGATCAAGCTAGTTGCTATTAAGTGTTTCATCGTCACTTGTGTTTTAATGGTTGGTAAAATATTCTGCAATTCAAAAGAAACTAAGTTTAGCGAGGGCGTCAGCTTTTACGCGCACGTGACGCCCTCGCTTTTTCTTGAAGAATTGGTGTGTTTGCGGCGGATGAGGTGTTGATCAAATTGACTGATGCTGCGCATTCACGAATAATCCAATTCTTCACCATTGCCTTATTAAGTACTTTTTACACGGTAAGAGAAATTCATAAGAACGCAATATGGAAAACCGACATAACGAAAATCCGGTTACTAATTTGATAGTGATGCAGTTCCTGTTTATGAAGTTAGGTAAAGCGGATGTTTGACCTATCAGTTGATTTTTAAAACATAAGCATATTGCGTTTTGATTTGGTCAGGGGCAGGGAATTGTACCTCGAGCCCATTCGCAGTTTGTTTCCAATTTAAGACACCGTCGTATCCCAACATGCGGACCTCTTTAATTTGTGGTGCAGAAGGGGAACCTAGAGCTAGAGTTTTAACGACAGCGACGGAGTCTGGCCTGTCTAGCACGATAGCATAGAGGTGGGATCCTTTGCGAGTGAATCTGATATCCTGAGACGTGAAATTCGAGCTTTGTCCATCAGAGTACATACCCGAGGTACCTTTAGTGGGACCTTCTCCCATGACGATCCAAGGTCTGGTTCCGTAAATGGCTTCTCCGTTGATTCTCAACCATTGGCCAATGGCTTTGAGCGCAGCTTGCTGAGATTCAGAAATCGTACCGTCAGCGCGGGGGCCAACATTAAGCAGTAAATTGCCATTCTTGCTGACGATGTCGACTAAATCATCAATTAGATGATCGGGTGTTTTGACATCGTTGTCTTTATCTTTCATATAAAACCAAAAGTCTTTGCCAACAGAGGTATCGGTTTGCCAGGGATAAGGTCTTAGGGTATTGCTCTTCCCACGTTCGATGTCAGTGACCTGAATATTGTCTGGGTAACCGAATTTAGTATTGACGACAACGTCCTGTTTCCAATCAAGGGCACAGTTGTAGTAATAGGCCATGAATTGATAAAATGCTGGCTGGAAGGGTTTTTTACCTACCGTCCAATCGAAGAAAATAAGTTCAGGATGGTATTGATCAACTAGTTCATAAACGTGGAGCAACCAATTGTGTCGCGAGTGTTCGTTGGATCCTTCGTGTTCGACAATCTCGGGGCTAAAAGATTCTCCATCAGGCTCATCGATGCATTCGCCATATAGCGAATAATTCCCATCTCGAACATCAGATGGGATTTTTTTACCTAAGTTGAAAAACCAGCAATTTTCTGCTCGGTGAGAGGAGAGACCGAAATGCAATCCTGCCTTTTTGGCTGCGCTTTGCAGTTCGGCAATAAGATCTCTCTTGGGCCCCATTTTAACAGCATTCCATGGATTGAATGTACTGTTGTAAAGAGCAAAGCCGTCGTGATGTTCAGCAACAGGTACAACATAGGTTGCTCCGGCTTCCCGAAACAACTTCATCCACTCGTCTGCATTAAATTTTTCTGCGCGAAACATAGGGATAAAATCCTTAAATCCAAATGTTGTCACAGGACCATAGGTCTTTACATGGTACGCGTAGGCCGGGTCGTTGGTATCATACATTTGCCGAGCATACCATCCGGCTGTATGAGCTGGTACTGATGCCGGCCCCCAGTGAATGAAAATCCCGAATTTTCCATCGCGGTACCAATCGGGGAAGTGGTAATGTTGGGCGATTGACTCGGCATTGGGTTGAAAGACATTGGTGCCTTGAGGAGATGAAGAGGTCGATATGTCAGGGTGATATTCGCGCCCCAGAGAACTTCCTGTGATAACTGTCAATATTGCGAGGAGATTGATGATTGAGGTTTTCATATATTCATAAATACGCCTTATTTTTGGGGATCTTGCTTACGAACATAGATTAGCGATAATTTAACATATTGATAGGCCTCCATCTTCAGGTCGCTGAAGATGGAGCGTTGGTAAAGAGGACTCAGCTTTTTTAGGGCCAATGAACCGGTTTATTCATTGTTTGACAATGAGGAAACTGGCGGGGGAGAATCCGTTGATCTTTATAGAGGCTTTATGATCTTTCACCAGAATAGGATCTCCGGAGGCACGACCGCGAAGGTCTACAGGTTGCAGACTACGGATGTTCCAAGTTGCAGGAAATTTGATTTCGCAGGGACCACTTTGGCCACTTTGTTCCCATAAGCGTAAAAGTAATCCGTTTCCATCGGGATTTTTGCCAAAGGTTGTGATTTGAATTCCCGTGCGAGAAAGTTCAATTCCCGATTGGGACACAGGCAATTTCCCCGGTTTGGCAGCTGAACGACCGGCCAACAGAGGAATGCGAGCTTCGAGAGCCGGCTTAGTCAGAGACGAATTGTTGTCATAACGATCGAAGGTCCACAGGCGCACTGTTGAACAAAGGCGTCCCCCCCACCATTCGCGAAAGTTAGTTGCCCAGGCGTTGTTGTACAGATTGATGTAAACATAAGGTTTTTGTGGCGAATAACGTTGGTCGAAGCGGTAGCACCCAGGTTCGCCCAGGCTAATGAGAGGGGAGTCCAGCGGGCATAACCCCATCCCGCCTTTGTCGTTGTGAACAGCGGTTCCTGTATTTAACCACAACATGCGGAAGTTACTGTTGTCTGCCATTCCCTTACCAAATTCAGTCACACAGCCCAAACGGCCCAGATGGTAGGTTGGATGATCCAATTTCAACGGGAAACAGATCCATCCAGCTTCAGGCCATGAATCGGGACTTTTTGTAATGTCGACTTTCCAATCGGCATAGGGGTGGTCGGCATAGAGAGTCAAGGTCATGGCGATCTGTTGAGGTTTACCCGGTTTTGCCAACGTTCCGGTCATGACAGCCGAGACAGTTTGGGCTGTTTTGTGGAAACTAATATGGGTATTAGAGACTGTAGCGGATTGATAGACAGAATCATTGGGTACACTCATGCGTCCCGTCACGGGACCAATGAATCCGAGGTGTTGAGGATAGAGGTAAGCGTTCAGGAAACGCATTACATCTTGTTTCCCGAATCGTTCATATAAATACTGACCGAATTGATGAGGCGCGGACTGATCGATCCATTCCCTCTGGGTTCGTTTGTCAACCAGACTTTCGATGCATCCTTTCTGAGCATTGAGCCGAACCTTGAAATAGGGACTTTCGATAGTTTGTGTCTTTTCGTCGATAACAAGTGGTTGTTGGGGCGGTTTGGGGCCGGTGACCATGGTGAAGGTACGGTATCCCATGGGAGGGATATCGCGAGCGTCGAAGGTGACAAATCCACGGTGTTCTCCAACTTCGGCATTACCCTCAAACCAGACGGGGATCAATTCATCGCTATCAGAGGGTTTGACTGCTGTTGGATGGGGCCAGTTGTAGATATCGAGTGTGACCAACCCGCTGCGTTTCCATGGCAAGGGATTATAGACGACAAACCGTGGTCCTGACTGGTTAACGCTGTCAGCCAATGCAGCGATTTGGTTGGCGATGGGTAATACGAGGAGGTCAGCAGCAGTCTTGATATATTGACTGTGCTCGTCCCAACTCTTTTCCATGGTTTTCAAATAATCAGGCAACCCTTCTGCTAAGGCCTGATCCCAGGCAGCGCCGTACAAAGGAGTCCGATAATGTTGCGAAGCCATACCCCAAGTGTGTTCGCCAAAGAGCAAGTCTAGTTCATAAGCCTTGCGATACGTTGCTGTTTCATCGGGGACACAGATTCCCCAGAGCAATTCCTGTGTTTGCATGGTTTCTCCTGTCCCAGTATCCAACATTGTCCGACGGCTTTGCGCTACAGCATCTGGCGATCCCATTGGACCATGAATCCACGAATCTGGCATATCCAACCGAACGACAGGCAGTTCTGCCCCAGACTTTTTAATTGTGTCAGCAAAGTCAGACAGACGGCCTATTTTCACTTTGACGCCAGGGAGCGTTTTTTTGTAAAAGTCCAGGTTGCTTCGAACAGTACCAATGGAAGGCGCACCGATGTTATCTCCTGTTTGGTTGATGTAAACCCAAGCTTTATAAGGCCAGCCTTTGGGAGGAAGCGGAGTGGTGCCGTATCCTTGCGAGAACATAGTCATAACGCGCGAACCATCTGGACCTTCCCACCAGAATAACGGTGGAGTTAAGGGCATTTTATTCGAACTGTTGCAGCCTAAGTGAAAGAATTCGACGCCCGCATGTTTCAAAATGGTGGGCAGTGACCACACATGGCTTGGCACGTCGGTCATTTTAGCATCGCGTGGTAATTCTAGACCATACTTCCGGCTCAGATTTGACGAAAACCCCATTCCACGAACGTAGGGTTCCAGTTCATTCATTTCCGTGTGGGAGGTAAACGGTAGGGCATGGACAACAAGATTGCCATTGCGGAAGGCTTGTTCGATCAACTGACGCCGTTCGGGTTGCTGGCCTTGCCATAAGATTTGTTTCATGGGCCAACCGGGAACCGTCCAGGTGAATTGGTGTTCTTTGGGGTTTGCCTCATTAGCTTCGATGTTGGCCAATGTATGATCGAGCATTTCTGTTCGATATTTATGGACGACATCCCGGGCCATAGCCGAGTACCCAATGTCGAAGTGGGTTTTATAGACAATAATCACTTCTTCAAGGTTGGGATAATCGGGAGATGCCGCCAGGACTAGTCCAGAGGAAAGAAGTGTTGCGGCGATTCCCAATGTTTTTTGCACATGGTTCATCGTGTTATCCCTTTAATTAAATTATTGGTTTCCAGCTCATTATTTGGCGTAAATTAAAAGACTTGTCGGGGCAAAGCTGTGGACATCTGTTTCCAAGACATGGTTGTACACGGGGATGGGATTCCCTATTTTTCTACCACGAAGATCGACAGGTTGAACACGAGTGATATTCCAACTAGCAGGGAATCGGACTTGGCAAGGGCCGGATAGCCCAGCTTGTTCCCAAAGACGAAGGAGGATTCCGTCGCCATCCGGATTTTGCCCAAATGTCGTCACCTGAATTCCTTTGCGTGAGATTTCGATTCCAGCTTGAGAGACAGGCAATGGCCCAGGTTTAGCAGAGGAACGAGCTACAATCATGGGAACACGAGCCTCTAAAGCAGGCGTGATTAAAGTTGATTCGTTGTTGGCCCCCTCAAAAGACCAAAGACGAACTGTTGAGGATAAGCGCCCACCCCACCATTCACGGAAGTTGGTCGCCCACATATTATTGTACAAGTTGACGTAGACGTAGGGTTTTTGAGGCGTGTAGGCAGAGTCAAAGCGGTAACAACCGGGCTCACCTAAACTGACTAGGGGTGAATCGATTGGACAAAGGCCAATTCCACTCGTTTGGTTGTGGACCATCATTCCTGTGTTCAACCACAACATGCGGAAGTTACTGTTTTCGGCGATGTCTTGTGGAAACCGAGTGATACCGCCTAAACGTCCCAATTTATATTCGGGAGAGTCTATTCGGAATGGCAGGCAAATCCAACCAGCTTCGGGCCAGGCGTCTACGGGCTTGCTGATATCGACAGTGATGTCAACGTAAGGTTGGTATTGGTACAGAGTGAAGGTTACCGCTGTTTTTTGTGGACGTCCTGGACCGGGAATTTCGCCCGTCAAAGTTGCCGATACAGACAAGGGATTCTTTTCGAACGATACTTGCATTTGTTGAGCAGCAACTGTTGCATAGTGAGCGTCTGCCGGGGTTGTCATTCGTCCTGTAATCGGACCGTGACTATGCATGAAACGTGGGTATAAATAGGCATTTAAGAACCGCATCACTTCATTCTTGCTGAATCGTTCATAGAGGTATTGGCCCAGCCGACAAGGGGCGTTGACATCAACTAATTCCCGATTCGTTCGTTTGTCGATCAGACTTGCAACTCCGCCTTTTACAGGATCGAGCGTTAGTTTGAAAAACGGGCTTTCCAGCGTTTGCGAATTGACAGACAAGGTTTTCTGTTCAGCGATTTCCTGATCGAAGACAGGTATGAATGTTCTGTATCCCATAGCGGGAACCTCCTTGGCATGAAACATGAGGCAACCACCCGATCCTCCACGTTCAGCAGGGCGGGCCTCAAACCACACGGGGATCAATTCACCTGAGTCTACCGCTTTCAATGCTTTGGGACGAGGCCAATAGCACATTCCCAGGGCTACCTGGCCACTGCGTTTCCACGGTAAGGGGTTGTAGACAACTAAACGACGGCCTGGTTGATTGACTTGGTCGGCTAAGGTGGAAATCTGATTGTACAATGGGGCCGATATGGTTTGTGTTGCATTGCGGATGTACTGATCGTGTTCATCCCAGCTGGTCTCCAAATATTTCATGTACGAAGGTAATCCGCGATCGTAAGTTTGTTCCCAATCTTTGCCGTAAAGCGGAGTCCTGTAGTGTTGTGCGGCCAATCCCCACGTGTGTTCGCCAAATAACAAACTCTGCTCGTAGGCCTTCTGGAAGGCCGCGGTTTCATCTGTCAGGAATACTCCCCAAAGTTTCATTTGGGTTTGCATATTTTCTGCAGTCCCAATATCGAGTTTGGTGCGGCGGGATTCTGCTACAGCATTTGGTGAAACCATAGGTCCGTGAATCCACGTATCCGGCATGTCCTTGCGTACAACGGGTAACTCAGCTCCCGATTTTTTAATTGCATCAAAAAAGTCAGACAAACGTCCAATCTTGACTTTGACTCCCGGTAGTTTTTCTTCGTAGAATTTCAGGTTGTTAGCTACTGTATTAAGCGAAGGCGGGCCTTCGTTGTCACCCGTCTGGTTAATGTATACCCAGGCTTTGTAGGGCCACCCTTTTGGGGGTAAAGCCGAGGTGCCATACCCTTGTGAGGCCATTGTCATTACTCGGGATCCATCTGGCCCTTCCCACCAAAAGAGCTGTGGCACTTTCGGCATCTGGTTTGTTAGGTTACAACCAAAATGGAAGAAATCGACTCCAGCATGCTTCAATAAGGTTGGCAAAAACCACACGTGACATGGTACGTCTGTCATCTTTGCATCACGAGGTAATTCTAAACCGTATTTTCGGCTTAATTTTGAAGAAAATCCCATGCCACGCACCATTTCTTCTAGTTCGTTCATGGCCGTATGAGTTGTAAAGGGCAAGGCATGTACAACGAGGTTCCCTTCGCGAAAAGACTGCTCAATCAGTGCTTTACGTTCGGGTTGCTGGCCTTTCCATAGGATCTGTTGCATTGGCCACCCGGGCGTCGTCCATACGAATTGACGATCTTTTGGATTTTTGCTGTTAACTGCGATGTTATCCAATGCATGATCGAGCATTTCTGTTCGATATTTATGAACCACTTCACGAGCTAAACCTGAATACCCAATGTCAAAATGGGTTTTGTAGACAATGACGACCTCTTCCAAATTGGGGTAATTGGGATTTGGTCTGTTTTCTCCATGGCATACCCCTATTGCAGCCGTTAAAACTATGATGCTAACAACTTTTCTCATGTGTTTCATAGGATGATAGATATTGTTAAATACGATGCTATCAATACATTTCTTTCTTTCAAACCTCGTTTTCTAGATTGCCTGAGGTGTTCTGTTGAGGATTCTTCAAAAAAACGTAGCAGGCGAAGACCTATTATTTTAGAGGAGGAGTTTCTCCCAATAATAAACGGGAAAAATTGAATTCTCCGAGATGACGCATGTTGCTACTCCAAGAGCACTATCATGACCTACATATTGTAAAACGATATGGACAAATCGAGCCCCAAGCCTAGCATGACTATAATATGAAATTCCGAAAAACCTATGTGGCAATTGTTGTGGCTGCCATAGTGTCTAATACGTATCTTGTGAATGGGGAAGAAGAAATCAAAGCTCCGGGACCTCTAGCCCCGCCGCCTGTGAAACAGGTATCCATCCAGGAACGTGCAGACAAACTGCCTCTATTAAAGTATGTTCCGGCCGATTCTTCTTTTGTCCTTGGCGTGTATCATTGGCCAGATATCAAAGTGGGATGTGGAGAATCGCATATATGCCAAACTTTCCTGGAGGACGAGGAAAATTCCTCGGATGCCTCAGCAGAGATGGCAGTGGATCCTGCTGATATTTTTGTCAAGAATATCGTATTTGCAGGCAATTCGGATTGGCCGACGATGGTACGTAACATGATACCTCTCATCAAACGAATGGGACGCACGAATTTGATTCGGATTGAAACTTCTGAACAATCGGTTGTGTCGGAGGTCGATGAGATTGATCCCAATGAAGTAGCTCTGGGGTTATTAGAGGCATCTGCATGGAACAGTCAGGCCAAAACTCCATTTTTGTTGGCTGCGGTGGAAATGGAGCCCACGGCGTTGAGTCAAGTGACACAACAAATTTCCCTCGTGGCCAAGATGTCTGTAGCGATGGGGAAGACTCCTTATTTAGAAAACGTTTCACAACAAGTCAACGGGATCCCGTTCGAGGGGATTCGGATTAATGGCAGCAAACTCGACCCATCTGCTTTCAGTAAAAATCTGAGACCCGAAGTGATCGAGCGACTCAAAACAGAGTTAGCAAAGAGGAATCTCTATGTCATGTGGGGGTGCGATGTAAAAGCCAATGTTGGTATTATAGCCATTTGTACGAATCCTCAAACCCAGTTGTCTCTGCCCGTTTCTGTGGAACAATCTATTGTGAGTCGCCCGGAATTCGCCTTTGCTGATGCGCGATTGGATGCGCATTCGCTGATGATTGGCTGGATCAACAGCGATTTGGTGCAGGAAAGCATAGAATACAACAAGTCAGTCATCGAAATTGAAGGCGATATAGATATCAAAGCTTCACAAAAGGCAGTGGAAGAGAAAAAAATTACTCAGGAACAAGCAACGCAATATGCACAGACTGTACAGAATCTCAACCACGTTAAGAAACAATTAATAGATATGTACGATACCTCTCAGCCTATCAGTTTCTATTCTTGGCAAGAGGGACAAAAGATCTTCGGTGAAATTATGTCGGGATCCTATCGGGGTTATGATTGGAATCATTCTGCTTCGTCATTGAGTGGACTCCTTACCATCCCTGATACCCTTGGTACAGCCATTGGATCGACGACGCCTGAGCATCAAAATATGACCTTGAAATATTGGGGATATGCTAGAGAGAAGGCAGAGATCGACGAAATGATCGATAGTGAATCGAGTGGCCTTGGTTTATCAGAGATAAAAGGACAATTAGCCGATATTTGGCTGAAATCTCACACGAGCCTTCACCCAACTTGTGGTTTAGTAGCTGATATGAAGGGTGAGGCCCCTAACGGATTTCTTGGTTTACCTAGCGGTGTAGAGCAACAAATTCGCATTCCTCGAATAGCTATGATTGCTGGTGCGCACGACATCGCTTCGGTTCAGGCCTCCTGGAAAGAAACTCAAAACCTGTTGTTCCAGAATTTGAAATCTATGGGGCTTATGGCAAAAGACACAGACATCAGCCAATCCAATCAAGTTGCGAAAGAAGGATTTTCTTTGAACGTTATGCCTGTTTTGGGGTCAGGCAAGGACTGGTCTCCTGCTTCAATAGAACAAGCGCCGTATATGCTGATGAGTTCGTCTAGCCCCTTCCTTACTGAGGTTTACGGGCTTGTTCGCCAGCCGAATATGGCTAACGTCATTCCAACTGTCTACGGTCCTTTGGGTGTAGCGCTGAAGATCCATATGGCCCCATATGGAGAATTTGTCGAATCGTTCAATCAAATCATTGAATCATTAAAAGTGGTTGACAAAGCCGAAATGGCTGAAATGGAGACAATTGGCAAGATAATGAAAGTATTTAGCCGCGATATTCAGTCGGTTTCTATTACGATTTCTCAGGAAAACGGTAAAATGGCAACTCGTTACATGATTGAAAAAACTCCGAGGAAATAATTTTGACTTCATAAAGGTATGCATAACGAAAAGAAATGGCTCCGACGGGGGGGTGGGCTGATTCTTGCGTGGGGGTGTTTGCTAGGAATGGCCTCTGCGGAATCGCTTTCAATTCTCCAATGGAATTTATGGAGATCAGGACGTCTCGTCCCCAATGGTTTCCAGACTGCTGTAGATGAAATTGCTCATCTCTCTCCTGATTTTGCTCTACTGAGTGAGATTGAGAGTGCCAAGGGACAATCGTTTGCGGACCGCATTACGTCTGCTCTTGCTAAGCATGGACTCAAATATTATTCCTTTCCGTCGTATGATAGTGGTTTGATTAGTAAATACCCTATTGTCGAATCTTCTCAAATTTTTCCAGATGCGACTCACCGTTACGCCCGTAGTACAATCTTCAGAGCATTGGTAAAGGTGGACGGCCACGAGGTTGCTGTCTATACAGCTCATTTAGATGGATTGCATTATGCGTGTTATCTGCCCAAAGGGTATTCCGGGAATAACTGGAAACCGTTAGACAAACCTGTACGGAATCTTGAAGTTATATTAGCTGATAACCTCAAGTCCTGGCGAGATGAAGCAATTGCTTGTTTCTTGAAGGTGGCTGCTGAAGATCAGAAACTTGGCCGAATTGTGATTCTGGGTGGGGATTTTAATGAACCTTCTCATTTGGATTGGACGCAAGAAACAGCCCAAATGCGCGAACATTTTGGCCTTGTCGTTCCCTGGCATACCAGCGTAGCCTTGCAAAAGGCGGGATTCCAAGATGCCTTCCGTGTTATGTATCCGGATCCCGTACAATACCCTGGGTTTACGTTCCCAACCGATTGTAAAAAAGCGCCTATCGATACGACGGAAGCTCGTGAAAAATTGGCTTGGGCACCGGGGGCTGACGAACGAGAACGCATCGATTACATCTATTTCTATCCAGGTAAGTCGAATCTGAAATTAAAGAAGGCTCAGGCTTTTGGTCCAGCAGGAATGATCCTGAAGGCTCAACGTGTTACGGGTGATCAAGGGAAAGATGAAATCCTGCCCCCGCAAAAACCAGACGATTGGCCTTCAGATCATCGCGGTGTTTATGCTGAATGGACCTGGGATAATCCCTAACTCATCATCCCATGAATAATAGCAGAAGTTGGGCCCGGAACATTAGTTGGGCGGGGTTAACTTTAGCGCCCTTGTTGGAGCTTGCAGCAGCAGGATCGCTTTCGATGTTACAGATGAATATTTGGCATTCGGGGACTAGTGTGCCCGATGGTTACCAAACAGTCGTGGATGAAATTGCTCACCGTTCGCCGGATATTGTGTTGTTGTGCGAGGTCGCTAATGGTAAAGATCAATCATTTGCTGACTGTATGATTGCTTCTCTCGGAGAGCGAGGTCTCAAATACTATTCTTTTCGATCACACGATTCCGGGCTATGGAGTAAATATCCTATCATCGAATCGACACAGATTTTCCCCGATGCCGAACATCCTCAGGCTCGGGGAACTATTTTTAGAGCCTTGGTGCGAGTGGATGGACAAGAAATGGCTATTTATACGGCACATTTGGATTACTTGAATTATGCTTGTTACTTGCCGCGAGGATATTCTGGTTCTTCTTGGAAGCCCTTGGCTTGCTCGGTGACAGATCTCAAAACAGTTTTGGATGATAATTTGAAATCCTGGCGTGATGAGGCGATTGCGTGTTTCTTAAAGGTAGCGGCTGAAGACCAAAAACGTGGTCGTCCTGTCTTTTTGGGGGGTGATTTCAATGAACCCTCTCATCTGGATTGGACGCAAGAAACGGCTCAGTTATGGGATCACAATGGTTTGGTCGTTCCTTGGCATGCCAGCGTTGCGTTGTCAGAAGCGGGGTATAAAGACAGTTTCCGTCTCATGTATCCGGATCCTGTCCAATACCCTGGTTTTACATTTCCGGCGGATTGTCCCTTGGTTCCAGTGGAAAAATTGGCATGGGCGCCCAAGGCAGACGAACGTGAACGTATCGATTTTATCTATTTCCATCCGGGACAATTGGATTTGCACTTGAAACGGTCGCAGGTCTTAGGACCGGATAGGTGTATTCTGCGCGGTAAACGTTCTCAGGCGAATCAGGGGAAAGACGAAATTCTAGCTCCGCACAGACCAGCCCAATGGCCTTCAGATCATCGTGCCCTTTTTGCAGAATGGTCTTGGAAGGAACAGGCGAAATGACTGAGGTCGCCTGTTCCTTAAAAGCTAAAATTTACTGGGCGATTGCCCAGATTACTTTGAGATAACGTCCTTCGGGGTAGGTGCTAAGGAAGGGATGATCCCATCCCGGCCCGGTCATTGCCATGATCTGTAATTTGCGTCCTTGGCGTTGTGCGGCTTTAATTACAGTACGTTCAAATTCCGCGGGGGACAACAACCCTGAACATGAACAGGTGACAAATAAACCACCAGGGCGGACACATTGGAGTCCCAGCATGTTCAGATCGTGGTATTTTTTGATCCCTTCGTCATACCCCTCGCGACCCAAGATGAACTTGGGGGGATCTAGAAGTACGGCATCGAATAGTGTTCCATTGCGAATCATTTGCCGGGCGTAGACAAAGGCATCGGCATGGACGAAATTGATGCGTTGTTGGTTGAGATTGGCGTTGCGTTTCGCCATAGCGATTGCTTTTTCATCGAGGTCAACCCCAGTGACGCTTGCAGCTCCGCCTAACATTTTGGCCGCCAGGGAAAATCCTCCGCTGTAGCAACAGAGATCGAGGACAGAAGCGCCTTTTACCAACGTAGAAAAACGTAAGCGATTATCGCGTTGATCGCAGAAGAAGCCGGTTTTGTGGCCCTGATCGAAATTCACCTCGTAGACGATGCCGTTTTCCTTGATTTTGACGCAAGGAATGGAGGACGATCCGCAGGGAGAATGTTGGGTATCGATGTGTTCCATACGAGCGATGTTGTCATCGACGTGGACGAGATGTCGAGTGGTTCCACAAAGATTATGTAGCAGGGGTAACCAGCGGTTGAGACGTTGCCAGGCTCCGAGCGTGCTTACCTCTAGGCTCAGGACATCAGCGTATCGGTCGACGATGAGTCCGCCAATACCATCGGAATCGCCGTGAACAACTCGATAGGCATTAGTTGTGTTGTCGAGCTGCAGCGTATGACGTCGCAATGAGACAGCGTTGGTAAGAGCTCGATCGAGCCCCTCTTCAGAGAAGACCTCCGATCCGTGATAAACCATGCGGAGCGGTGTCTTGCTGACAGCATTCCAAAAGCCAGCGCCGAACAGAGCTCCATTTTTATCATAGACGTGGACGAGGTCTCCCGGTTGGGCATCGGGGCTGACGGCGCCGATCATGCGAGGGAAGATTGCCGGATTATAAGAGAAATATTTTAATTCGATCCAGGGCGACAACCAATTGGTACTATTAGCTGGAGCAGTGGCTGGACGTGGCGAGAGAGAGGGACGGCGTTGTGGAGAACGAGAGTAATGCGGGCGTTTGCCAAAATCAGATGACATAAGTAGGACAATGGTTAAATAAATTGGGCATGTTGGCTGATGGCAAGGCGTATGGCCTCTTGCCAACTACGGATGGGATGACCGAGGACAGTGGCGAGGCGATTCGAATCCATAGCGGTGTGCAGTGGGCGTGGCTCACTGAATTCACGGTGACTTGCCAATTTGGTGCAGTGAAGGTCGAGGTCGCGGATGGGTAATCCCTCTTCGCGGGCGATGGTCAAAACAGTTTGCGCATATTCTGCCCAGGTGACCGGAGAACCTGATTGGCAGAGGTGCAAGAGGCCGGACGGCATGTCTCCCAAAACTAGGTTAATGATCCAACGGCATAAATCGTCGATCCAAGTTGGTATGGAATCTTTATCACTGATAACGGATACAGGTTCTCCGGCAAGCGCGTGTTGGAGAACCATTCCCGGAAAAGATGGTTTGTGCGGATTTCCAAAAACCCAAGAGATTCGAGCAACCAATGCCTCCGGCATTTCATCGAGGATGCGCATTTCAGCTTCCCATTTGCTTTCGCCGTAAGTGTTAACGGGTTTGCATTTAGCTGTTTCTGGTTTGAGACCAGGACGGCGACCGTCTAACACGTAGTCTGTACTGAGATGAACGAGTCGTTTGCCTTCGCGAGCACAAGCGCGGGCGAGGAACTGCGGCGCCATGGCGTTGACATAGTGGGCTTCGACAGGGTTTTGAGCGCAAGCCTCGATACTGCTAATAGCTGCACAGTTAACGACAGTGTCAGCGGGGCAGGCTGCGACGAGTTCTTCGACAGTTTCAGGAAATCGCATATCGCATTGCGTTCGGTTCCAAGCGATGAAAGGGATTTCCTGGGTTTCCATCATTCGGGCCAGGTAACTGCCAACGCGACCAGTGGCGCCGAGGATGAGGCATAGATTCATGCAGGAGATGATAACGACATGAATCTTAATAAGCGAGATCAATCATCATCATCTTTGCAAACTCTACGTTTTCTGGCTTTGAAAGATTGGCTGCGGCATTGGCGTATTAAAGGCATGATTCGGATTAACGCGAGGTCCAGGTTCTCCTCTGTCTGCCATGGCTTCCCGTTATCATTTCATTTACAGGGCTGCGTTTTCCTGGGGTTACTTTGGGTAAGCAGATCCTTGTCTTGACAGACTCGTTTTTTATATTCAACTTTACACAAGATTAACCATGACACTTAGAACTCTTCTATTGACTAGCGCGGTTGTATGTTCGGCAATTGTTACCGTATCTGCGGCTTCGTATTCGCCTGATCGCCATCCGGTAATTGAATTAACGTTACCTGCTGCTACGGCAAGCCAGAGTGCCAATTTGTTTAAAAATGCAACAGTAACGGCCAGTGGCTCTTACGGTAACGATCGTGCCGAACTTGCTGTAGACGGTGAGGCAACAAATGCTAATCGTTATTGGGGATGCGAAAACCTTCCTGTCTGGCATTGCGTTGATATGGGGAGCGAGAAAACCCTCTCGTCTATTCACATATGGCCTTATTGGAGCGATGGGCGTATTTACCAATATAAGATTGAAGGATCCGAAGACGGTAAAAATTGGAAAACTCTCGTGGATCAATCAGCCAACTCGATTTCCGGGACGGCGGAGGGCAATATATTTACCTTTGATCCAGTGAAGGTGCGTTACGTTCGCACGGTGATTACTGGGAGTTCGGCAGGTAACAAGGCAGGAGGCCATATTGTTGAGATTCAGGGTTTTGCCGAACCCGTGAAGACCCAAGTGCAAGCAGTAGCCGTGACATCAGACAAGCGGATGCCTGGGGACCAGCGCCCGGTAGTAGCTGATTCCCTTACTCAGGGTATTGAGCTAACGGCCTGGCGTGGGGAACGAGTCAACGGGCAGATTGCTGTTTTTGGCGATCAGGACATGAAACAAGTCAACATCTCGGTAGAGAATCTACGAGGACCTGTTGATTCGCTGACTGTGCCCATGACGGCGTCGTTTGTGCGTTTTACCGGAGCTCGCGGCAAGGCTGTGCCGGATATTATCGATCCTTCGCTGAAACGCATGGATCTTCCAACTGGGCAAACGCGTAGTGTGTGGGTCCAGGCAGATATTCCGCAAAAAACGCCTGTCGGCTTGTATCGAGGAGCCGTTGTGATCAACGCGCAAGGATGCGAACCAGTGCGCATTCCTGTCACCGTGAATGTGCAACAAGCGGTGTTGCCTAGTCCGGACCAATGGGGATTACATCTAGATCTCTGGCAACATCCTGAATCGGTAGCTCGTTGGCATGATGTAGAACCGTGGTCGCCTGAGCATTTTGCGTTGATGAAACCGTTGATGAAACGGCTAGCCAATGCAGGCCAGAAGGCAATTACGTGCTCGCTGTTGCACGAAGCCTGGAATGAACAGACCTACGATTGGTGGCCTTCGATGATTCAATGGATCCGCAAGCCGGATGGCTCGATGACATACGATTACGCGAATTTCGACAAATGGGTTACATTTATGAGTGATGAAGTCGGGCTCAAAAATGCGCAGATTACTTGTTATACGATGGTTCCCTGGTCGATGAAGCTTCGCTATTTCGATCAGGCATCTAACGAATATAAGGAAATTCCGCTTAATCCCGGCCAGCCCGAATATGAAAAGATCTGGGGAGGGTTTTTGACGGATTTCGTCAAGCACCTCAAAGCAAAAGGTTGGCTTGAGCGAACTTGTATTGGCCTTGACGAACGTCCCGATCGCATGGTTAGGGCTTGTCAGGAGGTTATCGACCGTTACGCTCCAGAGTTGAGGATGGTCTCTGCGTTTAACTTCCCGACAAAGATTACGGATCGCGTTTACGACCTGTCCATCGTTCTCGGACACGTTGAAACTGCCCAAAAAGCGCTCGAACGGCGAAAACAAGAAGGGAAAAAGACCACTTTTTACGTTTGCTGTAGTCCAGCCAAACCTAATACATTTACGACATCTCCTTTGGCAGAGTCGGAATGGTTAGGGCTTTTTGCTGCTGCCAATCATATGGATGGCTTCTTGCGTTGGGCATACAACTCGTGGAATCGTAACCCGATGGAAAAGACTGATTTTGGCAACTGGGCTCCTGGCGATTGTTACTTGGTGTATCCAGGAAATCGTACTTCCCTTCGGTTTGAAAAACTGCGCGATGGATTTGAAGCTTATGAAAAGGTCTCCATACTTCGCCGTGCTGCTGCTTCTGCGCAGGCTAGTTCTGCCCTTAAAGAAGCAGTGCGCCAAATGGATGAAGGTCTCAAAAAGCATTTTACCGTTGAACGCAGTCGCGGAACCGAACACGTTCAGGATGTTGAAATGGCTCGCAAGTTGATTGACCAAGCCTCTAAACAACTGTAACGATTCACGTATTTTTACATTCTATTCCTTTACATTCAGGCGGTATCCGACACATTCGGATACCGTTTGGTTTTGGCCTTTCCCATTCTATTCGTAAAACGGCGAAAGTTTCTAATAGATTATTTTTCTATATATTTAAAATATTTTTACTTGAAATAGGAAAAGATGTTTGGAAATAAATAATTTTTAACTTGACAAAACAATGATTGCATGTATAACTGTGACGTAATTAAACCTTCATCATTATAAATGTCATTAGTTGTTGTTCTTGGAATTTTGGTCGTTCTATTTGCCATTACGACGATCGTTTTTTTTGTGAAATGGCAACGAGCATCTGCCGAACTTCATGCTAGAGGACAAATATCTGGCCTTTTAGAAGCACAAAAAATTGTAATGGAAGAATCGTTTACCAAGGTGGGTAACGAAGTTCTCAAGGAGTCGAATAATCAATTTTTCAATCAGGCTAAGGAATATTTTCAGCTTCAGGATTCGAAACATAAATCCGATTTCGACAATCAGCAAAAACTTGTTACTGGTTTTCTGGATCCAGTGAAGGAATCGCTCCAACAGATGCAGAAGCGTATTGAACAATTTGACCAGGATCGTTCGCATTCCCAGGCAACTGTCTTATCTGAAATCCAGAACGTTGTCCGGTCTAGCGAAAAACTGTCGAACGAAACAGGTCGTTTGGTTCAAGTTTTGCATAACAACAGTGCCCGCGGGCAATGGGGTGAACTCCAATTGCGACGGGTTGTCGAAATGGCAGGCATGCTGGAACATTGTGACTTTGAAATGCAGGAATCCAAGAATAAAGAAGCCGGGAAGATTCGGCCTGATATGGTCATTCATCTTCCGGGCGAACGCGTGATTTTAGTTGATTCCAAATTTCCCATGACTGCTTATTTTGGGGCTTGGGAGGCTGAGTCTGAAGATCAACGTAAAAAGTGCTTGGTAGAGCATGCTAAAAAAGTAAAGGATCATATTAAAAACTTAAGCGCTAAGAAGTACGATCATGAATATAATACCCCTGAATTTGTCATTATGTATTTGCCGGGAGAGTCTATATTTCAGACAGCGTTGCAAGCTGATCCTAGCCTTGTAGAATACGGCATTCAGATGCGAATTATTCTTGCTTCTCCGACCACATTTATGGCCTTGCTCAAAACTGTTGCTTACGGCTGGATCCAGGAAAAGCAGGCGAAAAACGCACACGAGGTTTGGGAAATAGCCAAGACGATGTATGAGGCGTTTGCTGTTTTTGATGAACATTTCTCAAAGTTAGGAAAAAATGTACAGGAAACAGTCAAAACATATAACGCAGCAGTCGGATCTTATGAAAAGAATTTGCGAAATCGCATGAGGAAAATGGTAGGTTTAGGCGTTCAGGGAGCGAAGGAATTGACGGATAGAGGCGAATTGAGGGATTGCCAAGTTCGTGAACTCCCCTGGATGCGTGTTGAAGGTCCTAACCAGGAACGCTCTTAAATCTCTAGGAAGCGAGCAGATAGGGGATCGATGATTCTACGAGTTTTAGACATGGCTTCCCCTCTGCCTGCCATTAAATGATTGACGCAATACAGCCAAACGAAAAAACGCACAGGAATACGACAACAATGATCCGGAGCCTGAACTCATTTGTCACGAGTAAAATTGGCAAACGTTGCATGTTACCTGGCTGAAGAAAAAAAGGCAGCTGGCATTTGGCCCGCTGCCTTGAGCTTGATCGAATTAGTTGAGAGATTTTTTAATCAACTAAAATTGGCTTGTAGCGAGGGACAAGGATTTTCATGATGACCCAGCCGATGAGGTAGGCGATGGCGCAGATGATAAACATGATGAAGTAACCGGCTTCGATGCCCTGGAAACCAAGAAACGAGGTATTTTCGGTTTTGCAGAAATCGAACAAGTGACCAGAGCCTTTTTGGATGATTGCAGAACCGATGCCGCCAGCCATGCCGCCGATACCGGTGATAGTAGCGATAGCGGATTTGGGGAACATATCGCCTACAGTGGAGAAAATATTGGCAGACCAGGATTGGTGGGCGGCGCCGGCGATACCAATGAGGCAAACGGGAATCCAGACCGATAAGTCTCCTAAAGGTTGCGCAAACAGTACCAACAACGGGAAAAACGCGAAAATCAACATGGCTTTCATGCGGCCTGCATAGGGATCCATGCCTTTCTTGATGAAGTAAGAAGGAAGCCAACCGCCGATAATGGAAAGCAGGGTAATGAGGTAGAGGATAAAAATCATCGGAGCGCTTTCTGTGGCGTCGAGATCATAGACACTCTTCAAGTAAGCAGGCGCCCAGAACAGATAGAACCACCAAACACCGTCTGTCATGAACTTGCCGACGGCAAATGCCCAGGTTTGTCGATAAGTGAAACTTTTGAGCAGGCTGAACTTTTTTTTGTGTGTGCTGTCAGACTCTGCGGCAACTTGTTTGTCGGTGATTTTATCTTGTTGGATGTAGGCCAACTCGGCTTTATCAACGTGGGGATTCTGTTCCGGTTTTTTGTAAATGAAGACCCAGAATCCCATCCAGACGAAACCGAGTGCGCCGATAATGATGAATGACATTTCCCAACCACATGAGGCGGCGATGTAGGGGATAGTCATAGGGGCTAACAAGGCGCCAGCTGTAGAGCCTGCATTGAAAATGCTCGTTGAAAACGCACGATCCTTTTTAGGAAAGTATTCGGCAGTCGCTTTGATGGCGGCGGGGAAATTACCACCTTCACCGAGAGCAAGAATACAACGGGCGATGACAAAGAGCGTGGTGCTGACCGTGACAACTTGTGCCGTACTATCGATTGTTTTGATGATTTCGCTGGCTCCGTGGAAGGATACAAACCAATCTCCGTGGAGGATACCAGCTGTCGCAATGCCACAGTAGGCGTGGATGCAGGCGCCAAACGACCAGATGCCGATGGCCCATAAATAGCCTTTTTTAGTATCAAGCCAATCAATTAAACGGCCAGCAAAGAGCAAGCCGATTGCGTAGACTAGCGAAAATACGGCTGTGATGTTACCGTAGTCGCTATCTGTCCAATGGAATTCAGGCGCAATATGGTCAGCCCACGTCAACGAGAGAACTTGGCGGTCCATATAGTTGACGGTAGTTGCCATAAACAACATCATACAGATGACCCACCTGTATTGGGTCATTTTAACTTGCGAAGGGAAAGAGGCCATGGCGAAAGAAGAAAAGAAGGTTGAGTTATTGTTCGTTAGCGGCTTTGCCAAGCGAAGCGAGGATGCCGCCGTCGACATAGATGATTTGTCCGGTGATAAAGTTTGAGGCTGCCGAGGCCAGGAAAATAGCTGTGCCTCCTAGATCATCAGGCTCTCCCCAGCGTTCTGCGGGCGTACGCTTGAGGATGAATTCGTGGAATGGATGGCCATTGACGCGGATGGGAGCCGTTTGGCTGGTGGCAAAGTATCCAGGTCCGATCCCATTGACTTGGATGTTATATCTGGCCCATTCGGTAGCAAGATTTCTGGTGAGCATTTTGAGCCCGCCTTTGGCGGCTGCATAAGCAGAGACAGTATCGCGTCCGACTTCGCTCATCATGGAGCACATGTTGATGATTTTGCCTCCGCCGCGTTGTTTCATGCTTGCGGCGATGCGGCGAGACATCAGGAATGGGGCTGTTAAGTCGATGTTGATTACTTGATCCCAGTCGTCTTGGCTCATTTCGAGGGCGGGAATACGCTTGATGATCCCGGCATTGTTGACGAGAATGTCAATCGGTCCGACTTCCTGCTCGATGCGGCAGACATTGTCGTTGATGAGCTGTTCTTGTGTAACGTCGAATACGTATGGATGGGCTGTTATTCCAACTGAGGCGTATTCTTGCACAGCTTTATCCAGACGTTCTTGATTACTACCGTTGATGACGATAGTGGCTCCGGCTTGCCCTAATGCCTTAGCAACTGCCATGCCTAAGCCGTGCGAACTGCCTGTGATGAGGGCTGTTTTGCCGGTGAGATTGAAAAGATCTAAACCTTGCTTCATGGGTATGTGAATGAGAAAGAAGATTATTTGAGATCGGTGGCGTTACAACCATCCATGTCATTATAGTCGAGGTTTTCGCCAGCCATTCCCCAGATGAAGGTGTAGTTTTTGGTGGCACATGCTGAGTGGATCGACCACGATGGAGAGATGACTGCCTGGTGATTTTTCATCCAAATGTGTCGGGTTTCATCGGTTTCGCCCATGAAGTGACAGACAGCATTGGCGGGGTTGAGGTCGAAGTAAAAATAGGCTTCCATGCGTCGGTCGTGGGTATGCGGCGGCATGGTATTCCAGACGCTACCAGGCTTAAGTTCGGTCATTCCCATTTGGAGCTGACAGGTGGGCAGAACTTCGCGGACAATCATGCGGTTAATGACTCGGTGATTGCTCTCTTCGAGAGAGCCGAGTTCAATGACGATGGCGTCGTCGCGGGTGATCTTGCGAGTTGGGTAAACTGTGTGCGCCGGTGCAGAATTCATGTAAAACAGAGCTGGTTGCTCGGGATTGTCGCTCGAAAACAGGAGAGTCTTGTTTCCGCGACCGATGTAGAGTGCTTCCTTGTGACCGAGCGAATAGGTTACGCCGTCAACATTGATGGAACCTGCTCCACCGACGTTGATGATACCTACTTCGCGTCTTTCTGTGAAATATTCAGCACGGAGGATATCAACCGGCTCTAATGAGAGTGTTTCGTGGACGGGTTGGATACCTCCGACGATGAGACGATCGTAGAACGAGTAGACGAGGTTAATTTCATCTGGAGTGAATACGGTTTCGATCAAAAATTCATTCCTCAACCTAGAGGTATCGTAGGACTTGGCATCGCAGGGGTGCGAGGCATAGCGAAGTTGAAAATTAGTTTTCATAAGAAAAATACATGTAATAAACGAGGAATTCCCCTCTTAAATTTCAGTGAGTCTCTATTTTCTCATTCAGATCCAGTATGTCCATAATTTTTTCCAGTTTTCGAGGTCTGTTTTCGGATTGCCATTTGCTTTTAACCTTAGTTTGACCAGATGAGGGTGGCTGATAATTACAATGCGGAACTACAAAAAGAACAGGCATGACTAACAAAACGCTGTCATGCCTGCCCGTGAATGTCAGTGAAACACTCGTAATTTTCTAGTCGTCCAAGAGGGGATATTCTGTCAAATTGGCGACTGTGACAGGGGATTTTTTAATTTCGATGAGCTTAGCATGCAAGCGGGTTACAATATCCGGGTGCTGTTTTGCCAGATTGTTGAGTTCTTTCGGATCTTGTTCCAGATCGATGAGGAATCCTTCAGCTGGAGCCTTGGTCATTTTCCCTCCGAGACCGTTGATCCCATCGCGAATGGGCATTCCGGGGGGAAGGTATTTCCATTTGCCAGAGCGAATGCCAACCATTTTACCGGATGAGTTAATGATATGATATTTACGCCCGACAGTATCTTTCCCCATGAGAGCGGCAAGGTGATTTTCTCCATCGGGGAATGGTGAGATTTCCTGTGGAGCGACGAGCGCCAATAGAGAGGCGCCAATGTCCATTTGGTTGAGCAGGGCTTTATTTTGTGATCCGGGGGTGATGACGCCAGGCCATCGCACGATGAAGGGAACGCGAGACCCTCCTTCCAGGATGCTGTATTTGCCAGCGCGGAACGGACCGGCGGGGCTATGGCCGATGTTGTCTTTAACGGCGTTGTCTGCGTAACCGTCATCCAATACCGGTCCGTTGTCGCTCGAGAGAATGACGAGCGAATCATTAGCAAGCCCACAGTCGTCGAGGGCTTTCATCAAACGTCCGACACAGTAGTCGAACTGTACAGTTGCATCGCCTCGGATGCCACAACGGCTTTTGCCGACGAAACGGGCATCAGGGGTACGAGGTACATGAATATCGTGCGTAGCAAAGTAGACAAAGAAGGGTTGTTTGGCTTGGGCGTTTTTTTGGATGAATTTGACGGCCTCGTTAGTAATGACTTCGGCGTTTTTTTCATCGTTCCATAAGGCCGATTTACCTCCTTTCATGAAACCGATACGACCGATGCCATTGATGATAGCGTTATTGTGGCCGTGGCTCCACATCATCTTAAGCTGGTCTTTATTTTTTTTGCCGTCGGGCAAACCGGGAAAGTTATGTTTGTAGGATACTTCAATCGGGTCGTTGGGATCGAGGTTTTCTACGTTACCATTGCGCAACAAGACGCAGGGGACACGGTCGCCAGTTGCAGCAAAGATGTAACTTTCATCGAATCCGATATCGTTTGGATTAGGCGAGATATGTTTATTCCAATCAATGCGGCCATTACCGAGACCTAGATGCCATTTGCCGAAAACAGCTGTTTTGTAACCATGTTTTTGAAGCATTTTGGGCAGAGTGGGTTGATTGACATCAATGATCAATGCAGCATCGCCGGGGAGAATACCTGTGCCTTTTTTGCGCCATGGATATTGCCCAGTCAAAAAGGCGTAACGTGAAGGAGTACAGACTGATGAAGTGGAATAGGCGTCAGTGAATTTCATGCCCTGGTTGCACAACTTGTCGACGGAAGGAGTTGGAAGACGTTCGGGATCGGCTCCGTAACAACCTAGGTCTCCGTAACCCAAATCATCGGCTAAAATGACAACGATGGCCTTGGGTGGTTTGGGGGGAGTTTCTGTTTGCGCAGCTGCCATAGCCGACAGCGAACAAACCGCTAGAAACAAGGTAGATAATGTATGATTGATTTTCATAAATTAACAATGAATGTTAAAAGTATTCCCGGAGATGTCAACCCCCTGTTGTATGGTTAGTTTGCCCTGACGGATTGTCGTCAACAGAGGGAGAGGCGATTGGCTCTGCTATTTCAGTAGGCGCTTGCAGGGAGGCAAGTGTAACTTGACGAGAGATGACAGTCTGCCAAATGTACCGTTTGAAAATAACCTTGATGGCGGCTGTGAGAGGAATAGCTAAGAAGGCTCCTAGAATACCACCGAGGATGAACGACCAGAAAAAAACAGAAAAGATGATAGTCATCGGATGGAGCCCGACTCGATCACCAACGATTTTGGGCTGAATGAGCCATCCTTCGATTTGATTGACGACGAAAAAGATGACAACGACGATGAGGGGATGTTGCCAATCTTGCCAGGTGTAAAAGGCAATGATAACTGCCGGAATCGCTGTTAGAAATACACCTAAATAGGGGATGATGCCTAACACGCACATGGCAATGCCAATAGCAAATGCAGCTGGAAGCCCCATAATGTACAGGGCGATGCCGATAAGAATGCCATCAATGATACTACACCACATTTGCCCGCGGAAGAACGCGATGATGTAGTCGTTGATTTCCTGGGCAGTATCGACGACGTCTTTCTTGAATTCCGACTCTCGGATTGGCAAAACATCGTGCCAATGTTCTCGGATGGCCGCGCTTTCTACTAGAAAATAATACAAAAACAATGGAGTCAAACATAGCCATAATCCTAAACCTAACCAACCAAACATAGCATTGTGTCCTGAAATGAGCCAGGGCATTACCTTCTCGAAAATAGCCCCCATATTGAGGTTAACAAGGGCGATCAATTTATGCTGCGGAGTTGATGCCGTTGTCAATTTTTCGAATTCCTCTGGCGTATACGAGTCTGGAGTCACATTTTTAAGGCTTTGCCTGTAACCATAATCAATGACTTTGGCGATGTAGGGTTTCTCGATGATGCTTATGGCAAAATTGGTGGTTTTTTGCCAGATAACCATTCGATTTTCAATGAGTTCCTGGGTTTCGCGAGCGAGAGGAGGCGCAATATACCAGAAAAATCCACCGGTACAGAGAACTCCTGTCCCCAGGACAATAGAAACTGCAATGGCTCGACTTACCTTCCATTTTTTGACAATGCGATCGACGATCCCATTTAGTAGATAAGCTAGAATGGTAGCGGCAACGACGGGCAACAAAATAGGTTCCAAAAAACTGACGAGGCGGACAACTAAGAGAATTGCGCCAATGGTCAGGGCTAGGAGCACTGTGATCGATAAGCCAGTCAAAGCATTCCAACAAGTTTTCCGGCAAAATCGACTGGGAATTTCAGCTTGATTTTTAGGAGATTCAGGGGGGATATAGGAGTCGTCATTCATGGGTGTTCTGGGGGCTATCGCTTTCAAAAGGTTGCGATAGCATGTTGTTAAGTTGGTCTAGTTGTTCGTGGATTGGTTTAAGACGTTCGTATTCTTCTGGGCTGACTGCTTCAGGCGTAGGATGGTAATCGCCAGGGGATGGTAACCGCGGGACAACCCATTCTGCCGTAATCAGGGTGTTATTGCGTTGCACGACAATTTTGGCTTTGGCCCCTTCGTGCAGAGTGATGTAATCAAGTACGGCATAATCAAGGAAGCGTCGTCCGTTGATTGATACGAGCTGGTCGCCTGTTCGCAATCCGGCTTCCCAAGCGATTGACCACTGGGCTACTACGGCTCGACAGGGTGGAGTACCATCTGGCTCAGGCACAAAGGTGATACCAGAAAGATTGAAAGGCGTGCTGAGGTATTGTCGACGTCTCGGTTCGCTGAAATAAACGGTATGGTTGGGACCGTCGAGCCAGATTTCCCGGCGAAAGAAGGCTTCGAGGCCCAACATAATGTCAATTTCACTGTTGGTATTGAGGAGGTCTTTGTCTGCAAAACTTTCGCAAGCCACAATGTCTCGCAGTACGAGATTTCCTAGTCGGTAGCTCGAGATGTAAATACATTCGTGCGCGTAGTATCCGCCAGCGGCTGGGCTATACCCACTGTAGACCGAAACAGGCGCATCGGGATAATCCTGCTTGAAACGTTCCCAATCTTTGCGGGCAATGTAGAGAGCGTAGGGTGCGCCGGTATCGATGATTACCGTCCGGCCGTTAGGATCGTCGACTTGTGCGTAATCGGAATGTTTAATAAGTTTGAGTTTGTTCCACCGTTTAATTGGCGAGGGTAGCGACGTGAAGAAATGGTGTTTTCCAGTGGGAAGGTTGAGATTCCAAATGTATTGGCGGATAGCCGCCCACCCCAGTAATCCATCATACGGGGCTGTCTTGACCATCACTGCGTCAGGAGTTTCTTCAATATGTTCGCCATTGAGACTGAAAGAGATAGGGAGGTTGGTGGATTGAATGGTATCTTTGCCGCGGAGTTCCCCTCCGAGTTCTTCTACCGTCGGGGAAAAGAGCAGGACCTTTTGCACGGCCCCGGTATCGACGCCTAACTCCAGTTTGTTCTGTTCATTCCAGACAGAGGCCATAGGTAGCCCTTCAATTGGTGACAGAGCAACAATTGGCGGCGCCCCAGGAGGCAAGGGAACATGCTGAGAACAAGATATCCCCAGGATCCCTAGCAGAGCCCCTGTAAAAACCAGGAAAAGACGATGCATCATTCGGCTACAAACTACCACATTCTCCCTGCATGGCAAGATTAGGATCAATCGATATCCGCGAAATTTTCTCCAACCGACTCTTGTCATGATCCAGACGGTTGGCCCTATTTCTCTCCGCAAAAAAACAAAAGAATCATGATGACGCGCATGGCAACGTGGAATTTTTTGTTCTTACTTGTAGCGAGAACAAGATGTTATTATAGTTAGCCTTGTTGTAACTCATGAAATCGACTTCGTTCGACCAAGCTGTTGATAAAATCGTAAGCCGTAACCGGTGCTACGACGCTGAAGCTTATTATTTTGTACGTGATGCGTTGGATTTTTCATTGGAACGTTTGATTCGCCAAGAAGGCGGAATGGGGCGTCATCTCAAAGGGCAGGAATTGCTGAAAGGGGTGGTGGATTATGCTTTGAAAGAATATGGGCCACTTGCCTGGACTGTTTTATCTAGCTGGAACATCAAGAAAGACATTGATGTCGGGCATGTTGTGTATAACTTGATTGATGAGGAAGTCTTTAGTAAAAGCGACTCTGATTCATTTCACGATTTCGACCAGTCGATGAACATGAAAGAATTGTTAGAGGCGCCGTTCAAACCGAACCCTTCATCCGAAAAATGACAAGCCAGGAGAATCAGGTAAGATGGCCTGCTGAATGGGAACCTCAAGAAGCGGTCTGGCTCTCATGGCCGCACCGAGGCGATTTGTGGAAAGGTTGCTTGGAAAAACTTGATGGTGTGTATGGAAATGTTTGTGCGGCCATTGCCCCGCATGCGCGGGTTCACATCAATGCTGCGCAAATTCTGCATCCCTCTATTACTGTTGCATTGGAACGCGCCGGGGTAGCGCATGATCGTGTTACACTTTTTGACCACCCGACTAACGATGTGTGGTGCCGGGATCATGGGGCCATATTTGTTCGCGATCTCGAGACTGGCGGCCTGCAAGCGTTAGATTGGCAATTTAATGCCTGGGGGGGAAAATTCCCTCCGTGGGATTTGGATAATCGCATCCCGGAGCTTATGGCGAAGGCTGTTGGTGTTTCTGTTGTGCATTCAGACATGATATTGGAAGGCGGAGCAATTGAGGGTAATGGCGAGGGATTGTTATTGACGACAGAGGCTGTATTGTTGAATCCGAATAGGAATCCGGATTGGTCGCGCCAGGAGATTGAAAACGAATTGCGAACCAAATTGGGGGTACGGCAAATTTTTTGGCTTGGTCGTGGCATTGAGGGGGATGATACTGATGGCCATATTGACGATATGGTTCGTTTCGTCAATAGCAGCGCTGTCGTGTCAATTACGGAACCTGATTCGTCGTCTCCTCACTATTGGGCCTTGGCGGAGAACAATGAGCGGTTACAAGATTTACGGACGGTTGACGGCAGTCGTGTGGAAGTTGTACCTCTGCCCATGCCAGAGCCTATTCGCATGGCTGATTGGCGACTGGAACAATTGCCTGCCAGTTATGCCAATTTCTTGATTGTCAATGATGCTGTGATTGTCCCTATCTTTTGTCAGGAACATCTTGATGACCGGGCTCTTGGTATCTTGCGCGAGGTTTTTCCTGGGAAGCAGGTTATTGGAGTCGACGCCCGTCTGTTGGCTTTGGAGGGGGGCGCTATCCACTGCATCACTCAGCAACAACCCATGGTTCTTCCGGTCGCATGAATGCCGACGTCCCTCAGCCTCTGATTGTTGATGTCTTGTTGCCTCTTCGACTAGCGGGCAAGGAGCGTGCGCGGCGCAAAGCTGTTGCCGAAGCGCTTTCTGTGGAACCTGCGCGTATTGTCGAATTGCGTTTGTTGCGTGAATCTTTGGATGCTCGCCACAAACCTATCCAATTCCGGCTGCGATTGGAAGTTGGTCTGGACTCGCCTTTGCCGCCGCTCCCGCCTATTCACAGAGAGTATTCTCATGTGCCAGACCATGCACCCAAGGCGATCATTGTCGGAATGGGGCCTGCGGGAATGTTTGCGGCGTTGCGCTGTCTTGATCGTGGCATCCTGCCTGTTGTGCTCGAGAGAGGAAAAGATGTGGACAGTCGCCGGGCCGATCTGGACTATTTGCATAAGTCGGGCGAGGTTAATCCTGAATCCAATTACTGTTTTGGGGAGGGGGGCGCTGGAACATTTTCCGACGGCAAATTGTTCACCCGAGCTACGAAACGTGGGCCTGTGCAGGAAATTTATCAAGTTTTTGTCAGTCATGGCGCTCCATCGGCGTTGATGACGGATGCTCATCCGCATTTGGGTTCAGACTTGCTTCCTCAAATTGTTAAAAATATTCGCCAATCTATTCTCCAGGCAGGTGGCGAAGTTCATTTTCAGTCTCGCGTAACTGATCTTTTGCTATCGACTAACCAGCGTTCTGTGCGCGGGGTTGTGTGCGCAGACGGGCGCGTCTTCGAGGCTGATGCTGTGATACTGGCTACGGGGCACAGTGCTCGAGACATTTACCGCATGCTGCATGGGAAAAAGATTTTGTTGCAAAAGAAAGCTTTCGCCATGGGGGTTCGTATAGAGCATCCTCAATATCTTATTGATCGTAGCCAATATCATTTGAGAGCTGGAGAACGTCGGGATCCTTTATTGCCAGCAGCCCGGTATGCTCTATCGACGAAAATAGCCGATCGTGGGGTTCATTCCTTTTGCATGTGTCCGGGGGGGTACATTATACCTGCTGCAACGGACGATGATGAAGTTGTTGTTAATGGCATGTCATTGTCACATCGCGACTCTCCCTATGCCAATGCTGGTTTTGTGGTTACTGTGGAACCTCAAGATTCAGCCGAATTGGAATCAGAGTGGGGAGTCCTTTCGGGGATGATGTACCAGAAAAATCTCGAACAACAAACAGCTCGAGCTGGTGGCGGTCAACGAAAGGCGCCTGCTCAACTTGCTGATGATTTTATGAAAGGTCGTATATCGTCGCGACTATTGAATTCGACTTATGAACCGGGGATTGTATCGTGTCCTCTGCACGAGTTGTTGCCAGCTGGCATCGTGTGGCGCATGCGAGAGGGTCTCGAGTTGTTTAATCGGCAGATCCGCGGATTCTCTGGGCCAGAAGCTCAACTTGTGGGTTGCGAAACTCGTACGAGCTCGCCTTTGCGGATACCTCGAGAATCTCCTTCTTTACAACACCCCGAGATAGAGGGGCTTTACCCATGTGGCGAAGGGGCTGGTTACGCAGGTGGCATAGTTTCCGCAGCTATGGATGGTTTGCATACTGCAGAAGCCGTAGCTGCTCAACTTAAAAGTCAAGCCTGAAATTGTACCTTGTTTCTGGCATGGCGCCTAAAGATAAAAGGCGTGTCCCCCCCTCCTGAGGACACGCCGGTATTGATGAGGAATAACCACCCCCTCTGATTACCGTTTACCTGTGACGAGGGTGCGGGTTCCGTCCCAGGCTACGGCTTCAATGCGAGTGGAACCTTGTGGATATTGAACGAGTGTACTTGAGCGATCCTTGGATCCTGTACCTACAATGGCAATATTCGTCAGTTTGTTGCCTGCATAGGTTTCGAATACAGTAACGTTCTTCCAAGCGTTGCTGTCGACCTTAATGGCGTGATCGGCCGTTGTGAGACCTTGTCCATAGGTTCCAGAAATAGGAAGCTCGTTTTTGAATGCGTCGACTGATCCTGAAGTGATGTAATAGATCACCGGGGATTTGGGTTTGGGATATTTTTTGGCGTATTGAACAAGATCATCGCATTGTTTTTGGGTAATCGTTAACTGAGCCCGGCTGTAATCGTCCATGTCCTTGTCGATAGGCTGAAGCATGCCAACAGCTTTGAAAAAGTCGGTGAAATCTTGCTTGTTGACATCGCAGACGTTCTTCATGAAATTGATTTGGTGCTGGCCGTGGGAGATCCCTTCATCATTTTGGTTGCGGACGATTTCAAAGATATCCGGGAATGTGTCGGGATTGCCTTTCCCAGCAGCTTTGCAATAGAGCATGAGTTGCCAAATTGGGCAGAGTTTGACGAAGTGATCGCCGCCGTTTTGATAATCTTTAAGCTTATCGGGGCCTTTTTGGCAGAGCCATTGTTCGTGGGCAATGAGGGCTGCCTGGAGAAAACTGTTGAATCGGCCACCTTCAACGTGGTTACCTTCCCCATCATTGTGGTGTTCCTGTTCCAGGTTGATGTAGGATGGATTGAGCAAATATTGAATCCAAATCGAGTAAATGTTGTTGGTGACTTCGGTTGTTGAGACCCATTTCATGCCGGGACGCACTTGGTTGACGTGCCCGAATTCATGCGCAACCCCCCAAGGCCCTTGAGTAAGGCGTTCGATGTTTGCGAGATCTCGCATGGTGTCGTTGTGAAATGCTGCGCCTAACCCGTCGGCGTGCATGAACCCTCTCCAGATGACTCGCCCAAACATGTGGTTTTTGGGAACACGCTTGTATTTGTCGAGCCCCATGATTTCCTGCTCGATGCTAATAATGCGGTCGTATAGGTTAATGAGCCCGAGCCCGTCTTTGGGGCATTCTTTCAGCAACTGTGGAACGGGATAGGCAAGTTGAACTCGCTTCCCTCTGATGTCGAGGATGTTGGAAACGGCTCCTTTTAACAGTTTTTCCCAGTCCTTATTCGTGTGGATGCTAGAATCAAAATACCCGTTAGCTTTACCCCCCTGGATGCTGATCTGAATAGCGGGCGCCTTTGCATAGTCTGGCGTGAAATAACTGATGTAACCGTGACCACGATTTTTGACTTTGATGGCGTTGGTCCCGTTTTTGAGCTGGTAGGAACTGTCTGCCCAATGCTCGTCCCCAAAATTGACAATGCGGAGCTTGACTTCGACATTGGCCGGAATACCTTTCGCCGAGACTTGAATCTCATCTCCTTCGCTGAAAACAATACCTGTCGGATTTTCAAACTGGTTGTATCCGCTCGTTTTGAGTTCTCGGGCTACCTGTTCAACGGGGGGGTATGCGGTGTACTTTTGGACGCGAAATTGACGGTGGAATTGATCTTCCTGTTCAGTTGCTGTTGCTGCTGCTTGGGGCGAAGTGCTCGATTGTGCCTGTGCGGGCATGATGGCAGATGAAACAACTGCTAATGAAAGTGCGGTCAATGTGAGTAGAGATGGTTTCATATCTTAAAAATGGTATTTGCTCTAATGATTAGATCGAGAGTGATGAATGATTTATTTGGTTGGTTGAGTGCCAAGAGTCGTTTTGACTAGTTCTTGCACGGATTTGGGTGGCTCTTGCTGCTTGATAGCTTCTTTGGGGAGCGATTGGCTGGCCCAAACCTTGAACTCTCCCATTTGGGTGTTGCCGCCTGTTTGCAGGGAAAATGCTTGCTTGTCGGGCAGGGCGCTTGCCGCGATGTGTTCAGAGGGGGTTGGGTCTTTCGTGAAAGTTGCTGATGTAAATGGCTGCCAGCCTGCTTGAGCGTTCCAACTAAATCCCGGTCCGAATTCCGCTTTGCGTACGTGTTTGGTCGATTCGTAATTACGGCGAAAATCCTCAATGAACGAAACGGCGTAAGACAGTTCGCCATCTCTTCGATGGGTTTTCCAGGCGGTAATCAACTCCCATTGTTTACTATGGTTGTTGAAAAAGTAACCTCTCAGTTCCTTGAATTGTTCATCAATCGGCTTATTGATGACGAGGAACTGCATGGTCTCACCAATGTTCCACGGATAAGCTAGAAGACTGCGTCCACCTGTGCCTTCACCGCCGAAACGGGCAATTTCGGCATTTTTATGTTGTTCGACGCATTGTACCCGTTCATTTTCAGGAATGGCATTGGGGTCGTCTCCGCGTGCAATAGGATCCCAAACCGAGAAAATCAAAACTTTGCGATTGGGCCCAATTTCTTGAAATCCAATATAACTGTTGTCCATATTGGCCGCGCAAAAATAGGTCCCATGGGCCGATTCAAGCGGTTTCACTGTTAAGTAAATAGCCTGCGTGTTGCGTTCAATTGGCGCATGCCGCAGATGAACGGAACTGCATTGCCTCTTAGATAATTCATCCGGCGTTATTGCAGAAGCCACCATGGCGCTCATTGAAAACACCGCCAACATACCTAGCGAACATGTTTTGAACATCATCTCTCCTTTTAACCCTGGGGAGCCCCAAAAGTCGTGCTGAAATTCGGACATTTAGGTCATAGATTCTTCCAAGAAGGGAACTTCTTCTCCGTTAACCCTGGTATCCTAAAGAATAATTTGTTCTCATGTCGAAAAATCCTTGGTTAATTTTCTAGATGTGGCTTGCAAAATCAACTGTGACAGACGGAAGAACCTAAATCTTTTTGGAAGCGAAGGAAAAGGAAGAAAAGTTATGAATGACGTGTTTTTATTGAGAAAATGTTGACAAAGTGTTTTTTTTTTTTTGTAGGCCATGGCTTTGTTATCTGAATCGTATTCGATACGGTATGTGCTGCGTATAGAACTTGCTCGGAAGAGGGGGGAGAATGGCGTAGCAACAGTCCTGTGAAACGTTTCTGGTAACTTCGATACCTCACCCTGTGCATACCGGAGGGGAGTAATGTAGAAAAAACAATAGAAAGAACACGATAATGACGTTAGATCAACTTAAAATAGGAATGCAGCGAATTATCGAAGTCAAGGTACAAGAGATTATTGCCACTAAGCCTGAGAATCAACGATATCTGAATTATTTAGATATGAGGGTCGTCTGCTCTATAGTGAAAAGTACATGTATAAGATTGTTTAATGAAGTCCCTGCTAAGATAGAAGCTACATGTTACCTGGCGGAGGCGGTGTTGGATCCTGATAAAAAAAGAAAGATGGAACTGATCAAGAAGGCTTGGGGGACACTTTCTGGACTAGCTGGGATTGCTGCCATTATAGGCGCTATTGGTCTCGCTTTAGGTTGGGGAGCGGGAATTATTGCAACCGTGACAGCATTTTTTGCAGGAAGTTCTCTGCTGGGACCATTGGGGCTGCTTATCGCCGGAGGAGGATTATCCCTCATTGCAGGCTATTTTATGTTTCATGATGATGCTTCTGGTTTATCGGACAAAGCAATTAGAGTTTTAAACAACGGAGTTACCAAGGCGTTAGAAGATTACTGGAAAGAACATGGGAGTGAATTAATTGGAAAGGATCTTTAACCTATCGTATCGAAATGGTAGATTCAGAAATATTTGAGCCTGTTATTAAAGTTGTCACAGGCGCGGCGCACTATGCCTATATCAATATTCCTGCTGACGTTCTGCGCCGTACAGTAGACGGATTATTCCCTGGCTTGGCTAAAAATGCAGCGGCCGATGCAATGTCGGGATTTAATCATCGCTGGGCACATGGACATGATTTGATTACAGATGTCATGCCCAAATTTTTTAAAAGTCCAGTCCAGGCAATCAAGCAAGCCGGACATATCGTTTTAACTGATTTTCCTACTAAGGCTGGAATCCCAATTCCGGGTTTGTCTAAATCCGGATTGGGAGCTCTATTGACAGAACTTGGAATACCCAAAGGATATCTGTCGCTTAACATCATGGATACAGGGGTGGGCCTGTTGGCCGTAGGGGAAGGTTCTCACGATCTGATGAATGCTCTGGCTGGCGATTTACCAATGAATTGTTGGACAGCATTCGATACCTTTGGGGAGGGAGGAATTGAATTGGTATTGGGAGTGACCACTCAGAATCCTATATTGCTTGGGGCTGGGGTGGAAAATATCCTCGCTGGTTGTATTTCGACCATAAAAACTTATACAACTTTCATTGATCCGGTAGAGTTTTTTGGCGCTTCAATGACGGGGGCAATTCTTGGTCTCGGTATTTCTTATGCATTAAACAGGCAGGATAAAAATAATTTAGGACAGAAAGTTCTATCTGGTACTGCCAAATCGGCATTGATGGCTGCGTTGGGTAGCGTATCGGCATTTTTCTCTTCAGCTGCTTTTGTCGGTTTTACAGCGATGAAGATAGGAGAACTTCTTGCTAAGAAAAGTAACAGAGACAGTATGTTGAGTTGTTCGTGTTCTCTACCAACATTTATTTATACTCTTCAAACTTATTCGGGAGATTCAACGTTTAAGTCACTGTGGGATGCATCTAAAGCAGAAGAAGTGATGATTCGTGCAGAATTACAAGCAGACGAGGACAATATTCGTAGAGTTTTGCAGGCGGAAGAGGACAATATCAATAGATTACTAAGAGAAGTAGATCAACCGTTGTTAACTTCCAAAAAGTTCTACAATTTATTGTCATCCCAATAGAAAATGGGACATTGCTACTCCATGTTGAATTCATATCGCTCGTATACGCCTACATACTGCCTCATTACTACCTAAGAGGGGGTCTTTTTATCCTTTTCTGGTTGCAGAGTTGGGTTTATTGTGTATATTCGAAAACGTATGAGAAATTTCTACTTATTCCTTTCCTGTATATTATTATCGGGGCTTTGTGCCTTTGGAGAAAGTCGTACCTGGACTAATACAAAAGGTAAGACTCTCGAGGGAGAATTTGTCAAGGCGACCAAGACGACAGTGTCGGTGAAGCTCGATTCGGGTAAAACAGTGAGAATAAAGATCAAGGATTTGAGCGAGGAAGACCAGGCTTTTGTTGCGCAAGCACAGGAAGAAGCCGAAGCAGCCAAGGAAGCCCAAAATGATGAGGAAGACGACGAAGCGAAGAGCTCGAGCAAAAAGAGCAGTTCTTTCCGTTGGGCTAAAAGACTCAACTCTACATTGGAAAAGGCCAAGGAAGAAGATTTGCCTGTTATGGTTTTGTTTACAGGAACTTCATGGTGTGGATTTTGTGTCAAGTTGGAAGACGAGGTGCTCTCAAAACGGGAATTCAAGCGTCTTGCATCTGGCAAAATGTTAGGAGTCAAATACGAATGTCCTAGCGCGGGTAAGTACGAAACTGCGGAAGGTGATAAAATGGCTAAGAAGTATAATGTGAGAGGAGTTCCTCATTACATTATCCTAAACAAAGACGGAGAACAAATTGGTTCCGGTGGTTACCACAGTGGCATTACCCCCAAATCTTTGGTCGACTCGATCACAAAAGCTGCTAAAAAATAATTGCCTGTTGTAGGATAAAAACCTTGGGGATTGTCTTCGTTTGGATGATCCCTAAAAGCAAATGATCGTCTAATTTGATATCTGACACAGAGATTCTAAACTCTATCTCGGAGGGTGGGCGGAATTCCTGGGTGTTATCATTGGAGACATTGGTTTTTGATGCAATTTGGCATAAATTATTTGCCGCAGAGTGATCTCATCTGCGGCAAATAACTTTTAGGAGGCATTGAATCATTCTTGAGAGGACTCTACTGCATCTGGTGAGGCTGCCGTCAACTGTTCTAGGAAATGAGGAGAGGTTGAGGCGTGGAGAATGTCCAGAGCAGACGAGACGATGGTTGCATGAATCAATTTCATCAAGTTGTCGAACAAGTTGTAGGCATCTTGCTTATACTCTAGGAGTGGGTTGCGCTGGCCTTGAGAGCGTAGATTGACGCCTTCGCGAAGTTCTTCCATATTGCCGAGATGTTTTTGCCAATTTTCATCGATGATTTGCAATATGAGCGAACGAAGCATGTACGCGACAAAATGCGGATCAGACTGTTCTTGTAATTGTTGAAAGTCGGAATGAAGTTTTGTCATTACGAAGTCCGCAATGCGTTTCTCGAGACCTGGTTCAGGTTGTTGTAATTCTTCCGGAAGCGGGAAACGGTAATGGGCATTGAGCTCTATGGAAAATTGGGCTGGATCCAGCTCTCCCTCAGGGTTAAAGAGGAAATCGGCAACTTGTTGAGGGATGACGGTGTCGATAAGGCCGGGAATGAGTTCCTGTGGGTAATCGATACGCAAAATTTCGTTGCGAAAGCCGTACAGTACTTCTCGCTGGGTATTCATGACATCGTCGAAATCGAGTACATGCTTGCGCCAGGTGTAGTTGCGTTGTTCGATTTGGCGTTGAGCTTGCTCAACTGTAGCGCTGGTGGGTATATGGGTGGGATCAGGTTCTTCTTCGGCGTATTCAAGCATGCGGCTGGATTCTTCAACATCTCCAAAATGGCGCAACAGGTCGTCTTCTAGGGAAATAAAAAACTGGGTGACACCTGGATCTCCCTGGCGAGCTGCACGTCCGCGAAGCTGCCGATCAATGCGTCGTGATTCATAATGTTCTGTTCCCAAAACAAATAAGCCTCCCAATTCTGCAACTCCGTCACCAAGTTTAATATCAGTTCCTCGCCCAGCCATGTTGGTCGAAATAGTGACTGCTCCCTTTTCCCCTGCATGAGAAATGATTTCTGCTTCTTTCATGTGGTTCTTGGCGTTCAGGACGACGTGGGGGATGTGGACTCGATTCATCATGCGCGAGAGCGTTTCAGAGGCGTCGACGCTCGCTGTCCCCACGAGAATAGGTTGGCCGGTTGAGTGGATCTCGCGAATCCGTGCGATGGCTGCGACGTATTTGTCGTGTCGGGTTTTAAAAATCAAAGCATTAAGATCTTGGCGTCGACAAGGTTTGTGAGTTGGAATAGGCAGGACGTCCAGGTTGTAAATGTCGTGGAATTCTGCTGCTTCAGTTTCTGCCGTTCCAGTCATTCCCGCTAGTTTCTGGTACATGCGGAAGTAGTTCTGGATGGTGATAGTGGCATAAGTGAGATTATCTTGTTCGACTTGAAGCCCTTCTTTGGCCGTGACAGCTTGGTGAAGGCCATCGGACCAACGGCGGCCTGGCATTTCTCGTCCAGTGTGTTCATCGACAATGACAACTTCATTGTCCCGGATCACATAATCGACATCTCGCTCAAATAAGCAGTAGGCTTTGAGCATCTGATTGATAGCATGCAGGTAAGTTCCCTTTTGACTGATTTCTTCTCGAATTCTCATGAGTTGTTGAGAGCGAGACTCCCCTGGTTCGGGAGATTCCTGAGCTAATTTGTCGAAATCTGGCAAGACAAAGGCGGAAGGGTTGTTGGGAGCTAGAAATTGACGGCCTTTTTCCATGAGCTCTGTCTCGCGTCGTTTTCTATCGACGACGAAATAAAGTTCTTCTTTGAGGTTGATGAGTCGTTGTTTGCTGGCGCCTCGATAAAAGTGGTTTTCTGTTTTTTCCAGAAGCCGGAGCAAATCGGGGTTTTCTAGGAGGCGCATGAGCATGCGATTGCGCGGTTGCCCTAATTTAACTTTGAACAAGAGGCGTCCTGCGGCTTTAATGTCGTTTGCTTTTAGTGCTTTCTGAGCTTCTGCAATTAATTGGTTGCAGAGTTGAGTTTGCTGTTTGTGAAGGCGCTCGATATCTTTTTTCACCGTCAGGAAACTCTCTCCGTCTCCTGCTGGCGCTGCGCCCGAGATGATGAGCGGTGTCCGTGCTTCGTCAATCAAGATTGAGTCAATTTCATCGATGATGGCGAAGTAGTGTCCTCGCTGAACTTGTTCGTCCAGACTGGTCGCGATGCCATTGTCTCGCAGATAATCAAACCCGAATTCAGAGTTGGTTCCATAGGTGATATCACAGAGATATTGTTGCTTTCGCTCTGTATCGGGCATTTGGGCTTTAATGCATCCTACTGTCAATCCTAGGAACGAGTACAGTGCCCCCATCCATTGGCTGTCTCGCTGTGCCAGGTAGTCATTGACTGTGACTATGTGTACTCCCAGTCCTGTTAGCGCATTGAGGTAAACAGGCAGAGTTGAAACTAGCGTTTTCCCCTCTCCTGTAGCCATCTCTGCAATGTACCCTCGATGTAAAGCAATGCCTCCCAGTAATTGGGTGTCAAAATGTACCATATCCCATGTCATGGATTGTTCACATACTTCAAAGGATCGACCGCACAGGCGGCGAGCTGCATTTTTGACGACGGCGAATGCTGTGGGAAGTATTTGGTTTAAGTATTGTTCTCGGATTTTGGGAAACTGCGGTTCAATGGCGGCAAAGGCTTGCCTGGCTTCCTCGAGGTTGTCTACTGTCGACAGAACAGTAGCGGGCAGATGAGAAAATTCGTCTCGCAGGGAATCAAAGCGCTTTTGAAGGTTCTGTGCGTATTGGCAAATTTGCTCTGGAGATTCTTTTTCGAGGAGGGAAGTTCTGGGTAAATCCAAAGGCAGATAACGGTGCAAGTGGTTCTGCCATTCCCGTGTCATGGCTAGGAGGTCGTTGTCTTCTTTGGATTGGAGGGTTTGCTCAATTTTGTTGATCTGATTGACAATGGGGGTGAGCTTGTTGATTTCGCGTGCGTTTTTGTCGAAAAGTGATGTAAGAAACTGGAACATAATGGTGAATGAAATATAATAACATTATTCGCTGGGGATGACTGGACAGCGAATGTTGGGGAACAACTAAGCCGATTTAATCGGAATTTCAATGTGTCGATTTTCCTATCTCACATGGGATCAGGATAATCGATACGAGCTTCAACATTATGCCGGATTTCAACGAGGGCGCAGTGTTTCGTAAGGAAGAATCTCCAGATGAGGAGACCTCGGAATATCCTCTTGAATAAGAGGTGCCGCTAATTCCAAGATGAGAACTTTTAGCTTAAGACTAGAAACATGAAATCTATCTTCCATGCTGGAAGTTGGCGCGAGCTTGGCAATTGGGATGACTGAATTCCCCCTTTGCGAAATTGTCGATTGGTGGGGCGCCTCAATGAGTCGCTCTAGCTCTCCATTTTCCGGCTGGTGGTTCAATCGCTTTCGCGAGAATGGGTAGCGCGATCGTTTCTGCCGTTTTTGAGAATTTCTCTCTTCACCCAACGCGGCCAATTGTGCTTCAGTAAGTTCTGAAATGAGCGTTTTGTGGAATCCATAGCTTTGACCTGCTCGCTGAAAGGCATGTACTCCGCCTGGTGACCAGAGGAGAACTGCCATGAAAATCAGAAGTTGGAAAAACAATGTCACGTCGGAATAATTGAAACGTCAAGCTAATTGATTAGCGTCACAGAACCCTTCCATAAGGATGTTGGACAACTGAGGATTCATCTGTCGTTGGAGTTGGTGTTTCCCATGCGACGGATCATCAATGTTCGAGGGGTTAGTTGGCAACAACAGTTTTGGCCCTTCCCAGCTTTTCGGGGGGGGGACTATCCCCTTGTCTCTACGGGGTGATCTATCACGCGTTTCGTCCATACTATAAAACAGTAAAATTTATTCTAAAACATTGACGGTCCATGCCAAGACAATGCTTTGACATGGCAATGCTGAGAATTGTTGAAGTTCATGACTGGAAAATTGCAAAATCCCTGAAAATTGTTTTTTCCCAAAAACGTAACAAGAATGAATTGATGATGAAGTTTTTACTGAACCGTTGTTGGATGTATTGGCTGATGCTGGTATTGCTGGTTATAGCAGGAAAGTGCATGGCGTTTGCTGACAGCAAGATCTGTTCCAGACCGAATATAGTGGTGATTTTGGCTGACGACATGGGGTGGTCAGATTTGGGGTGTTACGGATCGGAAATTAGAACTCCTGCAATAGATTCCTTGGCTGCTGAGGGTATGTTGGCGACGCGGTGCTATACAATTCCGCGTTGTTCTCCTTCGCGAGCTGCATTGATGACTGGTCGGTACCCTCAGTCCGTTGGCATGGGGCATTTAGATCATGATCTTGGTTTCCCGGGATATCGAGGATTCGTGTCAAAACAAGTCAAACTTTTACCGGAAATCTTGCGTACGCAAGCTGGCTATCGAACGTATATGGCTGGCAAATGGCATCTGGGACGCCGGCGGGGAGAATGTCCGTGGGATCGTGGTTTCCAACGTTATTTTGGACTGTTAAGCGGGGCGAATTCGTATATGGGGCTTGATCCTGGAAGAATGATGGCCGATGACGGCAAATTGTTGCATGCTAGTGATTTACCCAAGAATTTTTACATGACAGATGCTATCACCGAGTGGGCTTTATCCTATATCGACGATGCTGCTGGACATCGATCTGAACCTTTTTTTCTCTATGTGGCGTATACGGCTCCTCATACGCCCTTGATGGCGAAACTGGAAACAATCCAAACTTGCCTCAGTATGTACGAAAATGTCAGTTTCGACGACATTCAGTCTCGCCGACTCAATCAACAAAAATCTTTGGGAATTGTCCCTCAAGATCTTGAGATTCCTGAAAAACGCCGCCTACATCAACAAGTCTCAAAAGAAGAACAGTTGCGGATGGCCGTATATGCAGCCCAAATCGTGGATATGGATCGAGGGATCGGGCGCATTTTGAGTAAGCTTCGAGAGTACCAATTGGATGATCAGACGATTATCATCATGCTGTCTGACAATGGCGGAACGAACGAAAATCCAACGCGTTCTTACAGTCCATATCCTGGAATTCATTGGGAACGGGCTGGTTATGGGAGGAACTGGGCTACTGTTTCCAATACGCCTTGGACTGGGTTTAAGTCTGGTACGTACGAAGGCGGGATGGCAATCCCATGTATTGTCAAATACCCAGGGAAAATTGTCCCCAATACTCGCTTCCACGGGATGATGCACATGATTGACATTGCCCCAAGCGTGTTGTCTTGGTGTGGGATTCAACCTCAAGGGATGCACGGAAGCGATTTAACGAAATTTTGGGTTCAATATGCACAGTCTCAGGCGATTCAATCCTGGGTACTCCCCCAAATGCCCGGGTATCCACAACGGTTATTGTTCACTGAGCACGAAGGTAATCGAGCTGTTCTTACTAATACCTGGAAACTTAGGAAAAAACGAAACGGTGACTGGAAGCTCTATCGAATTGACGATCGCCTTGAAATGCAGGACCTGTCAATTGATTATCAGAACCTTGTCGATCAATTGAGCAAAAACTACGATTCATGGGCTATTGAAAACAATGTAACGGAGTCTATGAAAACATACTGGCGCCGCTCAACATGATTCAGAAGGCAACACCTCGGATGCCCAATTCCTGTCGGAAAGTCTTGCTCGTTGTGTTCAATTGATGATTTTCTCTCTAGTTGGAATCTTAACTTATTGTAAATGAGTGAAATATGTTGTTGGAATAATCATTTTTGGTCAAAATCCCAGATGATTTTCCTGGAATTTATGCAGGATTTGTCAGGTGTAGGGGGGGAAATGAGGAAAATCATCAAAAAAATCATGCTTATAATGGTTTGTGGCCGACGGGAGACTCTCAAACGAGTCGAAGCGAGGAATGAACAAGGATTAGCTTCCGAAACGCTAACCAACAATCGGATCATGAAAAGCCGGGAGGCTGGAGTGATCAGGTTGAAAGGGCAGACCAGCCCGAGTGGAGCGTTTGGAGGAGGAGTGAGGAGAGAAAAGGTCGTGACGCACGCCGTATTTGAAGCGCGATGATCCTGAGATGGAAGTTTCGGGGGAGCGGGGAGATAACGGCGCCCATGATACGAAAGAGCCAAAGAAGAGTTCGTATTGTGGGAAGGTCCAGCAATTTCTAAAGAAAAGCATTAAATAAGATTTATTTGATGGAGAGTTTGATTCTGGCTCAGAACGAACGCTGGCGGCGTGGATAAGACATGCAAGTCGAACGGGGGCTTCATAGCTTGCTAAGAAGCTCTAGTGGCGCACGGGTGAGTAACACGTGAGTGACCTGCCTTCGAGAAGGGGATAGCCTTGGGAAACTGGGAGTAATACCCTATGAGGTCGAAAGATCAAAGCAGAGATGCGCTTGAAGATGGGCTCGCGGCCTATTAGTTAGTTGGTGAGGTAACGGCTCACCAAGGCGATGACGGGTAGCCGGTCTGAGAGGATGTCCGGCCACACTGGAACTGAGACACGGTCCAGACACCTACGGGTGGCAGCAGTCGAGAATCATTCACAATGGGGGAAACCCTGATGGTGCGACGCCGCGTGGGGGAAGAAGGTTTTCGGATTGTAAACCCCTGTCATGTGGGAGCAAGCAGCAATGTAGATAGTACCACAAGAGGAAGAGACGGCTAACTCTGTGCCAGCAGCCGCGGTAATACAGAGGTCTCAAGCGTTGTTCGGAATCACTGGGCGTAAAGGGTACGTAGGCTGACTTCCGAGTCAGGTGTGAAAGGCAGGGGCTCAACCTCTGGAGTGCATCTGATACTGGGAGACTAGAGTAATGGAGGGGGAACCGGAATTCTCGGTGTAGCAGTGAAATGCGTAGATATCGAGAGGAACACTCGTGGCGAAGGCGGGTTCCTGGACATTAACTGACGCTGAAGTACGAAGGCCAGGGTAGCGAAAGGGATTAGATACCCCTGTAGTCCTGGCAGTAAACGGTGCACGCTTGGTGTGAGACGGTTCGACCCGTTTTGTGCCGAAGCAAACGCGATAAGCGTGCCGCCTGGGGAGTACGGTCGCAAGATTAAAACTCAAAGAAATTGACGGGGACCCGCACAAGCGGTGGAGTATGTGGCTTAATTCGATGCAACGCGAAGAACCTTACCTGGGCTTGACATGATAATGGGAGGAGGTGAAAGCCTTCTGGTTGTGTAGCAATACACAGACGTTATTACAGGTGCTGCATGGCCGTCGTCAGCTCGTGTCGTGAGATGTTTGGTTAAGTCCAGCAACGAGCGCAACCCCTGTGGCCAGTTACCATCAAGTAAAGTTGGGGACTCTGGCAAGACTGCCCAGATCAACTGGGAGGAAGGTGGGGACGACGTCAGGTCAGTATGGCCCTTATGCCCAGGGCTGCACACGTACTACAATGCCCAGTACAGAGGGGGCCGAGGCCGCGAGGCGGAGGGAATCCCAAAAAGTGGGCTCAGTTCGGATTGGAGGCTGCAACTCGCCTCCATGAAGTCGGAATCGCTAGTAATGGCGCATCAGCTACGGCGCCGTGAATACGTTCCCGGGTCTTGTACACACCGCCCGTCACATCATGGAAGCCGATCGCACCCGAAGTATCGGGAGCTAACCGCAAGGAGGCACGGTCCTAAGGTGAGATTGGTAACTGGGATGAAGTCGTAACAAGGTAGCCGTAGGGGAACCTGCGGCTGGATCACCTCCTTTCTATGGAGAAGAGAGACACAGGTAAGCGTGAGTTTATCTGTAGTTTCAGTCGACGCTTTCCCTTGAGAGAGTGGGAAGTGAGAGATTGCATAAGGGCAGTAGCCGTTAGAGAGAAGATACGACGTGCGTGACGACCTTTTTTCAGGGAAGCGAGCCTGGGGGTATAGCTCAGTTGGTAGAGCGCCAGCTTTGCAAGCTGGATGTCCGGGGTTCGAGTCCCCGTGCCTCCACCAAGGGAATGACGGGCCTGTAGCTCAGTTGGTTAGAGCACACGCTTGATAAGCGTGGGGTCACAGGTTCAAGTCCTGTCAGGCCCACCAGAGACGAGATGGGAGAGAGAAGATTGACATCCGCGTGGCAAAAGGTTTTTTCGAGAAGATCTAAGAGAGAGCTGAGGAGCTTTCTTTTAGAGGAAACGAGAAATCAAGAAGTGGGAAGACTACAAAACACACACAAGTAAACATGAAGATCTGCAAAAGAGTGCGTGAGAGCGCACGAAAGCGATCACATGGGGAAATCTTTTAAGATTTGAAATGATCAAGAAAGAAAGGGCGTACGGTGAATGCCTAGGTGCTGAACGGCGAAGAAGGACGCGATAAGCTGCGAAAAGCCTCGGGGAGTTGCAAATGAGCGTTGATCCGGGGGTATCCGAATGGGGTAACCTGATTGGAGCCAAGTCCAATCGACGTTGTCTGAATCCATAGGACAACGGACGCGAGACCCGCTGAAGTGAAACATCTCAGTAAGCGGAGGAAAAGAAAGAGAAATCGATTCCGTAAGTAGTGGCGAGCGAAAGCGGAAGAGCCCAAACCGAAGACAAGTTCTTCGGGGTAGTAGGACCACAAAACGAACATCTATCTTTGATAGTGTAACAGGTTGGGAAACCTGGCCATAGAGAGTGAAAGCCTCGTGCGCGAAATTGAGGGTAGAGTTCAGTGGGATCCTGAGTAATACACCACACGTGGAACGGTGTATGAATCAGCGCGGACCACCGCGCAAGGCTAAATACGAGTCAGCGACCGATAGTGAACAAGTACCGCGAGGGAAAGGTGAAAAGAACCGCTGTGAGCGGAGTGAAATAGACCCTGAAACCGTATGTCTACAAAGAGTCAGAGCAGAGAGATCTGCGATGGCGTGCCTTTTGTTTAATGAGTCTGCGAGTCAGCGTATGTGGCAAGACGAAGGGCTTCCGGTCCGAAGTCGAAGCGAAAGCAAGTTCGAAGAGAGCGCTAGAGTCACATGAGCTGGACCCGAAGCGGAGGTGACCTACCCTTGTCCAGGTTGAAGCGTCGGTAAAACGGCGTGGAGGACCGAACAGGTGAACGTTGAAAAGTTCTCTGATGAGGTGAGGGTAGGAGTGAAAGGCTAATCAAACCCCGTGATAGCTGGTTCTCTTCGAAATGCATTTAGGTGCAGCGTCTCGTGCTGACGATTGGGGGTAGAGCACTGACAAGGCAAGGGGGCACACCCGCCTACCAACCCTTATCAAACTCCGAATACCAGTCGGTGGAGCGAGGCAGTGAGACAGTGGGGGATAAGCTTCATTGTCGAGAGGGAAACAACCCAGACCAGCAGCTAAGGCGCCAAAACATTGTTAAGTGGAAAGGATGTGGGATTACAGAGACAGTGAGGATGTTGGCTTAGAAGCAGCCACCATTTAAAAAATGCGTAATAGCTTACTCATCGAGTGATCCTGCGCCGAAAATGATTGGCGATGAAACAATGTGCCGAAGCTCTGGACTTTAACGGAAGTTAGAGTGGTAGAAGAGCGTTCCATATGCGATGAAGGTTGATGGCGACAGAGATTGGAGCGTATGGAAGTGAGGATGCAGACATGAGTAACGCAAACCGGGTGAAATTCCCGGTCGCCGTAAACCCGAGGATTCCAGGGCAACGTAGATCGCCCCTGGGTTAGCCGGGGCCTAAGCCGAGGCCGAGAGGCGTAGGCGATGGATATCAGGTTAATAATCCTGAGCACCCGAACCTTAAGTAGGGGGGACGCTTGAAAGGAGATGGCCAGGTTATTGAATTCCGAGGCGAGTTTTCGGACTTGCCGAGCCATTGAATAGAGAGCCAAGAAAAGCCCCTATGTACGCTAAGGGTCCCGTACCGCAAACCGACACAGGTGGGTGGGTAGAATATACCAAGGCGCAAGAGTGAACTCTGGTTAAGGAACTCGGCAAATTAACCCCGTAACTTAGGGAGAAGGGGTGCCTGAGAGAAACAGGCCGCAGAGAAATGGCCCAACCGACTGTTTATCAAAAACACAGCACTCTGCCAAGACGCAAGTCGCCGTATAGGGTGTGACACGTGACCAATGCCGAAAGATTAAGGCAAGATGTAAGCATTATAGCGAAGCATTGAACCTAAGTCCCGGTGAATGTCGGCCGTAACTATAACGGTCCTAAGGTAGCGAAATTCCTTGTCGGGTAAGTTCCGACCTGCACGAATCGTGAAACGAGTTGGGCACTGTCTCAACCAGACGCTCAGTGAAATTGTAGTGGCGGTGAAGATGCCGCCTCCCCGCAGAAGGACGGAAAGACCCTATAGACCTTAACTGTAAGCTGTCATTGTTTCTTCGGCTTGAATGCTCAGAGTAAGTGGGAGACGTAGAAGAGAGCCTTTAGGGGCTCTTGGAGTCACCGATGAGACACCACCCTTTGAAGCTGGAGGATCTAACGCTAGACCGTGGAACCGGTTAGCGGACCGTGTCAGCCGGTCAGTTTTACTGGGGCGGTATCCTCCCAAAGAGTAACGGAGGAGCGCGAAGGTTGGTTCATCTCGGTTGGCAACCGAGTGTCGAGCGCATGGGCATAAACCAGCCTAACTGTGAGACCGACAAGTCGATCAGATGCGAAAGCAGGCCCAAGTGATCCGGCGGTAGAAAGTGGAATTGCCGTCGCTCAACGGATAAAAGGTACCTTAGGGATAACAGGCTGATCACGCCCAAGAGTTCATATCGACGGCGTGGTTTGGCACCTCGATGTCGGCTCGTCGCATCCTGGGGCTGGAGAAGGTCCCAAGGGTCCGGCTGTTCGCCGGTTAAAGCGGCACGCGAGCTGGGTTCAGAACGTCGCGAGACAGTTCGGTCCTCTATCCTCTGTGGGCGTAGGAAAATTGAGGGGTTCAGACCTTAGTACGAGAGGACCGGGTCTGACGCACCACTGGTGAACCGGTTGTTCTGTCCGGAGCATGGCCGGGTAGCTAAGTGCGGAAGGAATAAGCGCTGAAAGCATCTAAGCGCCAAGTCCGTCCCGAGATGAATTTTCCCGATAGGAACGTGGGAGACGACCACGTAGATAGGTTGCAGGTGTAATGGTAGTAATGCCTTGAGCCGAGCAATACTAAACTCCGATTGACTTGAACAAATCAACTGAAAGAAGTAGCCAAGTGAGAGCAGTAGCAGAAAGGCATAGTGAAAGTGTGAGTGAGTAGAAACCCCCATGGAACGAGCCACGTGGATGTCAGTGTTTTCCTCCCGAAAGAGAGAAGGGAGAGAGTCACAGAAACGAAGTAAAGAGCAAGGAAGCCGGATAGAGAGAGAAGAGAAAAAGGGGTCGGGCAGGCAGAGCAATGAGAGATTGATCTGAAGCCCGGTGTCCTTAGCCCAGTGGTCCCACCCGGACCCGTTCCGAACCCGGCAGTGAAACGCTGGCACGCCGATGGTAGTGAGAGTATAGCTTTTGCGAGAGTAGGTCGACGCCGGGGCTAATGAGAACCTCCGCTGATCAGAGCCTCCATGAGGAGAGCTGATGAGCGGAGGTTTTTTTGTATTC
>CASFPZ010000007.1 GCA_949296365.1 uncultured Akkermansia sp. | reverse complement strand
TATGTTGGCATCCAGTTGCTGAATCTTATTCTTGGTCTGGTTGACATCTTCCTCGCCCGCCTTGGCCTTGTCGTAATCATCTTTCATGGCGGCAAGGTATTTATACAGACTGTCCAGTTCGGCTGATTGTTGTTGCGACTTGGCTTCCAACTGTTGTTTCTCCTTGCAGAGGCTTTCGTATTCTTCTATTTCCTTTTGGGCGTTCATGCGCTGCACGGTCCATTCCTGCAACAGCTTTTCCGAAGCCTTCTTCAACTGGATGTATTTGTTGAAGCCCATCACATTCTCGATGTTGTCGCGTATGATTTGGGCGAATACGTTTTCCTCCAGCAACTTGCTCGACTGCATGGCATCGAACAGGAAGTATTGGCTCAACTCTTGAGGCAGGTTGGCTTTAATGATTTTGTTCACCTGCTGTTCGCTCTTGGCGCGTTGTGCCGGAGGGGTGGCGGTGCCATAGACAAACATGTTGCCGTTCATATTCAGACTGACACTTTCCACCGGTTTCTTGGAAGGATTCAGCATGTAGGTACGTTTCAGTACATATTTCTGTTCCATGCCCAATACCAATCCGACAAACGTGAGTTCCAGTTCGATTTTGTGCTCTACCTGATTGAACGCGCCGTTATTGAGCAGTTCATAGAAATGCTGCTTGTTCTTTATCCGCAGTCCATAGAGTGCGCCGCAGATGGCTTCGAACAACGTTGTTTTACCACCGCCATTGTTGCCGCCAATCAGGATGATGGGGCGTTCGCGTTCCACCGACAAGTCCAAGTCCAGATTCAGGTAGGTCTTGTAATTGATGGCTCTGATACGTTTGATAATCATGCTTGCCTCCTTTCTTCATCTTATCGGATTTGCTGGATGGCCGCTTTGATGACGGCTCCCGTTTCCGAGTCGGTTATTTCTATCGCATCCACTTTCTTGGCGTGGTATTTGCGCAGTATTTCCTCGCTCACCCAGTTGAAGTCCAGTTCGTGTTTCTCGCAAAGAGCTTCAATCAGGCTCATATCTTCCTTCCGTATACCATAATGCAGGAATTTGTTGTCCAATCCTTTTGCCATGATGTTATGCATTTTGTGGATAGAAGCTATCCCAGTTTAATATATCGGTTGTATTCTCAATCGGCAGTTTGGAGTACAGCCAGTTACTTCCTTGTTGCAAGATGATTCCACCGAAAAGAGGGGCGTCTTCGGTGGAGTTCTTTTGGAGGTACTTCAATAACGCATTATGTTTTTCGTGTGCCAACGCATCGCTTCCGGCACTTTTGGTGTCGAAAAGATAGACATGCCCGTTCTTCATGCGGATGATGAAGTCCACATAAAACAAGGCTTTGGCTTTCCCCTCACCGTAGGCAATGGCATAATGCTGTTTACCCTTGTCACCATTCTTGTACCACCAGTCAATCCATTCTTTGTTTGCTTCGAGAAAATTTACGAATTCCTTTTCCGGGTTGGAGGCTTGGTTCAATTGGACAAACGGTTGCAAGGCATGGATATGGGCCTCTTCCATATGGTTCGTTTCGCTGTCGTAAACCCTTTCTTCCGGCACAGCCCAGTCATATTGTTTGAATTCCCGCAGTGCGGCAGACCGGACTTTGCCTATCTCCCTTTTGCGGGCGTAGGTTTCAAAAGCTTTATCCAGTAATCGGTCAAATTTAGGTTTGTTGTCGTGATAGAGAACGACTTTCTTGGCATCCGTTTCGAAGATGCCGAAATAATCGGCAAGCATCTCAAGCAGATACCCGGCTATTTTGTCCGTGCGTCCCTTGCTTTCAAACTGATGGCCTTTCGTGCTGATGTAGGCCATGAACACGCGGTCTATTTCTGAAGCCTTGCGGGCAAATTTCACTTGTTCTACCTGTAATGTTTGTTCCTCATTTTGGAAATGTACGTCTTTCGGAATTTCCACATTCACGTTTTTCACGTCAAGCCGGATGGTGTTCTTTACCCGTCGGCGGTTCTCGTTAATGGTGGCATCGTCCGATTCCGGCAATGGACTGAAATTGTCTTCTTCTCCTATCATAGCCGCCAGTTCTTCTATGCTGAACAGTCCGGCACCGCGTTCCAGTTTCCAGAAATCGCCTGCCACTTCATAGAGTGTCCGGCGGAAGTCCGGACCCAGATAATTACGCTCCACGTTGGGGCGTTCCGAATAGTATGCAGGCAGAGAAATATTCTCCAATCCTTCACGCCGACAGGCCGTAATGGTATTGTTGAGTATATAGTCCGAATCCGCAGTGATTATTTGTATCTTGTCTTTGGCAATGTCTGTGTAGACGTAGCCAATGTTAAGCATCTCTTTGGGGTAATGTTTTTGTTCGGGCATACGCAAGATGCGCCCTACGGTCTGGATGGTGAACTGGTCGCTCTGCAGTTTGCGGAAGATAAGTAACACGGCGGCACGCGGACAATCCCAGCCCAATGCAATGGCTTCCTTGAACAGCAGGACTTGCGCCAGGTTGTCGGGACGCTCCAGATTAGGCAGGTTTGCCTTTTCGTTGGCAAGCCAGACGGCCAACAGTCCGTTTTTTTCTGTAATATCACACGCCACGCGAAGATATGTCTTCACCTGTTCGGCAATGGCAGTATCGTCGGCAGTCATTGTTTCTTTGGTGTCATTGGGCAGTTGGATGAGTAGCAGAGGATTGATGTTCACGCCCAACTCCTTGTAAGCTTCTGCCAGCTGGTTGCGCTTGCCGAGAGCGGCTTTGATGAGGTTTTGGTTCAAGGTGCGTTCCTCGCTGAAGTCCAGTTCGATGTCAGGATTGAGCACCACTTCTTTCTTAATCATTTCGGCAGCGATGACATCCTGTCGGTACACCTTTACCGTTTCGTCCGGTCGGAGCGTCTTGGGTGTGGCTGAGATACGAAGTTCTACGGCAGGGTTGATGCGGTCGAGCACGGCGCCCGATTTGTCGGCGGTCTTCGACCAGAACATGTGTTCTTCGTCGATGATGGCCACGATGGGCAGGCCGAATTCTTCCTGCGTCCGGCGGGCTATCTCATAGAGTGAGGCGGAGCTTTCGCTTTCGCGCACCATCACGTTATTGTCCTTGTTGACGCTTTCCCAGTTGACAAACAGGATTTCTCCCGGACGGATGCCTTCGCTCTGCTCCAGTTCGTCGAACATCACGGGGCTGAGCTTGCGCGTCTCGCTGAATGCTCCTTTCAGGCTGGCATAGCTTTGCACGTGCAGCTTGCGTGGGGCAAACCAGATGAAGGCCACTTCCTCATAACGGCTGTCGCCCCGGTTCTTCAGTTCGTCTACTAAGTTGGCCAGTGTCTGGCAGGCCATCACCGTCTTGCCTGCGCCGGTGGGAGCTTCGAATACGATTTTGCGCCGGTGTCCGCCTAAGTTGAGCAGGCGGATGGTCTTGTCGGTTAGTTCGGCTACCGCCCGTTGTTGGTATGATATATTCTTCATTATTTCCTACCTTTTTTACTTTCTAAGTTTTTCTTCTCTATTTCTTTCATCTCCAGCAGAAATCGGTCATAATCAGACAAGAACAGCCGATCTTGTATAATCCTGTATTTTTCAAATTCCGTTTCTGCATGCAGGCGTGCAATTTCGGCACTGACACGTCCGGCATCATTAAGAATACCGTATTCAAAGAGGTTAATAAAACTATTAAGACGCTGTTCCCAGTCGGCCATTGTCAGAGGAATGTGGCGCAGAGTCATTGATTCGGCAAAGTCCAGATAGGCAGTGACCATACGTTGAAGTTGTTCCATCTCTGTATCCGATAAATAGTTTTTCGCTATAACCACATCGCTTTTTCTTATTTTCCCGTCGGGAGCATCTGCCCATGTGGTCAGCCCCATGTGTTCTTTTGTGGCATCTGCCCGTTCCACAATGAGTTCCGCTGCGGTATGCCCATGGACAGTATAGTGCATCTTGTTTTGTACAGTGGCATAAAAACGCCGTGTGGCCAATGCGGTCTTGTCATAGTCTATGGCCGTGGCGTATAAATCCGTTATTTTTTGATAGAACAGACGCTCACTGGCACGTATCTCACGGATGCGTTCCAGTTGCTCATCAAAATATTTATCGGTAAGAAATGTTCCGCGTTTCAGTCTCTCCGAATCCATCACCCATCCCTTGATGGTGTACTCTTTGGCTATTCCATTTACCCACTTCCTGAATTGTACGGCTTTTTCTGAATTGACCTTAAAACCGACAGCAATAATCATTTCCAATGAATAGTGGTTCGTGTAATACTGTTTCCCATCCGGAGCAGTTATTCGAAATTTTCGAATAACTGAATCTTCTTGCAATTCACTGTCCGCGAATATCTTTTTTATATGGTAATTGATGGTATGTACTTCCACTCCATATAATGCAGCCATCAGTTTCTGTGTGAGCCAAATGTTTTCATCTTCATAGCGTATTTCTATCTGTTGTTCATCGTTACCCACGCATGCCACATAGTTCAAGTATTCTGCCGCACTGCTGCGTACACTTACTTGTTCTTTTTTCTTTTTGTGCTTGTCTTGCTGCTCTTTCATGCTTCGTCTCCTTCGTCCGTAAAGTTCAACATTCCGTTAACCGGGTTTTCCGCTTTGTGGGTTACTGCTGCATCTTCTTCCGGTGTAGCGACAGCATCCTTTTTCTTGGGCAGGATGCGGCGGTAGGCGTTGTAGATGGCGGCGGGCAGAGCGCACAACTCCACCTTGTCGTTCACGTCCTCGAACGAGTCTTCCCACGGGTCTTCGCTGGGAGAGAAGACGTATATCTTGATTCTCTCCGTCACGTCCATGCCGTAGATGAGTTCCACCAGGTGCTCTATCGCTTCTTCGCGGTAGATGACGAGCATTTGCTTCTGCCCGTCGCTGAAGTAGCGGAAGATGTTTTTATAGGTACGCTCGCCGCAGAATGTCGGTTGCTCCGCATAGAGGTCTTCCTTGATGCAGAGCATGTCGGTGGAGAGGTTGACCAGTCGGCGCATATTCTGCACGGAGCGTGTGCGGGGCACGAAGTCGGTCTTATAGTAGCGCAGCGTGTTGTCCGTCAGCCCTGCCACCTGCTCGCCTTTCGGGGTGGTGTAACCCTGGATTACGCGCTTGTTCCGTTCGTAGGTCACGTTCTCGCAGATGCCGTTCTCGTTGTTGGTTACGAGGATGCACTGGCGGTGGCCTCCGTCTTCAGCGTTGAGTTGCATCGTGGCGTGGAGGGTGGTGCCGCTACCGGCGAAGAAGTCGAGGATGGTGGAATTGGTATTTTGGATAAATTTCAGAAACAAAGAAATTAAATCCATAGGCTTAGCATAACTAAAAGCCTTACTTCCAAATATTGATTTTATATCGTTAGCAGCATCAGCATTTAAAATTCCGTTGATAAGATTTTTAAAAGGAACAGCCTTATCTATAATGTTTCCTTCGTTATCAACATTCAGATAAATTTTGTATTTTACAGCCCAACCATTACCTTTTTTTTTAGTCGGAACGATGTCGATGAATTTATTTTCAATTCCCCATTTTACTTTTTCTTTACTCCATTTCCAAGTCCATCCGTCATTTTCAAATGAAGTTCTACCATTCGGATAAATTAGAGTTCCATCTGGGGCGTCTATTCCGTAATTTAATCCATCACTGTATTGAATGCTTCCTCTGTCTAATGAATCGTAATAAAATGGTCCTCTCACATTTAAGAATTCATCTTTGTATCTATACCTTTTTATGTCAAAGGCTTCTTTATTGTAGCTAAATATGTTTTTCCCATTTACAGGGTCAAGGCAATAAACAAGTATGTATTCTGTGATTGTAGCTATGCCATTAGCGTCAGCTGCTCCTGTTTTTTTCTGCCATATCAAGTTTGTAATGAACTTATCTTCCCCAAACACCTCATCACACAACAACTTCAATTGCGCCTGTTCATTATCATCAATCGAAATAAAAATCACGCCCTTGTCCGAAAGCAACTGCTTGGCGATGCGCAACCGTCGGCTCATGAACGACAACCACTTGGAGTGGCGGTACGTGTCCTCACGGTCCACGAACGAGTCGTTGTAGACAAAATCCTTGTTGCCCGTGTTGTAAGGCGGATCGATGTAAATCACGTCGATGCGTCCGGCATGGGTGTAGGCCAGTGTGGTGAGGGCTTCGAGGTTGTCGCCTTCGATGAGGATATGGTTGGGCGCGTCCTTGCTGTCGCTGATGAGGGCACGTTCCGGCACTTCCCGCAACACGGGCAGTTCTTCTTGCATCCGCTCTTCCACGGCTTCGGGCTTGTCTTCCCACACCAGTCCGTAGGTCTTGCTTTCGCGAAGCAATCCCAGCAGGGCGCTGCGCTCGTGGTCGGTTAGTCCCTCCAGCCCGCTGATGCGACGTATCAGATTTATACGGTCGTTGTTGTTCATACGTTGCTTACGTTTTACGATTGTTGAATCTTGATATACTGGATACCTTCACGCGTGGAGTGGAGCAAATCTTTTACATCCACTTCCAAGACTCTTGCGATTTCCAACAGCATTTCAAGGCTCTGTTGGGCGGTGTTCGTACACCATTTTGACACCGTTGCCGGGGCTTTCCCTAACTGTTCAGCCAACCATTTGTTGGTCCGCTTCTTTTCTACCAGCACCAGTTTGATTCGGTTTATATCTTTCGTTGTTTCCATCTTACGATGATTGTTATCGTTGCAGATAAATGTAGGGAATATTCTCGATAAATCGCCTACATAGACCGGATTATGCAAAAAATATGGTGAAAAACATCAATTCCGTGACACTTGGGAGATGGGTTGTTTGGAAAACTTCTTGAAAAACTATCAAACATGGAGATAAACGGATGTGGAGGCATATTGGAAATGTTCAAGGAAAAATGTAAAATCGGTAAATATTTTAAGGGAGGTTCTAAAAATCCATTCATATTAACTAACAATTCAAAATGCCCCCAAGACTGTGGCTCAACTGATCAGCGTTGGGCTGTAATGTGGGCAAAAATACGTTAGGTGAGCCAATTAGGACCTCCCCTGTCTCTCGAATGCATAGCTGCAATCTTTAGTTCTTTAATATACTGGTTTCCACAGGATTGATCCACTCTCTGTGGTACTTGACTATCTGTACCAGGCGAACGATGTTGTAGATCAAATTCGTCATCGCCACCTCTGCTCGGGCTCGCTGCTGTCCTACTCCTCTAAATACTAAGCCTCCCATCGTTCTCTCCATCAAGCCAAACACGTGCTCCACTCGGCAGCGTATGCGAGCCTTCTTGCGGTTCTTTCTTTGCTGCTCTTTTGTCAGAGGATGTCCACGACGACCTCGTTCGCATATTCTCGCCTTCATCCCCTTTCTCTCAAAAGCTCTATCCGTGCCTACGTAGTCTGAATCCATGTAAAACTCTTACCCTTTAACATCATTGCTGTCAATTAGTTCTGATGAACACTGGGAATCATGCTCAGAGGCAGAACCCGTTATTAACTTGGTCTTGCAACACACCTTCATCGGTCAAGGAGGATAGAAGCAAATCGTTGGTAATCACTGCCTATTTACCCAAGCAGAAGGAAGAGAAAACGACGTCGAGGATATCTTCAGTATCGCCTCGGCCAGTCAGTTCGGAAAGAGCCTCGAGTGCTTCTCGAAGATCAACAGCAGCTAGCTCAGGGCTTTCACCGCACTCCAATGAAGATTCGGCTTGTCGAATAGCGGCCATTGCGCGTTTAAGGGCATTCTGATGACGAGCGTTAATAGACGCGATACCAGCGGCAGCATCTAACGCCGGAATGCGTTGGGAGAAGATTCGGACAATTTCTTGTTTGAGCTCTTCCAGGCCTTGGCAGGTCGTACATGAGAAGCGGATTCCCTGGGCAGTGTTCCAGGCAGGATTTTGCGCCAAGTCTGCTTTATTGAGGACCAAAATACGAGGCGGCAGAAGATTTTGATTTTTGAGAGGATCCTGGTCAGGAAGCGGAGGCTGTGACGCATCAACAACATGTAATACCAAGTCAGCCAAAGCTAGAGCACGTTCAGTACGTTCGATTCCAGCCAGTTCAATACGGTCTGACGCTTTGCGAACGCCCGCCGTATCGACAAGTCGCAATGCCAGGCCTCCGATTTGAACCCATTCTTCAACAGTATCTCGAGTTGTACCAGGAATTTCGCTCACAATAGCTCGGTCATAACCCAGCAGAGTATTCAACAAGCTAGATTTACCAGCATTAGGCGCCCCAACAATGACAGTTCGAATACCTTCTCGCAAGAGTTTCCCTTGGTCAGCGGTAGCTAACAAGCGTTCGATATCGTTCCTAATTTCGCACAAAGAATTGCGCAACGAGGCGATAGAATCCAGATCAATATCTTCTTCAGGGAAATCAATATACGCCTCAACGTGGGCCGTCACGCGCAGCAAACGATCCGTCATTGAGTCAGCTAGGTACCCAATAGCGCCGTCAAGTTGTTCTCGTGCAGCTTTCAACGCCAGATCGCTCCCCGCCGCAATAATATCCATGACAGCTTCAGCCTGAGTGAGGTCCATTTTACCATTCATGAATGCCCGTCGCGTTAATTCTCCTGGTTCAGCAGGAACAGCGCCACATTCCAACAAACGCTCAAACACTCGCCGAGTAACCAAAAGGCCGCCGTGGCAGGAAATTTCAACGACATCCTCACCCGTGTAACTAGCAGGGCTCTGAAACCATACGATCAAGACCTGGTCCACCGGAGATCCGTCATCCGACACAATATCCGTCAAATAAACACGTCTAGGGACCAGTGACGAAGGGAGGCGAGCGCATGCCGACAAGACTTGCAAGCTTTTTGCGCCACTCATACGGATCACGGATAAAGCCCCCATTCCGACAGGAGTTGCCAGGGCAACAATCGTCGACTCGTTCATTACGTCGTCATACATGGTTTCAATCATGAAGGTTAAGAAGTCGAAACAGATTCGAAGAAACCGCCACCCAGTACACAGCCACCATCGTAAAACGCACAGACCTGACCTGGGGCCAAGGCCCGGACAGGATAGTCAAAAGACAATTCCACGCGATTTTCGCCAATGTAGGTACAAGTACAAGGTTCAGCTTTGGCCCGGTACCTAGGTTGCGCCAAGACGCGCTTGGGTAACGGCACGCGAGTATTAACAATACTACCGACAACAGCCTTATGAGCATAGAGACGATCCACTGCAAGGTCTTCATAGCCCAGAATTAATTGATTCGACGAGATGTCCTTACCCACAACGACGAACGCTTTTCCTTCTCTAGGGGAGGCCACACCATGGCCTTTTCTCTGGCCAATCGTAAACAGATGAAGACCCTGATGTCGGCCCAATTTCTTGCCATCGACATCGACAATATCGCCAGGAGAATCCGGTATGTAATGTCGCAGGAAATCACTCATTTTCACGTGACCAATAAAACAGATCCCCTGGCTATCTTTTTTCCGAGCAGTAGGCAAACCATATTTCAAGGCCAATTCTCGCACAGCGGGTTTTAAGAGTTCGCCCACCGGCAAGCGAGCATGAGCCAATTGAAAAGGCGACATCAACGACAAGAAGTACGATTGGTCTTTATTGGGATCCCGTCCGCGCAGCAAATCGACACCGCCCTCAGGGCGCAAACACAGGCGGGCATAATGCCCTGTTCCGACAGCGTCGAATCCTTGTTCTAAGGCATAATCCAGGAAAACGCCGAATTTGATTTCGCGATTGCAAAGGACATCTGGATTCGGCGTTGTCCCTGCGCGATATCCCTCAATTAAGTAATTGACGATACGTGCGCGATATTGTTCGACCAGATCAATGACACGAAATTCAATACCGAGGGTCCGAGCAACGGCAAGAGCATCTTCAATATCGCGTTCCCATGGGCATTCGCCAGGGATTCCTTCAGAATTGATCCAATTCTTCATGTAAGCGCCGACGACTTCGTGGCCCTGTTGAATAAGCAAAGCAGCAGCAACAGAACTATCGACACCGCCAGACAAGCCTACAAGAATACGAGACACAGAGCAATTTCCTTCCTAGACAGGGGAATTTAAACAGGAAGTTAGTTTTCGCGAGGTATCACCCAAGTATTGCTAACCACTTTTTCGATTGAAACGACAGGATACTTGGCTTCGGGTACTTCAACTTGTTTCAAGGTCAACACGCATTCAATCAGTTTACTTTTTGAAATCGTTCTGAACAATTCACGATTATCAAAAGTAGAGAGGTCCAAATAAGCCTGGACTTTTTTACCCGATTGCAAGTCGTTCGTCAGCTGAAGGATAACGTATTCTTTTTTTGCGTCCAGGGGTTTGAGAGAATGTTTTTCCTCTTCGATTGCAGCATAGACGCGGAAATCGCCAGTTTCTTTACTTTTGGATTCCAGCCACTTATTCCAATCCAGAGTAGAATACCGGACTTCGCTTTCCCAATCAATCAGAGGCTTATCGTCAACAACCAACATCGCAACGAATCCCTTACTACCATCATCAAACGACACGGTCGACTGCCAGTATGCTTTGCCATGAACGGGTAAGCTTTTAGGAGGGCTCAGAGTTTTCACAATTCGTTTTTCAATTGGATGATCCTTATAATACTGTTTCATCGTCGACAGAAGATCCTGTCCGTCGATTACGAATTTTGCTTTTTCTTCAGGAGTTGTTGCAGCGTAGTAACCCGCAATCGCATTGGCAAACCTACCAATTAACGAATTAGAATCCAACGTTTCAGTTTTTTGGGGAGACAGCTCAGCCTCTTCAGCAGCCACAGGCTGTTCTTGTTTATCAGGCGCAGCAGGTTGGTTTGGCATTTGCGGTTGGACCGGTTCGGTTTTTGTTGTTGTGGGCTTTTGCTGTTGAACAGGTTGCGTTGGCAAGGCCGTATTTACGGGATTGGCAGGCGGCTGTTGCGGGAGGGGGGGCGATGACTGCGGCGAATCCTTCATTCCCAAAAATACAATGCAAATAATCAATGCGACAAGAAGAAGCCCAATGACAATCAAATAGGGCCGCGTGTCCGTGCTTCGTTTTAGATTTTCCATAAGGCAGTATACAGCTAACGTGAGAGAACAAACAGGCCGCGCCCATTTCGGGCGGGAATACCTATCCCATTTAGACTCTTACAACGAAGATTTTATGAAAGCCGCCGTAGCAAAAGAAGAAGAATTTGCGGCAACTTCCAGTTTCTTGAGCCAGGTTTCGCGTTTCAGCCATGTTTTTTGACGTTTGGCATACTGACGAGTAGCCAGAGCGACAGAGCGTTCTGCCTCTTCTCGGCTGATTTTTCCGGAAGCCAACAGACGAATAACCTGAAGGCCCAACGTGCGTTCAGCAGTTTGAGCACAAGGGCCTAGAGCCCTAACTTCTTCCACCACGCCATTATCGAACATAAGGCGAGTCCGCTTCAAGATTCGCGATTCCAAATCGTCAGGATCTCGGACAATCATCCACCCAGGGCCCGAGGGCGGTTTCGACCAGTTGTCACGCCAGGCTTTTAATGGTTTTCCGCCAAGGATGACAATTTCAAGATTTCGTTCGACATACCGTCGATTTTCCAGGTTTGTCATTGCAGCGCCTTCTGGATCGCGGCGTTTCAATTCATCGACCAAATCGGCCAATTCTCGCGAAGCGAAGTTGCGTCTCAATGTTTCATCGGCTGGAGGTGCTTCAGACAAGCCGTGAGACAAAAACTTCAGGTACAAGCCAGATCCACCGACGACGAGGGCCCTTTTACCTCTAGCGTGAATATCACTTATGTGATCCATAGCAAGACGATAATGAGACGAAGCATCCCAAGATTGGGAAGGGTCGAGAAACCCGATCATGTGATGAGGGACGAGAGTTTGAGCGAGAGCATTTGGAGCCGCCGTTAAGATTTCCATACCCTTGTAGACCTGATAAGCATCAGCGCTCACAATTTCTGCGTTCAAGTCAAGAGCAAGTTGCACAGCGACCTCAGACTTACCAGAAGCAGTTGCGCCAGCCAAAAAGAGGATATCAGGGACATTAGTCATGACCGAATCGATTGATCACCAGACCGAGCCGAATCAGCACGAGCTTCTACATCAAGACGCTCTGCCAACCATTGTTTCATCATGCTTTGGTAATTAAGATAGCGGCTTCTGGCCACGCGCTTAATACGAGCCAGCATACGAGGATCAAAGCGCAACGTAATTGTCACCGATTCTCGGCTATCTCCCGACATGATCGACGATTCCATCAGTCTCGGCGACAACTCGTGCAGACGCCAAAATTCAGCTTCTTCTTCTCCAGAAACAAAAGAAGGCACATTTTCCCAAGATGTCAGAGTTTCCATAGCGAATAAGAGTTAAAGGGCGTCAAAGCAGGGCAGCGTATTTGCGATGATAGTACATAGACTCAGAGTCCGTCATATCCCGGACAGCAACAATTCGGGCAATTTTACCATTACTCCAAAACACGAGGAACAGTCCACGCCCCTCCAACGTACGCCCCAAGCAAAAATATCTAGCTTCTTGCGTCCAAGCGACTTCGTCAGGCAAAAGGCGGATACCGAACGGGTCTTCCAGGCATTCTTCAATTTCCCGAGGGGTGTAACGAGTCGGGTCGAATGCCAGTTGTCTCAGATCCAATTCCATGTGCTTCTTGACAATACCAACCAGAGGCAGAAAAGAAAAGAAGTTTCACTTTTCAAGGACACAGGTTTATTTAGTAGCCAGCGTTCCCGCAGTGGCGCCAAGTTGTTCCAACAGGTTGAGCGACGACACAAGATTTGCGGCAGATGTTTTACCCGCCAGAAGATCCTTGTAGGCACGCAACAAGGATTGGGTTTGTTGAGGCGAATGATCCAACAATTCGATTCGGAATCGAGACAAGCCGGCAGCTTGCAACTGAGGCAGGAAAGAAGCGCCAGTTTGCGCACGCCCATTGAATACCGTATTGCGGCAACCCGCATCAGCATGGAGGGGATGACGAACACCAAGACGGTCTTGTAGCTGTACCTGATAATGTTCGCAAGGACGCCCACAATCTTTGTAATTATGGCCACCGCGAGACAAAAACGAGCAGAACACGCAATGTTCCATATGAAACATGGGAATATGCTGATGCAACGTCAGTTCAAACCACGAAGCCTGAGAGAGAGACAACAAATCCAACACTTGATCAATATTCAAATCGTAAGAAATAGTTAAACGTTCAAACCTCCCCTGCTCTTTCAACACAGCCGCTGTCCAGGGGTTGGCGATATTCCAAGAAAAATCTGCGATCAAACGCAACGATGAATCATGGAAATATTGTGCGCCGCCAGGATTTCGGACAAGAATGCCATCAGGGTTCAAGCGTTCAATCATTTTGAAGAATCCCACTTCCCGAGGTTTTTGGATACGCGGAGTCGCCAGGAACACGTTTGTATCCGGAGCTTGCGCTCGAAGATATTCTAAAGCGCCTTTGTAATCGCGGAGTTCTTCAAAATCCAGGTACAAAAACGAAATGCCTTCTTGGATACAAGGAGTAAGTTGCTGAGGAGTTCGGCACAGAACAGATAATTGAATATCTTCATGTTGTTCACGAGAGGGACCCTCCTTGAGTACAGGCAATACACAAGTAATAGAGCGTTTTTGGGGAGATTGCGGCAACGATTGCAAACGTTCGACAAGATTTCTTCGCGCACGATTCAGCGAACTGACCGGCAACATCACATCCTGCGGGATATCGGCAGTACACGATTGAAGGAAGAAACCAGTGCCCCCCAACCTACCCAATTGTTTTTGCAATTCTTTCAGGGACAGAGGATGTTTTACAGCCTTAGTCAATACAATGTCAGAACGCACTTCCATTCCATATTCCGGGCACAATATGACCAAAGGTTCACCCAGTTTCCCAATACAATGCAACACAAGCGGGACGACAGGCATTTGGGCAGAATCGCGGAATCGATGTCCCCAGGTCTGTTTTAAACGCCGGTTCAAGGTAGGGTCATCCGTTTTCCACAAGCCCTGCCCAGGAAGCACGCGATTCCAATCGATACGACTCGCTTTACCATGGAAGAAAAGCCTATTGCCCTGGATCTTCCAAATACGTCCGCCTTGTTCCTCATTGCGGTCTTCGCCCGAGTCAAACACAAAGCCATCACCAGGCGCCAATGGAACAGACGCCGCCAAGTCAACTTCAACCCATCCAGGCCCCACTCTCAAGATCTGGCCCACGAACACGCCGCGTTTCTTACCGAATCGACCTGGAGTCAAGCGCGGATGATCCGGGCCATGAAGCCAACCGTGAGAAAAGCCCCGAGAGAACGCCATCTGCATCGCATAGCGATCGTCCTCCGTCACACAAGAATCCACCGAAACGCCAGCTAATGCAGCGTCGAGAGCTTTTCGGTAAGCAACCGTCGCAGCTGCCACATAGGCTGGACTCTTGAGTCTCCCCTCAATTTTGAGACTTTTTACCCCACGGCGAACAAGTTCAGGGATATCGTCCAATGCGCATAAATCTTGCGGACTCAGCAAATATCGACGATCACCCATGTGTTTCACCCGACCATTGACAACGAGAGAATAAGGCAAACGGCAAGCCTGAGCGCATTCACCGCGGTTCGCGCTCCGCAACCCCAGGCTTTCCGAAGTCAGGCACTGTCCGGAATACGACACGCACAAAGCACCATGCACAAAGACCTCAATCGGCGTTGGAGAGGACTTAGCGCAATCCTCTATTTCCTGAAGACTCAATTCGCGAGCCAACACAATCTGATCCCACGACAGGAAACGCTCCATGAAATGGATAGCCTCGGGCGACGTCAACGTCATCTGAGTAGAAGAATGTAGTTCGATGAGAATCTCGGGATGTTCTCGTTTCCAACGCGACAAGATCCACGCCAATCCAATATCCTGAATAATTACACCATCGACCCCTGCTGCATCCAAGGACAACAACCATTGGCAGGCTTCTTCCATTTCACGCGTAAAAACAAGCGTATTCATAGTCACATAGCCACGAACTCCTCGTTCATGAAGCGCCCCCATCAGTACAGGAAGATCCTCTCGAGTAAAATTGTCCGCCCTCAACCGAGCATTAAACTGATCCAGCCCGAAATAGACAGCATCGGCACCGTTGCTCACAGCCGCCTCTATACATTCCCAATTGCCCGCTGGCGCTAATAATTCTACTTGTTTGCTCATAGCCATGATTCACAAGGGAGTCCGCCATTGACCTCATCCCTTCCCCACTTGCTACTATGATTTTCACCATTCAGCAAGAGTTCTCTTACATACATGGCAAATTGGCTTTCACCTTAGCCGACTAAGTACCTCAATCAGCAGATGCCTCCAAGAAGTATTTGCTCAACAAAACGCGCCACGAGTATGACCACGTCAAGTCAAAATTAAGAAGAACCCGTCGACGCTTTGACATTAGCGACGACGGGTATGAAACGAGAGAAGCCTATTGAACAACCTCAGTCATTAACAGGGTGAGCAAGAGAGGCTTCGAATTCGCGTTGTGAATGAGCCAAAAGATAGGTTTTATGGATCATTGATCGCGTTTCATTGAGAAGGCTCAAGTAGAGGAGCATAGCGCGCATATCCTTTGCTTCATCAGTTTGAGAAACAACCTGCGAACGGATGGCCTCCGCGAATTCATCACCAAGAGAACGAGAATCCTGAAGCACCTTGTCAAGAGCCTCCGGCTGACCGGATTGAATCATTTCGTTCATCGCAGGGCAAATTCGCGCCATGTGGTCGCCCATGCGGCGGAGCCCGCTGATAAATTCTTCATCAAGGCCATTATGGTTGTTGTCAATATAATTGAATCCAGACCGAGTAATGACCGTCAACGAATCGAAAGCGGAATTAGCATATTCCATCACCTGGACGAACAAACGACCACGGTCAGCAAATTCTTGAGGCAGGTTATTAACGGCGGGCAAAACTTCAGACGGCACTTTTTCTGCCAACACTTTGCGAATTCTATTAGCCTCTTTTTTGAGGCTCTTGAGACGTTTTCTATCTTCCGAGTGCAAAGCTACAAGGGTATTTTCGTAGATTTCAGCCATTGCATTCATGAGATGGCCAATTTCCGCGCATGAATTTCTGACAGCAGCCACATCGCGCATATCAGCAATTGTTTTAATTTGTTCCTGCTGTTGAGTTCTTTTTTTATGGAGTCGAGCGCTTTTCACGAGGAGGAAAGCAACCAACGCCACCATGCCAACAATGCCAACGACTCCACCGTACATGATTGCCGTCGCGACAATGCTTGCCATGGCAAAAGCAGCAAACGCCGTAAAGAACCATCCAGAAATCACCGTCATGACCCCCGTAATGCGGTAAACCGCGCTATCTCGTCCCCAAGCTCTATCTGCTAACGACGAGCCCATCGCCACCATGAAAGTCACATAGGTCGTCGACAAAGGCAATTTCAATGCCGTCGCGCTTGAAATCAGCAAAGTAGCAATCGTCAGGTTGACAGAGGCCCGGATCAGGTCAAATGAAGGGGAGCCGGGCAAAATCTCTTCACGAGGGATAGGTTCAAATCGTTTTTCGACGAAACGAAGAAACGAACTAGGCAAGATAGTTTCGAGGACTTTGCCGACATGGAGAGCCATTCGCACAATAAACCGCGCCGGCGGGATAGATCCGAACCGTTCAACCCCGCCAGCCTGCCGGGCCAGATTGACTTCCGTTTCAGTTACAGTTTGAGCCTTCTTAGAGAAAATGAGGGCTAGAACCATAATGATGCCAGCTCCCAATAAATAACGCCAATCGGCAACTACAGGTTTAGCCAGGTCCCCCATAGTCAAAGCAGCCATATCGCCACCAGCAGTAGCAACGTTTTGGGCAATTTCAACCGCTGAAAGCCCTCCCATGAAAACGCCGATGAAATTGACAAGGTCGTTACCAGCAAAAGACAAGGCTAACGCCATCGTTCCAGCAAGCACGGCAATCTTAAGAATATTGACTTTGGCTAAATGTTGCAACGCAGCCATCAAAACCGACCATCCCACAGTACAAACAATGAGCCAAAACATCAGATTCGACTCGATATAGTGAACTAAATCCTTCGAAACGATCGTGCTACCTTTGAGCCCTTTGAAAAGCGCGAAATAAGAGATAGCCGTCAAAGCAATACCGCACCACAAAGCGCCAATCCAATGAAAGGTTTTCTGATACCGGAAGGAAAAGATAAATCTCGAGATCCACATGACCACCGCCCCGCATGTAAATGCCACAATCACCGAAGAGAATATAGCTGAAATAATTTTTAGAGCATTTCCGGAATTAATATAATCGCCTAAACGGCCAGCAGTCTCGGGGTCAGCTCCAATTAAATTGATAGCAGCAACAGCTACCGCAGCGCCCAGCAATTCGAAAACTAACGACACCGTCGTCGATGTCGGCAACCCATAGGTGTTGAACAAATCCAGCAAAATGACATCAGTCAACATCACAGCCAGAAAGATCATCATGATGTCATGGAAATGAAACTGGGATGGGATAAAAACTCCGTTCCGAGCAATTTCCATCATGCCGCTGGAAGTCACCGACCCCAGCAAAATGCCGATACTGGCAACAATCACGATCGTACGACGGGAAGCAGCTTTACTTCCCACAGCGGAATTCAAAAAGTTGACGGCATCGTTCGACACCCCGACAACGAGGTCAAAACAGGCCAAAATCAAGAGAATTCCCAAAACAACATAATATATAGTGTCCATAGGCAGACAAGAATGATTGTCAAAAGTTGATGTAACTATCGACGCTTCCCCCTATACGAATACATGATTACGAATCCCGATTTTCTGTGTGACATTATTGTCACAATATTTTCAATCCGACACAACAGAGATCTTCCCCATCAAGACATTTCGGACGAAAGACATGAGAATAATTCACTAGGCAAGAACGTCATTCGCCTTGAGCTAAATGCAGACGGCGATTCAAAGGAATTTGGGCAAGGACACGTTTCAACACCGGCATTAGAATGACAGCGATGCGTTCATTACCAGCCCGAGTAATATGAACCCGGTCTTCAGTACGCATCCTGACGCGATTACCGTCAAAGTTACGGCCAAAACTAGAGAAACGGCCATTGCGATCAGTCAAGGCATAGCGAGTTTCGACAAAAGGGACCCGAACTTTCTGGCACACATTTTTGACGAGTCGGTTAATTTGGATGATTTGCGAAGCAAGAGGTTCAGCGCCCATGGGCGGGACGCTCAGCCAAATAACCTGAGCACGATAGCGCCGCGCCATCGAAATAATGTTCATCACTCGTCTTGCATATGCAGCGTTCCACTCATCACTGAACAAAGTCAAAGTCTTACCAGCTTCGCGAATTGGTTGGCAATCATTAGCTCCAACGCAAAAAATCAACACATGAGGACGTTCTCGTCTAAGTAACTCCGCCAAATGCAACGGCCAATTATAAAAATCAGGTCGACATAGTCCAGTTGATCGTTTCCCTGCCAATACGAGACGTATTGAATCATCGTCCTGAAGTTTCTGTTGAAAAGTCGGGCCAAAGTCTTCCATGATCGAATCGCCTGCGATCAGAATCGTCACAGGTAATAATTGGGGACGTTTTACACACAAAGAAGCAGATTCACCAATAGCTGCCGCTAAGTTACAGGGAACCACGCTAATTATTAAGAATACCCCTTGAAACAACAATAGTCTCAATAGTTTCAGGCATTGACCGCACTTATTCCCCATTTTTTTGGCTTAACTCTCTTCTTCGTAAGTTTGTTCAATTTGGGCAAGCGCCTTTTCCAGGAAAGGCATAAATTGGTTCAAAAGAATTCTATTACCCTGGTTCGTCATATGCTGTTTGTCCTTAGTCCGCAAGCGGATGATTTTTCCCCGGCTATCTCTCATAAAGCTTTGGAATCGCCCGTTTTTGTCAGCCAGGGTAGGTTCCGTATCGACGAATGGCACCCCCATTTGATGGCACACCTGTTCTTGGACCTGATTGATGATATGAATTTTTTCGACAAGAGATTCAACACCGATGACAGGCTGGCCAATCCAAATCATTCCAACGCCACGGGAATGAGCCACTTGAATCATTTCAGCAACACGACGTCCATAAGCAGCCTGCCAATCGGGGCGACAAGCGTAGTATCGTTTTTTCCCTTCTCGAATAGGCTGGTGGTCATTTCCACCGACGGCAATCACCACTAGATCAGGTTGTTCTTTTCTGATTAGCCGTTCCATATTCGCCGGCCAATCGTAGTAATCCCGTCGCACCAAGCCCGTAGAATGCCTAGCCGCCAGAATAAATTTGACGTCGCGACGACGAGCCAGATCATATTTGATCACCAATCCAAAGTCTTCCATCATCGAATCTCCGACCAACAGAATCCTCCATGGTCCCGGTTTACGGTTTTTATTTGCCGCTACCCCAGCCAATTCCTGATCAGGCAGAGACGGTCGAACCTGCTGGGAAGGACGATTGTCTTGTTGAGGTCGTGGTTGTTGGTTTCCTTGTGGTTGGCGAGGAAGATTTGACCCAATTTGTTGATTTGAATCATCCGGCAAAGGAATAGCCTGAGGTATTTCTTCATTCCTTTGTTGTTCCTTCTGTTTTTGTTGAGAGCTAGAGTTCTGCACATGCTTAGGAAGACGAGCTACAACAGGAGGAAGCAACGAATCAGGATTAAACAAGTCAGGATCTTTCACCAATTGTTGATCCATAGGAGGCCAAGAAGAGCTAGGCTCACCCGCCAGTTCGTCCAATAATTGATCCATTTTTCCAGGGATCTGTTCTTCCATTACAAGGACACAGCTATCAGATTGAGACCAATGACCCACAGTTGAAACAATCCAGGATTCAAGTTCGTTTTTTGACAAAGGATTCTGGAGATCATCTTGTTCGTTGTTCCCCAGACTCTCGAGTTCCTCTGGGGGCAGACGATCAGGTTTAGGTAGATTCTGAGGGCGTTGTCGTGAACTTTCCTTATTGGCAGCAGAAACAGCCTGGCGTTCACCCTTCTTCTTTAGCTCAGGATTCTGGTTTTCGGGACCAGACACCGGGGCAGCCAGCTTTTCTTCCACTCTTGAGGGGACAACATCATGTTCCTGATCTTGTTTCGATTTTTTGGGATCCAATACCTCCAGAGACATGTTATCAGGAATTTCAAAATTAGCTGGTTTTAGTTTCTCCGTATTGGGTTCCGGCACAACGATGTCGACTTGGTGAGGCAGATTATCACCTACAGTTTCAGAAATCCACTCATCAAGTTCATCTTGCGAGGGTTGATCAGGCAGATCATCGGCTTGTTCTTTAGACGGAGAATCTGATTTGTCATCAACTTGTTCGAGGCGAGGTGCAATTGGGATCGATCCGTTTTTTCCTTTTGATGGCGGATTGATGCATTTCTCTAACACCGTCGACTTCGATTGTTCTTCCCGCGAACCTTGAGGAGGCTGTTTCCCGACAGCTATATCAACAACAACCGGCGGAGACCATGAAGAATCGCCAACCTTACTCCCTGATGAATCCCCTTTTTGCTGTTGGTTTTTAGCGGTTGAGGATTCCATTTGGGGATGTTTTTTCTGATCCGCCACAGCTGTCGGCTTATCATTCTGAGCAGGGCCAGTCGATGAATTGGATTGATGAGACAGAGGCGGATCATCTGAACGCTTTTGACTCTCAGCAGAGAAGTTTCCAGGCGCAGAGACCGCTTTGCCAGGATTTTCCATATTCTGAAGGCCAGACCAGGACGAGTCGTCCCCTACCACAGAGACATCGTCCACATCTTGCAGGAACGATTGGTTGGCACCACCAACAGATTCCGACTTCCATGAGGAGTCAGAATCTTCATCCACTGGCACCATAATTTCCCCCATTGAGCCAGTTCGCTCAGACAAAAAGCTAATTTGTCGACGTTCCCAGGCATCAGCAGCCGGGAGCCAAGACCATTCAGCGACCTGCCGATACACAGTCGCAACACCTTCGAGTTCTGGATATTTTCTTTCTAACCACCCGGCATAGTCTTCAGCTCGAAGCAAAGCCAACAAGACCGTTGCTACGAGAGCAGTCATGCATACGCCAAACGAATGAAGGGGGAATAGTTTGCTCATCATCAATCAAAATTGGAAGTAAATAAACGGGAGGACCCCCTCAGGGCCCATATTCAGGATTAACCCAGCCAGGGCAGCCAATACAATCGAACGCACAGGCCAGGGAAGCCTCATTTGGAACTCCACAAACCCATGGAATATATTTTTCCCCAATATTTGAAGGCCCAACCCCACACCGATAGCGTAAAGGGACAAAACCGGGAAGCCCTCGCCAGCAGTTCCCCAAAACACAATCCGAGAGAAAATTTCTCTGCAACGCTCCATATCCTCCGCCCGGAAGAAGATCCACAACAACGATACAAAATGGAAAGTAACCAGCCAGGCAACCAATTTCATCAATGCCCCGACAAGGACAGGCACACTTCCACGTGGTACGTAATCGCGCAGCCAGCGAGTAAAGGCGTGATTGATCGCCAATCCCAGTCCGTGAAGCCCCCCCCAGATCAGGAAGCGCGTATGCGAGCCATGCCACAAACCACCGATGAGCATCGTCACCAATAAGTTAAACGCCCGGCTACCCCGACGACTACCGCCCAACGGGATATAGAGGTAGTCACGCAACCAAGAAGATAGCGAGATATGCCACCGCCTCCAAAAATCTTTCAAGCTACATGCTAGGTATGGATTGGCGAAATTTTCTGGCAAGCGGAACCCCATCAAGCGACCGATACCAACAGCCAAGTCAGAATAACCAGAGAAATCGCAGAAAATCTGGATAGAATAGGCATATACGCCCACGATAACCGTCCATGACGAACATGTTGTCGGCATATCAAAAACCTGACTCACAATATGCTCCGAGAGGTAGGTAGCCAAAACAACCTTCTTGAACAGACCGCTCAAGATCAAGGCGAATCCCTCCTGGAAATCTCGAGACGAACACACAGGAGCCTCTAGGTACGGGAAAAAATCTTTTTCCCGAAGAATAGGGCCAGCCATAATTGACGGGAAAAACGAGATAAAACTCAACACGCCCCAAAAGCTACGAGCCGGGATATCGGGATTACGGAAACGATCAATAGAATAGGCCAATCCCTGGAAAGTGAAGAACGACAACCCGATGGGGAAAACGAGGTCGGCCAGTTTCTCATGAAACAACCACTCAGTCGGCCAATTCATCCGCGACAGGATATCCGTCGCCGTAACAACCAAGAACTCGTAATATTTGAAAAAACCGAGGATTGCAATGTGAGCCAAAATATTCAACGCTATCGTCAATCGGCGGATTCCCCCCCAGTTTCGGCACCATTCCATCAAGCGAACCGAACCCCAGTTTAGCACAACCACCCCCAGCAGCAAAGGTACCCACGATAATCCGGCGCAAGCATAAAAAACCAGGTTGGCAATAATCAAAAACGCACGATACCAACCAACCAGTCGACGCAACATCCAACCAACCAACAAGACCGGAAGGAAAAATAGGACAAATTCTTGCGTGATGAAATTCATGAGCCGATGAGGTTCTCTCCTTGAGAGGATATTCCAACCAGTTTCCCCAGGGACAAAGTCTCACGCTCTTTTCCCCCGGGAAACAAGCCTTACGGAAACATTAACAAGCTGACAAACACTCTCCCGTCTGTCAATCCTACATCCACTTCATCTGTTAATTTCACCGTCTTCAACTACTACAACGATTTAAAATTGCCCAATTTGACCTATTTTTCTAGATTCATACCAATAAGTTTCAATTTCAGTACCACCTGTTCGAAGGAGAGCCGTTTCCATCCTTACAATGACGAATTTCCCTATCATTTTAGGAATGAAGGGCAGGTTTACGGGGCAACTTCGTTCGACCGATTGGAGACACAGATTCCAATTCGATCAGTAGAATTTTCTTTTCGTCAGCAAAAGGATTCGACATAGTGAGAACCGACAGAACCCCTATAGTGCTTCATGAGAGAGAAAGAGAAGATGATTTCTTCGCAATGGTATAATCCGATTGACGCCGAATTGGCAGCAGACCGCCTAGCAATCAAACAAATTCTTCAGCAATTCAATAGCATGTCACCAGCTCTCATTCAGGAGCGGCACGATTTGCTACGGCCGCATTTGGGAGGAACGCAGGGGGATTTCTACATTGAGCAGCCATTTTTGTGTGACTACGGTTACAATATTCATCTAGGGGAAGGCGTGTACATCAATTACCATTGGACCGTTTTGGATTGTGCGCCCGTACGAGTTGGAGCCCATACACTCATTGGTCCTAATGTCAGTCTCTACACCGCCATTCACCCATTAAGCCCACAACAGCGCAACACCGGCATAGAAACAGCCAAGCCCATCACGATCGGGGATAATGTCTGGATTGGTGGAAGCGTCACCATCCTTCCGGGAATCACCATAGGGGACAATGCCGTCATTGGGGCAGGCAGCGTCGTCACCCATAACATTCCAGCGTGGGCAGTCGCCGTAGGGAATCCATGTCGCGTACTCAAAACCATTCCACATGACGAAGCCAAGCGAGAAACGCATTGATTCTGAGGTATCATTTTCACACTTGCAATTGAGGAGAGAGGTCACTAGTGTTCCAGACAGCACAGGCAAGCAATTTGCCATGGGTTTCCTTTTCCTATCGAACTAATTTTCTACGGCCATGAGAAGCGATCGAGTCAAAGCAGGATTTGAGCGGGCGCCCCACCGCAGTTTAATGCGGGCGACGGGAATGACAGACGACGACATCAAGCGTCCATTCATTGCCATCTGCAATTCATTTAACGAAGTCATTCCAGGACACGTTCATTTGAACCGGGTAGCCCAATTGATCAAAGACGAAGTCCGCCGAGCAGGCGGCACACCGATAGAATTCAACGTACCGGGAGTATGTGATGGGATTGCCATGGGTCACGCTGGCATGAAATTTTCGTTAGCCAGCCGCGAACTCATTGCCGACAGCGTTGAGACCATGTTATCGGCGCACGCTTTTGACGCCATGATTTGCATTCCCAACTGCGATAAAATCGTACCCGGCATGATCATGGGAGCATTGCGTTGCAATATCCCAACCATTTTTTGCAGTGGTGGGCCCATGGCAGCCGGGCAATCTGCCGAGCAATCAGCACTAGATCTCAATAGCGTCTTTGAAGCCGTCGCCCAGTACAAGAGCGGCAAACTGAATGAATCGGGCCTCCACGACATCGAATGTCGAGCTTGCCCAGGAGCAGGTTCTTGTTCCGGCATGTTTACAGCTAACTCCATGAACTGCCTCTGTGAAGTCATAGGCCTGGCTCTCCCAGGAAACGGGACGATTCCAGCGCTCGCCAAGGAACGCGAAGATTTGTGGAAAGCAGCAGCTCGACGCGCCGTCGAGATGGCGTTATCCAATGGGCCCCTTCCTCGAGAGATCGTCACCCAAGATTCCATCGACAACGCCTTTACCATCGACATGGCCATGGGGGGCAGTTCCAATACAGTACTACACACGTTAGCCATAGCACGAGAAGCCGGCGTACCCTACGACCTCAACCGCATCAACGATATTTCAAAGCGCACTCCCAACATCTGCAAGGTAGCGCCATCTTCACACTATCACATGCAGGATGTCCTCCGCGCAGGCGGCATCGGCGCCATCATCCATGAAATTTCCCGAATTCCAGGTGCATTACACCTCGACAGCATAACCGTCAGCGGCAAGACCTTAGGAGAACAGACCCAAAACGCCCTCATCCTCGATTCCAACGTCATCCACCCGTTAGAAAACGCCTATACGAAAGATGGCGGGTTAGCCATCCTGTTTGGGAATCTGGCAGAAGACGGCGCAGTCGTCAAATCGGCAGGAGTTTTGCCAGAAATGAAAGAATTTCGAGGAAAAGCTATCATTTTCGAATCCCAAGAAGAAGCCTGTGAAGGAATCCTGGGAGGAAAGGTAAAACCCGGCCACGTTGTCGTCATTCGCAATGAAGGGCCCAAAGGAGGACCAGGCATGCAAGAAATGTTAGCCCCGACCTCATACATCATGGGGCAAGGTTTAGGTTCTTCCGTAGCCTTAATCACCGATGGGCGGTTCTCAGGCGCAACCCACGGCGCCTGCATCGGGCACGTTTCTCCCGAAGCAGCCGAAGGCGGCGTCATCGGCCTATTGCGCGACGGAGATATCATTGAATACTCCATTCCACAGCGACGCCTCCAGGTTCTCCTGAGCGATGAAGAATTAGCGTCTCGCCGAAGCAACTGGAAACCGACTTACACCCCAGTACAGTCATCGTGGCTGGCCCGCTACCGCAAGCTAGCTTCAAACGCCAGCAAAGGAGCCGTGCTAGAATAATTTTATTCAGGATCAACGACCGGGGCCCCATCAATCCTTTTTTACAGCCTGGCAGGCCATGGTCAGCCAGGCTGTCGTATTATCGTCGCTGCGATGCTTGTCACAACAAGCGGAAGCTTGTATAGTATGAAGTATTATGAGCAGCGAAGAACGAGAATGGATGCGAACGCCCCCGCCCTTAGCGAGCCGCACAATGCCATCCCTTGTTAAAATCATTGTTTTTCTCAATGTTCTAGTTTTTTTATTTGAATTTGTATCGGGCCAGGAAACGATGTTTAGGGTAGAATTACTGGGAGCCTTTTCAGCCCAGCGTTTTTTCCAAGATCATGAATTGTGGCGAGCGATATCTTATCAATTTCTCCATGCCAATGTAGGGCACCTTTTCCTCAACATGTGGTGTTTATGGATTTTTGGGCCCATCCTGGAACGCCAATTCGGCGGGATTCGTTTTTTGATCTATTATTTGACATGCGGCATTGCAGCAGCGCTATTTTCATCAGCACTAGGGTATTGGGGATTTTGGGGAGCCGACCAATGGGCCGAAACGCACATGGTAGGAGCCTCTGGCGCCATTTACGGAGTCATAGCAGCTTGTACCGTACTGTCTCCACGAGATCGCATCATGTTGATTTTTCCGCCGATTGAAATGACGTTGAAAACATTTTCGATCGTCGTTCTTGGCATTGCCTTGCTCATCATCGCGATGGACTGGAACAATGCAGGCGGTGAAGCCGGCCACATGGGCGGCATGTTGATGGGGTTCCTAATCATGAGCATCCGTGCCATTTTGAAACGACAAGCCGCTTATCCATTGTCCCCCCAACACCCAACCCACAATAGCTGGTCAGCCCCACCAGTAAGGCCAACCGCTAGCCAAGTTGATGATATTTTAGACAAAATTTCCCAACATGGTATCGATTCGTTAACGGATGAAGAACGGGAGGTTCTCGTCCAAGTTTCAAAATACGGCCAACGCCGCGAATGATCCCACACAGGCATTGACAGAACCTTAGGAATTTTTGAACCCCAATATCATAGACCCCAAGTGACAGCACGATTGTATTCAGCGGCCCTCACAGGTATCGACGGCATCGAAGTCGAAGTTGAAGTCGATTCTCGACGTGCACAAGAGCCACGCATCCTGATCGTCGGTCTCCCCGATACAGCCGTTAAAGAAAGCGCCCAACGCGTTTCGTCCGCCATTATCAATAGCGGGATTCGCCTGCCAGCGGCAACCACCATAGTCAACCTTGCACCCGCTGACCTGAAGAAACAAGGGCCAGGTTTTGATTTGCCAATTGCGCTAGGCATCCTCAATTGCAATGAAACGGCCCCTCTTCCTGGCGACACCTGGAGCATGGTAGGCGAACTTGCCCTCGATGGAACAATTCGTCCCGTCAAAGGAGTACTAGCGTTAGTTATTGAGGCCAGAGATCGCGGGCGTCGTAACTTGATTGTTCCCGAAGCCAATGCCTATGAAGCAGCCGCGATACAGGGGGTATCGGTTTATCCGGCTAAAACATTGTTAGAGGCATGGGATCTCTTCCGCGGCACCATCACGCGCCAGCCCCTCACTTATACACCATCAGTAGACGATATTTCTTTCGACATCGATTTTTCAGACATCAAAGGGCAAGCCTACGCTCGGCGAGCCATGGAAATTGCAGCGGCAGGGGGCCACAACATCTTGATGAGCGGGAGTCCAGGTTCAGGCAAATCCATGCTAGCCAACCGGTTGCCAACAATTTTGCCTCCAATGACCGAAGAAGAATCGTTGGAAACAAGCAAAATTCATTCCGTATGTGGTTTACTCCGCCGCGATGCCGGACTCATGACACGACGACCCTTCAGGGCGCCGCATCACACTATTTCCGATGCAGGGCTCATGGGAGGAGGTTCGACCATTACTCCAGGTGAGATTTCACTAGCGCACAACGGAGTGTTGTTTTTGGATGAATTACCCGAATTCCGTCGCCAGACACTAGAAACGTTGAGACAGCCGCTCGAATCCGGCGAAGTCGTCATTTCACGAGCTTCAGGCAGCATGACTTTCCCTGCAACGTTCATGTTAGTAGCAGCGATGAACCCGTGTCCCTGTGGATTTTTGGGAGACCGCCGGCGTTCTTGCCGATGCAATCCGGCACAAATAGAAAAATACCGCAAGAAGATATCCGGGCCGTTATTGGATCGATTTGACTTGATCATCGAGGTACCAGCAGTTGATCCGTCTGCCCTAGTTGCCGCCCCCGATGGGGAATCCTCGGCAGCCATTCGCGCCCGTGTAGAACAAGCTCGAAACCTCCAGCTTGACCGCTATGCTCAGACCAGGTTTCGCACCAATTCGCAAATCTCAGGGAAAACCTTACAAACCTACTGCAAGCTTTCTGGGAGAGCTCGTCAAATTTTAGTGCAAGCCATTGACGATCTTGGGTTGTCAGCCCGAGCACACGATCGCATCCTCAAAGTAGCCCGCACCATAGCGGATCTGGCAGCCTCCGAAACCATCGATGAACCCCACTTGTTCGAAGCCATTCAATTTCGGGCATTCGAAACTTCTCTGCGTTGAGTTCTTACAGGTTTGTTCTTATACCCATTACATAGAAGCATGGAGATTTAAGACACACAAATGGGGTCAAGAATACACCCTTGCAACTTGACGTAAGCCATCGTCGGATAGATCTTGAGTGGACATATGGGGAAGACGCTTTTCCAAAAAGTATGGGATGCGCATTCCGTCTGTGCCTTACCAGACGGACGGACGCAATTGTTTATAGCAACGCATTATCTGCATGAAGTAACGTCGCCACAGGCATTTGGCATGTTGCGTGATCTAAAGTTAGACGTGGCATATCCGGAACGGACGTTTGCCACAGTAGACCACATTATCCCGACGGACGACCAAAGCGAGCCATTTGCCGACCCCCGGGCAGACGCCATGATCCGCGAATTGCGTAAAAATTGCGCGGAGAACCACATTCGTTTTTTTGATTTACCTTCTGGGCGCCAGGGGATCATCCACATGGTTGGTCCGGAATTGGGGCTCACCCAGCCAGGCATGACCATCGTATGCGGCGATTCCCACACAGCGACACATGGAGCATTTGGAGCGATAGCCATGGGCATTGGCACCACTCAGGTACGCGATGTACTGGCTACCCAAACCTTGGCATTCAATCCGTTGAAAGTTCGTCGCATCAACATCAACAACAAATTGGCCCCAGGAGTCACAGCTAAAGACGTAGCTTTATACCTCATCCGCCTACTCGGGGCACAAGGCGGGTTAGGATTTGCCCACGAATATGGGGGGGCCGTAGTCGACGCGATGACAATGGACGAGCGAATGACGCTTTGCAACATGGCCATTGAAGGTGCAGCGCGCTGTGGATACGTCAACCCCGACGAGACAACTTTTGCATACATGAAAGGGCGGTTGTTCGCGCCACAAGGCGAAGCCTGGGAACGATCTGTTGAGCGGTGGAAACATTTTGTTTCTGATTCCGACGCTGAATATGACGAAATCGTTGAAGTCGACGGATCAGCCATTGAGCCGACAGTCACCTGGGGGATATCTCCAGATCAAAACATCAGCATCAATGCCAGAGTACCATCGCCCGAAGATGGTCGTACAGAAGACGAACAACACATGATTCGCGAAGCATTGACTTACATGAAACTCCAAGCCGGGACTCCGATCAAAGGGCTCAAAGTGCAAGTCTGTTTTATTGGGTCATGTACGAACGGGCGTATTTCTGACTTTCGAACAACAGCCCGCCTCATCAAAGGGCGTCATGTCGCCCCCGGTATACGCGCTATTGCCGTGCCAGGATCGCAAATGACAGCTCGTCAATGTGAAGAAGAAGGCATAGACATCATCTTCCAAGAGGCAGGATTCGAGTGGCGTCATCCAGGCTGTTCAATGTGCCTCGCCATGAACCCTGACAAATTGACAGGCGATCAGATCTGCGCCAGTTCGTCAAACCGCAACTTCAAAGGGCGCCAGGGAAGCCCCACTGGACGCACCATCCTGATGAGTCCCGCCATGGTAGCCGCAGCCGCTCTCACAGGTAGCATAGCCGACGTCCGAGAGGTGTTCCCTGATGATTATCAACCATTACAAGCATAACAAACATGGCACTCGAACACATCACCCGGATTCAAGGAACCTGCGTCCCCGTCCCTGGGGCCGACATGGATACCGATCGTATCATTCCAGCCCGTTTCCTCAAATGCATTACATTCGACGAGTTAGCCGGAGTCATGTTTTGGGATGAGCGATTCACTTCAGACCATCAAAGTAAAGGCCATCCGATTGACGATCCACGCTATGCAGGAGCCTCAATTTTGATAGGCGGAGACAATTTTGGTTGTGGTTCATCACGAGAGCATGCGCCACAAGCGATCAAGCGATCAGGGATTCGCGGCATCATTGCCGGTTCGTTTGCCGAAATTTTCTTTGGCAACAGTACAGGCATTGGTTTGCCTTGTGTCACCGCCAGACCAGAAGACTTAGCCCGCCTCGTTCAAGCAGTCGAAACAACCCCTGACCTTGAAGTTACTATCGACCTGGAGACCATGAGCGCCACATGGGACAGCGGTAGCATAGCCATCAACATGCCTGCAACTTCCCGCGAGGCGTTAATGACAGGGCGCTGGGATGCCGTTGCCGGCCTCATGGAGCAAGCCGATCTCATTCGGCAAAAGCACGAAGATTTGCCCTCACCAGGTGAAGCTCGCTATTAACATTTGTCTTTTTTCTAAAAACAATCATCACATTGACCGCCCAAAACCATGATTTCACGACTTTCCCCCTACATCGATCACGGCCAGATTGACAATCGCGTTCAAGGGACAACGCGCTTGGACTTATGGTTTAAGGGAGTAGATCGCCCCATTCAATTTCAACTGGCAGGGGATTGTTTCTCTGACCTGGCAGGATGTTTAGCAAAATTTTCCTGTCGAGATGTGCAGACCATTCCTTCAGAATGGAATAAAGCAAGTTTTTATCCCACGCTAGAGAAAGGTCGCATTGGTGACATGACAGCCTCGCGGCGGACATATCGTCCTGGTCTATCGCCTCTACTAGTCAACCAACTGTATCTGGAATGGTATACGACACAGCACGGCATGTTTTTGTTAGAGACAGACAATTTTCAGATCGATGTCACGATGCCAGTCTGGCAAGCAAGCCTAGTTGACGAGCAAGTTCAAATCATGATCAACCAGCAGACATTGCGCGACTACGTTGCCGCATGGATCCGGCAATATTCTCAATTTCAGGACGATCCGGATCCCCTGCCAGACCATCATTGGGACATTCGCCTCAGGGAAGCCGAGGGGATTGCTATTGCTTATCAGGAAATTCACCGCAAATACAAAATGGAGCCCTTTGGCGATGCCTGCCAAGCTTTCGTCATGGGATGGGATGATCTTTTAGGGGACTTAGCAACAGCCGATGAACGCGGCACTTCATTTCCAGAACGATTGACGAGTTCGCTCAGTCTATTCGATGTTTTGAGCGATGATGAAGCCATCGAAGCCCAGCTCTGCATAAGTCATCCGCTCTTTCAGCATATCACCGAGATGACTGAGACAACCCAAAAAGTATTTTCTCGTATGTTGACAGCCGACAAGCTAGCCGATACCCCTTTAGCCCCGCACATATCGACCGTCTTTGCAGCGATTCGCTACATCACGCCCAATACACTCTCGTGTCTATTGCAACTCAACGAAAGCAAAGTAGATTATACGACCATTACTCGTCGGTTGTCGAAATGCATCGACCATGTTCGCCAAGCCATTCAAGCGCTAGGGGAAATCGATTTACGGGGAGTCCAGCGGCTTTGCCGCCAGATGGAGGATTTTTGTCGCGATCTCGTCGACATGAAAAACGACCTTTCCAAGCAAAACCAAAATTAACTTCACAGTTCTGAACAATACTTTGTTATGTTTCTTTCCACAAGAACCCCATTGAGGCGCGTGTTGTGTACATGCAGTTGGGTCGTTCTGGCCAGTCTCGGTTGTCCTTTGGCAGTCGTTGGGCAGGATGACACAATGCCAGATGCCGACGAAGCCGCATTTGTTGCCGACTATGGTACAGACCGCGTCATGACGGGAGATTTGCCCGACACAGAAAAACAATATCAAGGAGTCGTCAAAGTTGAAGTAGCCACCTTGACACCCGATTATTCGATGCCCTGGCAACCAGGCAATTATAGTGGCGGCATCGGCACAGCGTTCCTCATAGGCAAATGCGCCTTCCTCACAAACGCCCACGTCGTCAGCAATGCCGAGCGCATACACATTTCCCAATACGGGTCGTCGCGCAAAATTCCAGCCAAGGTAAAATATGTTGCACACGATGCTGATCTAGCACTCATCGAGATTGATGAGAAAGATTTTGCGCCATTTGCCGAATTGCCCTATTTCGAGCTCAGCCAAGAGTTACCCAAGCTTGAAGACGAAGTGCGAGCGCTCGGGTATCCCATTGGAGGGACTCGCCTTTCTGTCACGCGAGGGGTTGTATCGCGCATCGATTTCATCACCTACGCGCATTCAAAGATGCAAAAGCACCTGGCCATACAGATTGATGCCGCGATCAACCCAGGCAACAGCGGAGGGCCAGTCCTCATGGGGAACAAAGTAATCGGCGTTGCCTTCCAAGGCATCGCATCCGCCAATAACACCGGATACGTCATCCCAGTGCCCGTCGTCAACCGTTTTCTACAAGATGTGCGCGACGGACGCTACGATCAATACGTCGACCTTGGCGTGACTCTATTCCCCATTTCCAATCCAGCCTTGCGCAAAGCCCTGCAATTGCCAGACGACGAACGCGGAGTACTCGCCAGCGATATCGTCAAAGGTTCATCATGCGACGGCCTTCTGAAGACAGGAGACGTCATCCTGAAAGTAGACGACTACGATGTCGACAGTTCAGGTATGATCAATTTGGATGGGGAATCCATCAGCATGAACGAATTGATTGAACGCCGGTTTGCCGGCGATATTGTCGCTATTGACATCATGCGTCAGGGGAAGCCCGAACGGGTGTCAGTGCAGCTGAAGACCTCTCAGACCGGGTGGGCACTCGAAGCCGAATACGATCGCAAACCCCGCTACGTCATCTGTGCAGGGCTCGTTTTCCAGCCCATGCAACGCGACGTTCTTAACGACAACAAGATTCCTTTTCATTCAGTTTCTCTGGAAGTCACCGAATTCCTCCAAGGGGTTAATTCTCCCGAATGCAAGGAACGCGTCATGTTGACTTCCGTTCTAGATGACGCCGTTAATTCCCAGTTGCCGCCGCAAGGTTCATATCCCCCGGTTGTCAGTAAAGTCAATGGGGTACGCGTCCAGAGCCTAGCCCATTTGAACGAACTTCTTTACCCGCAGCAAGCCGATCAGCAAACGCCATTCATCGTCATCGAGATGGAAGGCGACAAATATGGACGCCCCATCGTCCTCAAACGAGCTGACATAGCTGCCGCCAACGCTCGCATTGCCCGCCAATATAACATAGGCAGAGCCGTTTGCCTAGACGGCTCCCGCGAAACCATCACACCAACTGCTGCTTCGCAGCGCTAATCGCATGTACACACTCTCCTTTTTTTTGTTAGCCGGATTATTGGCCACCCTACCACTTTTTCCCGCGCAAGCGCAAAGCCCCCAACCAACACAACAAGAGCCCTGTGTTCCGGCGCCAGTAGCGCAAGCGCCCGTTGCAACGCCTTCGCCGACCCGATCGATGGTCACCTTGAAGGCAACTCGCCAATCCTACAACCATTTACAGCCCTGGCAGAAATTATCTACGCAATATTCAAATGGGTTTGCAGTCTATTTGGGAAACGGACAATTTCTCACAGTAGAAACTATGGTGCGCGATGCCACCTTTGTTGAATTAGTTCCCTCTCAGGGGGGGCGTTCCGTATCGGCGCGAGTTGTTTATTCGGATCCAGAGGCCAACTTGGCTTTGATAGGACTCCCCGCTTCACCAGAAAGCTCCGCGTTTTTAGAAGGACTAGTCCCGCTTCCAGTTGGTTCCCCCCAGGCACTCAATGCTTCGGTTGAGTTATGGCAATATTCTAACGAGGGGTTGCCGTTGACGACACCGGGGATTTTTCGTTCATCGACACCCTTTTCTTCAGGGAACGATTTTCCAGGTTTTCTCGCTTGCGATATCCAAGCAACGCTGACTCCCGAATCCAGTTCGGCCACCATTCCAGTAGTTGTCAACGACAAGTTAGTCGGGATCAGCCTGAATTACCGCCAGCAGACATTAACGGCAGTATCCGCAACAGTCATCAATAACTTCTTGCAAAATGCCAAATCCGGGCGGCCCGGATTCCCCACCCTCGGGATCTCCATCAGCGAATTGACGGATCCCATCTTCCGCGAATACCTGAAACTCGACCGCAACGGTAACGGCATCTACATCTCGCAAGTCGTCCCGCGTTCTTGTGCAGCTCGAGCCGGGCTCCAAAAAGGCGATGTATTGGAAGAGCTAGACGGGCGCCCCATTGACAACCGAGGACTCACCCAAGATGCTTCGCTCGGTCCAGTACCAGCCGCGCTTCTCATGCACGACTCTCACAAAATGGGCGACACCATTTCAGTCAAGATACGTCGCAATGGAGAGCCGTTGTCACTCAACATCCAGTTAGACCGCTCAGCAGTCGACAAAGACCTAGTTTCGCGCGACATCATCGCCAACGCTTGTCCTTCGTACATCATCTATGGCGGGCTAGTTTTTCAAAAACTCACCTCGAGCTTCATCGACACGATCAAGGGATTCAACGACAACAACTTGCCTACGGAACTCATTAAGGCACTCAACAACAAAGAAACCTACGTTCAGGAAGGTCGGGAAGAGCTTGTCGTCATCGGCATCGTATTGCCTACGCCAGCCACGTTAGGATACAATACCTGCGGGTTTTGCATCGTCAACAAAGTCAATGGCACACAGGTGAAGTCCCTCAAACACTTGTCAGAACTGCTTGATCAGCCTACAGCCAGTGATTTAATTGAAATAGAAACCAATAAAGCGCCTTTCAAGCTTTACCTGTCGCGTTCAACATGTCATTCTTCTAATGAAGCCTTGCGTCGCCGGGCGCTTCCCGTCCTGCGCAGGTTGAATTCGTCATTACCATAATCACAATTTACGAAAGGAGGCCGACATGTCATGCACTAACCTGGTTATCAACGTATCATTCCCATACCGCATCTGTTCGACCCGCCAGTTGTTCCATCCAGATAACAGAACGCTGGTTGACCTACTGGAGGGCAAAAGCCCTAAATGCATAGCTTTCATCGAAAAGACACCCAGCCTCGCCATGCCAGAGCTGGGCACGATGATCGAGCGCTGGTTTGCCAACTCCATGCCTCAAGTCGACTTCCGGCAACTCATCACCCTACCTGGCGGCGAAGAGTCAAAACTCTCCATGGATATTTGGCAAAAAGCACTCGCCGTTATCCAGAAAGAAGACCTAGACCGCCACTCTTATATTCTCGCTGTGGGCGGCGGCGCTTTCCTAGACGTCGTTGGTCTTGCCGCCGCTACAGCCCACCGGGGCATTCGTCTCGTCCGCATTCCTACGACGACCCTCTCTCAAGCAGATTCCGGCGTTGGCGTCAAAAACGGCATCAATTTCGGCGGTGAAAAGAACTTCCTTGGCACCTTTGCCGTACCTTGGGCTACTATTAACGATATCGATATCCTCGTCAGACAACCGGAACCATTAAAACGTTCCGGCCTCTCGGAAGTCATCAAAGTTTCTCTCGTCCAAGATGCCATTTTCTTCCAATGGTTGGAAGACCACGCCGAACAACTCGCTGCACTTGAGTCCGATACCCTCGCCCAGGCAGTCCGCCAATCGGCCCTGTTACACGCCAGGCACATCGCAGAATCCGGAGATCCCTTCGAACAAGGCGTTAGCCGACCTCTCGACTTTGGCCACTGGGCCGCCCACCAACTCGAGTTACTCTCTGAATATTCCGTGCGGCATGCCGATGCTGTTGCTATCGGTATGCACCTCGATATTGTCTATTCCGTTGCCAACGGCTGGTTGCCAGTCGCACAGGCTCAACGTGCTATCAACCTCATTCAAAAGCTCAAATTGCCGCTTTCCAGCCCTCGTCTTGGGTTGCGCCGCGGTGCTCACTATGCAGTCTTGGCTGGGCTCGAGAGTTTCAGGCGCCACTTAGGAGGAGAACTCACCTTGCTCATGCTCCGCGATATAGGCGAAGGTTTTGACGTACACGATATTTCTGTCGACCTTATGGACGCCTGTATCACAGCCATTCTGGAAGACCGTTCTCTCGACTCGTTGTCACCCGTCTGACATCTCCCGCCAGCCCACTCCGCTCAAGAAAAGCATTAGGGTTCGTATCGATTTCATCCGTCGCCGATATGGAGGGGTTGTTTCCTCCTATCGGCGGTTTGTGTTACAACCTTCCGCAGCGGGATTAGTTGATTTCGTCGAGCGGGAGGTAGATCTCAGATAATAGCGAGGGTTTCCATGCAGACGCACATAACGCGTTTCAGCAAGTTGAAGGATCGGGGATCAAGCATACAATCGTTCCGGATTTGAGGAAAGGTTATAAGGTAATGCCATCTTTGAAGATTGCAATGTTACGATCATCATTCTGTTCGTTTTTAGCAGGAACACCTTGAATAATTTGGAAGATACACTCGACAAGACGTTGAGCAACAAGGTTCATTGGGTAATTATCAGAGAGAAACGCCCCAGCATCAAAATCGATCCAATGCGGTTTACGCATGGCCAATTGAGACGTCGAACTGATTTTAAGCGTAGGAACGACAGAGCCCAAGGGAGTACCGCGTCCCGTCGTAAACAAAATAAGTTGCGCACCCGCGGCCGCCAAAAGGGTTACCGCGACAGCATCGTTGCCAGGGCTACGAACCAGACTGAGTCCGGATTGAACACATGGTTCAGCCATTTCCAGAATCGCCCTGATAGGTACTCGCCCAGCTTTTCTGACACAACCCAGTGATTTTTCTTCAAGAGTTGTGATCCCGCCTGCTTTATTGCCCGGAGATGGATTGGCATCCGGCGGGCACCCACGATTGATGAAATAGTCTTTATAGGACAGGATCATCTCCCTGCCACGAGCGAGAATGTCAGGATCGCAACTTTGGCTGAGCAAAACGTGTTCTCCCCCAAACATTTCTGGGACTTCTCCCATTAACAGACGAATACCAGCAGCATTCATCATATCAGAAGCCATGCCAACAACGGGATTCGCAGTAATCCCAGAAAAAGCATCAGAGCCACCGCATTTAAGGCCAATTTTTAACGATTCGACAGGACAATCGACACGTTGATCTTGCTCAATTTGGTCAGCTAATACCCGTAAGAATTTCATTCCTTCTTTATATTCATCCTGTACCTGCTGGACAACGAGCCATTTAACACGATCAGGGTCGAAAGGTTCCATCTCTTTCAACATACCTTCAAGCGTATTATTTTCGCAACCAAGGCTGACAATAAGGACACCACCAGCATTAGGATGTAATGCTAAGCGAGCTAGTATTTTACGAGTCGTCACATGGTCGGTTCCTTGTTGGGAGCATCCATACGGATGTTCCAAGGCAACAGAAGCTTGTTCCTCCGCCCAGTTTCGTTCCTGGTTAATGCATTGAGCCAAACGACGGCTTAAGCTATTGACGCAGCCGACCGTTGGAATAATCCAAAGTTGATTCCGAATACCAACCTCACCATTCCAACGTCGGTACCCCTGAAAATATTTTGGGAATGCTCCAACAGGCGGAATGGATATGTTTTCAATAGAAATATCAGCAAGGCAATCATGAGATTGCGATCCTAGCATAGAAGACAAATTGTGGATATGAACGTGTTCCCCGGCATGGATCTGTCGAGTTGCCTTACCTATAGGAGCGCCATACTTGTACACAATTTCTCCTTGCTGGATATCGCAAAGCGCCCCTTTATGAGCAGCAGGAATATCTTCCAAAACAGAGATCCCCTCCACAATATCGCCAGCATGTAAAGGGACCACAGCAATGAAAACGTTGTCACGAATACTCAAACGAATTGCTTTCCGAAATAAACCATCCATATAATTCATCAAAATAAAATTTTCAGGTTTTACAAATACCCGGAAAATATGATCAAGTTATATACATGATTCCTATTTTCCCGAAAAATTTCTGTTGTTCCAAATTATTTGCAAAATTTAAATAAAAAATCACCATGTAAGAATTCCTCCATGCTAAATTGCAAAGATTCAACAAGATCTGGGAATTGGCACAAGTCTTCTTTCCACAAATTACGATCTGCAAGTAACTGATACATACTATTCGAGAGAACTCCCCCCTGTTCAATGCCAGTCTGATAAGCCCGAATACGCTGGATTTTGTCTAGGGAATCTTCCACAGGCAAATTCCAGTACATCGTCACCATAGCTGCCCAAGAACGAGCCAGGCGCACAGGAACATTATGCAAGAGCCGCCTATAATCTAATATTGCTGGTAGAACTCGCTCATTCCATTTATCAATGCAATTAAGCGTAATTGAAGTTAATCGATGAACACTAAAAGGATTACAGAACCGTTCGAGAACTTTACTGGCAAACATTTGGGCATAAGGCGGCAAAGGATCCAACGATGGGAGAAGTTCTTCTTCAAGTACCGATTTCATATATCCAAATATTTGAGCATCCAGCATCATCCCGCGAATGTCTACGAAACCTAAAAGACGCCCCAACGGAACACAACTAGTGTGTAAGGCATTGAGTAAGCGAATTTTCCGTAAATACCAAGGAGTCAAATTATCGGCGTACACAACCGGCAAACCGCATTTTTGAAATGGTAGCTCGTTCTCCAAATCACCTGAAGATTCCAACACGAACTCACTATAAGGCTCGGTAGAAACCATCAAACGATCTTCATATCCCAATTGGTTCCACAGAACTTCCTCCTCTCCATAAGGGAAACCAGGTACAATGCGATCGACAAGGGTATTAATCCATCGGCAACAATGCTCAAGCCAGAACAAGAAATCTACGGGTAACTTCCAATCTTCAGCATGATGTTTGACAATCGAGCGCAAGACCTCACCATTGGCATAGACCAATTCACAAGGGATCATCACCATTCCCTTATCGGTAGCTCCTTGGAAATGTTTGAAACGTTCGAACAACCATACAGTCAACCGAGCCGGAAAAGATTTAGGCAAGGAGGAGCCATCCCAAGATTCATTGCCATACCTCAATCCCGATTCCGTAGTATTACTAAACACAAACCGACACGAAGGGACATGCGATAGTTCCAGGAATTCTTTCCCTTGTGACTCAGGTTGGAGACATTGGGAAACAATTTTGATGAGGCGGGTTCTTGAGACAGTTTGACCTTGTTCGATACCGCGTTCGATCAACGTATACAGTCCGTCTTGTTCCCGGAAAACCACATTATTCCCCGTCCGCGGTTTAATTATCACAACCGATCCATCAAAATATCCCTTGTCTGCCAACACCTGCAGCATAGGTTCAATAAATGCACGGATAAAATTCCCTTCTCCAAACTGGATTGCCCGACATGGTACAACACAAGCCCCACCTTGTCCGAGTTGACGCATGTTCCTGTAATTGAGACGTTTCATGGATAAAAGCACATTTTTAAGAAACACAGGAGAATACGATGGGCTATTAATCTTGTAACTTTTGCACCTCGTACTCAATAATGTAATTGCCTTCAGCCGGGAACTTGGGGCGAACAGCAGGCAATTTGGTTGTTCGAACGCCAGCGTCGATTTTTATTCTATTGAATGTATACGAATCAACAACCTGCCCAGTCAAGGATTTCACCTTCAGCGAGAGTCGGACTGAACATAACTTACCCTTTGAGAACACGACGGGAACAATGCTATCGCCGGGACCATAGACAACATCGACATTGTCGCTCCCTGCAAACAAAGGTTGAGACACCAACTTGTGAATATGCCAGGCCAATTTGGCATGCCCCATCGGGTCGAGCAATGGTTTTTCGTACGTTCCGCTATTCGCCCCTCCTTCAATCGTACACCAAGAAAAAGCCGCCACTCCATAGGCTAGTTGTTTTTTCATTGATTCATAAGCGCTAAAAGCTTGCCAAGCTTGGCTCGTACGCCATTCATCAGTTGACAACTGTCTTCCGATACTGCCTTTTTCATAGGAAGCTTCATATGAACGAACTTTGTGCCAGGGAAACCCCAGAGACAAATTCCAATTGGGTTGTGCAGCCGATTCTTCGTGTTCAAAATTCATCCAGGCACGTATTTTGTTGTCGAGAGTACTTTGGGCCATGCCATAAGGCCACAACCGGAGGTTCGACCATTCGCGTCCATACCCCGTCATAGAATCCTGCGCACCACGAGTCACGAGAGGATGCGTATATTCCGGAACGGCTTTGATTGTCTGTCCTTCACGATCTTTCGTCCCTAGGTCATTAGCATAGTCAGTCCATCCCCAATAAGTAGTCGGTGTAATCAAACGAGATTGATCGAATTGAAGGATCGTTCTTACCACTCGACGAACAAAGTCATTGGTACGGGAAGGACCCTGTTTTTTGGGGAACGCATTGGGATGATTACTAGCCTCCCAATTCAAGATTGCAGGATGATTGTAAAGGGCCTGGATGTGTTTACACATCTGCAACACATCCGCCTTACGTTCATCGCCTTGTCGAATCCAACCCGGAAGCGCCCAAAACAAGGCTACCCCCAATTGATCAGCCATTTCAGCAATGCGCGGATCACCACAACCATCTGGGCCAGTATTGGCTATGTGATTGTGAATTCTCAACAAATTACCTCCCATTTTCTTTATGGTTAATAACTCAGTCATCAACATTCTTTCTGTACCGCAGCGATTGTATTTTGCTGAGTTCTCAATAAATGGGGCAGGTCGAAATCCCATGGTTTGCCCTCCAATTAATATAGTTTCTTGGCCATTCAGTAATAATTTTCCGTGTTTCTGAGCAATTGTTCTCACCCCTGTTGTTGTCACGAAGTCATCACAAACATGTCCAGAAGCATTCTTCAACAATAGATGAACCTTGTACAACTGGGGAGAATCAGGTCTCCACACCTGTGCTTCCGGCAAAACCATGTCAAACTCTAGCTCAGACTCAAAATTTTTAGCCAAAGTGACCGGGAGGTGTTGCTGTACAGTTAAGCCTTCTTCCATTGGAAACCACGGAGAATATCGAACTTCAAGGGTTCCATCGAACGAAGAATCCGACTGGTTATCCAACCTCACACGATGATGTTGGATAGCCGTTCCCAATTTAGGATTCCACTGCTGGGTTGAAACGAGTGTCCGGCAAATCAATTGTCGTCCAGGTACAAGGTGAAGGCGCATCCGTCCACAGAACCACCCCAATGAATCGTCGAAGGACGAATGAGACACCAATTCCGTAATTCGTCTAGAATCAACTAACAACGCCAACATATTTTTCCCGGTTTTCACATAAGGAGTAATATCAAGCCATTTAGGATCTCGATCATTGAATCTAATAACATGTTGGCCATTAACCCAAAGATCACCCGAGGGATCTACTGATTCCATCTCTAGAATGACACGTTCTGGAATCTGAGGAAGATCCACCATCTTCCTCAGATAGAGGTTTTGATCGGCTTCTCGAAATCCCCCTTGAACACAAGGTAAATCCGTCAACAACCAATTTTGGTCATTATAATTCTCAGATTGCCAAGAATTCCGTGAAATAGGAGCCCGAAAAGAATCGTCGATCAACACACGGGCAACATAAGGGCGAGTCTCTGACAATGAACGCAAAGTCATTTCTCCATCCTGAACCAGACTTTTGTCTTTGTTGGACAGGTAATCGATAAGCACAATAGATGTCACCTCGATCGGTTTTGCTGTTTCTACAGAAATTGTCTCTCCTTGCCCGGGGTAATCGACAACAGCCACCTGGTGTCCATTGAAAGATAACACCGCCTTCTTCTCATTGCGATCAATTTGCATACGGTATGTATTCCAGCTCCCGTTTGTCGCTGCGGGAAATGGCAAGATTCTTCCACCCCATTTTAGCACAATTTGGTTCGTAGTTGGACGAATTTGCCACGAACACTCAAAACAAGCCGCTTGTACCTGATGGAAACCAACAACATTGTGTTGCCCCGCAGGCAATCGAATCCAACCGTCGCAAAGATTTATTCCAGCCTGGTGTCGCAACGGGCTTTGCCTTTCTATGTTTTCACAAGGAATCGGCATTTTTTTCCATCCGGAATTGAGATTCAAAACCGTTCGGACTTCAGGGAGGGGTTGTGGTTTCAGATTTTTCAGAAATTTTGTGACTTCTTCTTCAGATACCGCCTTGTCATTCAGTTCGGGATCTTCGAAATACTGCGATGCAAAGGTTGCGTAATCATTTAGGAATCGGATGCGGTCATCTGTCGAGAACACGGCAGTTGGACCTTTGAAATCAGTTTCTCCATTAGCAGATTCAGCATTAGAAGCAGCCCGAAGTTCAAAACTTTTATAGGATGCTTGCACAGAAGTATTCAACAACATCAAAGCTAACACCTCTAAGATAAACTTACGACAGAGGTTTAAAGCATTAAATCTTCGGAACGCGAAAAAATATACCATACCATCGATTCATACGCTAATTTTTCATTTTCACAATAATAATGATGTGATAAAAAATATGAAATATGTGACTCACCATGGAACTGCAACGTTTTTTCAGGCCACGGCTTGTTCCAAGTAAGGGTCTTCCATTTGGAGCACGAAGCGTTGGACACTATTCAGTTACTGCCCCATGGGCAGACGATGTTACCAAAAAGCATTTTTACCAACTCTTCTGGGGGATTCGTGGAGAAGGGATTTTGACAATCTGGGGAAAAGATTACCAATTAGGAGCCGGGAAAATTGCCTTATACGAACCGGGGATGATCCACCGAATCCAAGCAACTTCTCCCACTTGGGAATATCGGTGGCTTACCATCGACGGCCCTTGTGCCGAATCCATCTTTCAAGGATTTGCCATTGGCGCTGGATGTTATGAAGGAGGCAATGTCCCAAAGGAAGACTTCGAGAATTTAAGTCGCCTCATTACCAACTACGACAAAACTTCTGAAATGAAAGCCAGTTCCATCGCATACAACATTTTATGCGTAGCGGCTTCTAGTATTCGGGAACCCTTTCGGCAAGACATGCATCAAACCCTCATACTTCGCATGACGACCATTTGCAACCAACACTGGTCTGACTCTCAATTTAATGTCAACGCTATGGCTCAGATGATGGGAATTCATCGATCTCGGTTATCGAAGATATTCAAAGAATCCGTTCGGGTCAGTCCTCAGCAATTTATTAGTCAAATCCGTATGGACCACGCCTGTTCGTTACTTCGAGAAACCAACATGTCCGTTGGAGAAATAGCTTTAAAATGCGGATTCAATGATCAGGCCTATTTCATCCATGTTTTCAAAAACAAATTTGGCATGACACCACGTTGTTATCGTCATATCAATGAGGTATGAATCTGCGAGTTACAAAAAGGAGATTCATCGGGTCTGTTTCAAATCCGCTGGTAAAAACATTGTCGAAGTTTGAGGAAGAGATAGGGGACATTGAAGAGTCCACAGGCCTTGGATTGGATCCGAGATAGAGTAGCATTAGCTGACTCGATCTTGCCCTTGTTGGCTCCATAGCGAAACGAGTTAACCACTTCCTTGAGGTTTGAGGTTCTTGAGAAGCCCTTGGGCAAATCGTTTTAAGGGCCCTATTCCACTTGCTTGTGCCATTCGCAGTCACTTGCTCAACCGCCATTGTCCTGCATTGGGATTGGGCGCATTCCAGATCTCGCGAAACTCTTCTTTAAGCACATAACTAGCACAAGCCATGTCAAGCAGTTCTCGGGTATTAGCATTGAGCACATGAGTCACAAACCCGACTCTCGCAAGGGTTGAGTCACCTACTGAGGGGCATACTAACTGACCTTGATGGGGCCAGCAGATTTGAAACAGAGCCAACAGACCCATTTTTTCATTTTTTCCTCTTGCCATCCTCGTTTCTTCTCTGTAGAATCCGTCCGTCCTCATGATTTCAGTGCAGGGATAGCTCAGTGGTAGAGCGGCTGTTTTACACGCAGTTGGTCGGGGGTTCGAATCCCTCTCCCTGTACCATTTTTTTTGTGATAGAGTGTTTTTAGGTTGTTTTTGTGAGGTTATTGTTTTTGAGTTGTCTTAATAGATGAGGAGGGGGGAACAAATATAGTTTGTCGTATGTGAAGACAGTTCATTGTGCTTAATTTCCAGCAAGTATTTTTAACCATTAGTGTCCGGCAAAACCGAATAAGACAAAATTGAAGCGTCCGCAATGCCCATAAAACGGACTTTACGGATAGCCTTGTGAAAAAGTAACCCCCCCCTATCAAAAAAACGTTACTTCTGGTGGGGCTTCCTCGATTTCTTAAGTAGTTTTAACCAAACCTTTTCTTGTTCCTTGAAAACGTGAAACAGTTCTCGTCATGCACGAGCCTCAAACCTGACCGACGGAACTGATCTAAAGAACTTCTACGCGTTTTTGAAACTCTGCTACAGCACCAAGGCACAGAATGCTAACAATAAGACTTCCAAAAACTGGTGTCTTAAGGTCATCAACTCTCTCTTAGTAGAACTACCTTGAGGGGAGACTTACTCAAAAGTTTTACCGGACACTAATGGCTCTGAGATGATCCCTATTGACAGGAGGAAGAAAAAGAACTTTTTGATCGATTTGAGGCAAACCCGGAGCCAACTGTGACTTCCAGGCCGCCTCTCAAATCATAAAGGGGGATTTTCATGAATTCTCTTGATGGGAAGTCAAAAGGCCCGGGCTCTTAACGAGACCCAGGCCATTAGTCAGCTTAGAAAGCGAATCGCCAGGCCGTTACTCCTGATTGAGGTCAGATGGCGAAGGAGCAACACAGCGCAGACGAACAAACAGCGTATTAAAGGCGAGTAACTTTAAGGTTTTTCCAGCGGACCTTGACACCGCCCCCAGAATGAATCTGGAGAGCAATGCGACCTTTGCCGCGTCCGATCTTGTCATCGTTGAGATTAATCATCGGTTGACCATTAAGCCAGGTTTGGACGTTGTTGCCCTGAACCTTGATACGCATCGTGTTCCATTCGCCATATTTAAGGATATTTTCCTTTTCCTTGGGGATCTGGACAAGCCAGCCTCGGCCATAGGATTCGTAGATACCGCCGGAGTCCATATTAGGCGGAGCGATTTCAACCTGCCAGCCATTAATCTTAACCCCGCTTTCGATAAATGAACGGATGAAGACACCGGAGTTGCCATCGTTTTCTTGTTTAAAATCGACAGACAAATCGAAATCGTCGAAGTATTCACGAGTAGCCAGATATCCATATTCCTTGTCTTTGCCGTTTTCGCAGACAAGTTCTCCATTTTCGACATACCATTTTTCAGTGCCATAGGCTTCCCATCCGTCAAGGTTTTTCCCATTGAAGAGAGAGATTTCCTTACTAGGTTTTCTGGGGAGTTCTTTGATTTTGATATTGCGGAACGAAGCAGGATATCCGTGGTCTTGCAAACAAATTACGCCCTTGCGAGCCAAACCGTATTCTGGGGCGCCTTTCCATTTACCGCTGTTCTTTTTGGCGAACCAATCATTGGACCAGGCTTCGAATTCGAGGATTTTTTGACCATTCAACCAATGTTCGACATGACCATTGTCAAAGACAATTTTGGAGTTGTTCCATTCGCCGTGTGGGTTCACCTTCATTTTCGAACGATCAGGCAAATGCATCGCGTAGTCGACACCGGTTTTTTGCCATTCTTCGAGAGGTTCAGGGAAATTGGGTTCGTCAATCAACTGGTATTCCGGTCCAGTTACATAAGGGACCTTGAAGTTCGGGTTTTCTACAACGTGGTAAAGCATGCCACTATTACCGCCCTTGGAAAGCTTCCAATCCCACGAGAGTTCGAAATTTTCGAATTCCTGGGTTGTGACGATATACCCGGTTGCATCGCTACCTGTGCCTTTAGCCTGGATACAACCATCGACAACATGCCACGGCACCGTGAGTTTGTTGCCATTATAGTCTTTCCAGCCATCGAGGGTTTTACCGTCGAAGAGGAGCTTCCAACCATCGGCTTTTTCCTGATCGGTAAGAGAATTGGGGGCAGAATTGGCCCACGCCCCACCAGTCAGGAACAAGGTACCGCAAGTCAGTGATAACAAGGTGTTTTTGGTCATCATGTTATGTTTCATTATTTGTAATAGAGTTCAAAGAAAGGGGGGATTAAAGTTCGATAGCCCGTCCAGATATGCGACTTTCTTCGGCAGCAAAACAAGTTTTGTGGCTATCGATAGCCGATTGCAACGACGGAGTATCTTCGCCGAATCCCTGGTCGAACGACGCAATAAATTCTTTCATCGTATCGACATCGGCATCCAGGTGGAGAGACTGCCTGTTGATTTCATCGAAATCGAAAACTTCCGTTTTTTTTGTTTTGAAGTTAGTGACGACGATCGAATGATCGTTCGCGACGATTTCTCCAAACACGCATTTCAACTCGATGAAACGACCGTCCTTGAGCGTAAAACACTCCATAGTCAGGTTGACTAGGGATCCGTTTTCCATTTCCATGGAAAGAACCTGGTGGTCAGCCACATTGTTATCGCAGTGGTAGACACAACGTCCATACGGGCCGTGCTTCATTTCCTCCCACAGAACTTCGTTTAGCGTTTTGCCAGCAGGCACCACAAAATTCTTTGTCCACTCGCCACGCCGCAGGTAAAGGTCGATCGCTGAGAAGGGACACGATTCTTCGCACGAACAGTCACAACATCTCGCCGCACTGCCCTCCGGCGCATTCTCAGCACGGAACCATCCAAGAGAACCCGCGGAAAAGACACGTTTGGGGCGGCTATTAGAAAGCCAATTGATCAGGTCGATATCGTGGCAACACTTCGACAACATGATCGGATTAGAGGTATTGGAATTATTCCACAAGCCACGTACATACGAATGCGTCGTCCTATCGAGGCCAACGTATACCGTATGATTAATTGAGAGAAGGCGCCCTAACCCGCCTTGCGTCAAAATAGATTTAAGTTTTTTGAAATAAGGGTGGTACCGCAATACGTAACAGACAGTAACCGGGATGCGTCGTTCTTCTGCGCGTTTGAGGATTTGTTCGCATTCCTCCAGCGTCTGCGAAATAGGTTTTTCCAGCAAGACGCGGTACCCCCTATCCAAGGCAGCCATGCAAGGGGCGAAATGCAAATGATCCGGGGTACCGATGACAACGCCGTCAACCGGTCGAGGCTGAGCAAAAAACTCGTCAATGCCAGTGAAGCAGCTAGCCTCATCCAAGCCGAATTTTTCCCGAGCTTCCTGCAACCGCAGTGGATTAGCATCCACTACGGCAGCAAGTTGAACCTGATCGGGATGCTCTTCGACAAATTTGAGATATTTGCGCGATCGATTGCCATAACCAATGGCGGCCACGCGAACAGGTTTGTTAGACATTGTTTCTATCAATGGAATTTACTTTTGAGCTTCTTTTGCGCTCAAATCCAGGACGCGGATATTCTTCACCATGAATCCCGCCCCGTGGCCGCAGAACGATATAAATCCTTTCTTATTGAACATGCCAGGATGGTCTCGGTGATCCATCGTATACGGATTGGCTTTGCCTTTTTCAGGCGACACATTGTGCCCCTGGCAAGCTTCCCGGATATTAGCATCCATGACAACTTCTCCATTGACCGTAACCGTAATGTGGTCTCCCACGACTTTAATTTCCTCATCGTTCCACTGGCCGATAGGTTTGAGTTTAATACGTTTGGCTGGGATAATTCCGTAGACCGAGCCATGGTACTGATATTTAGCCAGATTAGCATATTCAGGGGCGTCGTTGTCAATGATCTGCAATTCACACATACCATGGTAAGCAGCATCGACATCCACAGGAGTTCTCACGCCAACGCCATTGTTGACACCCGGTTGTGCGAAACAGAAACTAAAGCGCATAACGAAGTCCTGGTATTCCTTCTTGGTGTAGAGATTGCGGCCGTAATCACCCACGACGTGGATGACGCCGTTGATCACTTTGTAACCAGTTGCCTTATCTTGCCACTTCGAGAGATCAGTACCATCGAACAAAAGTTCAAAGCCCTGTTTCTTTTCGTCGTCGGAAAGGACAAACGGCTCCACAGGTTTCAATTCCGCAAGAAGTTTCTTAATCGCATCTACAGCGTAACCATCGTCGGCATCTCCAGTTTTCTTAAGGATTTCTGCGGCTTTGTTTAGAGCTGGGACCAATTCCTTATAATCGATAAGCGACGACTTATCAGAAGCAATATTTTTGACAGCGTTAGCAGCTTCGTAGGAAGCGTCAGCATCGTCCAGATACTTAGCAGCCAACGAAAAAGCCTCCATTGAGGGGATTGAGGATAAGGCTTTGATCGTACTCTTCTTGACTGATGCTAGAACGTCAGAATTGAGGAGTTGTTCGTATTGACGGCAAAGTTGTCTAGGATTGCTCTTGTTGATTTGCGACAACACAACGAAGCGAAGCATCACAGACTCAGAGGCTTTTTTCTGGGTAATCAGAGACCAGAAGAAGTCCATAGCCGGGCGATTCGTCATATTCAACAACTCAGCCAAAGCCTTGTCAGCCGCATTACCACTATTGTATTCCTGGATCAACCGAGCAACCGCCGCATCCGTACCAGAAGAAGCCAACAGCGCATAGTAGATTTCCGGGCGAGGCGCATTAGCCAACCAAGCAGAAACCTTATTCATCTTTTTGTCCGGAGCCATCGACAACATGGCCGACTTCAGCGCCTCCTGCAATTTAGGAAGGTCAGCGTCATTTGCTTTTTTCAACAAATCGTTAAGCCGGTCTAAATCAGCTTCGGAGACGACCCCGTTAAGAGCATTATACGCAGCTTGCCGCAATGAGGCGTCCGGGGATTCCAGCAACGCAAAGACTTTAGACGAGACCTGCTTTATCCGGCGCTGAGAGACAATCGACAACGCCTGCAGTTTTGCCTCTTTGTTGGGAGAATCGAGCAAAGCCGCCAACGAACCTGCTAAATCAGCCTTAGTCGCTAAAATAGCCTTGGCCGCGACCTGGCGATTAGGGCCAGCCAATTGAGAGACCAGCAATTGAGCCGCACGCTCGTTATTCATTTTGCTAGCGGCAATCAAGGCAGCCTGGTTCAAGTTAGGATTGTCTTCCTTAACGGCGGACTCCAGGATATCGATACGATCTTGCGCATGCGTACTACCCAGCCAATTGACCAAATCGATCTTTGCCTCAGGTGCCAGGGAGGGGTAAAGTGTTGGGAGGACAGCCTTAATTTCCGACGTCATGCGCGGCGTCAACATCTTGAGCACAGCGTTGCGGTATTCCAGATCGGCCTCCTTGAGCGCCTCCAGGAACATTGGCTGGATATTGGTTTCCATGTTGATAACCACTTGCATAGCCGCCGTGCGGATATGAGTAGGCCAATCTTTACCAGTCAATGCTTTGGCTCTCTGTTTAACATCGTCCGACGGGGCCACCTTGGACAATTTCTGGAGAAGATTCAGATAATCCGGCATCGAGGCAGATTTCAACGTTTCCAACGAGGCGTTACTGCCGCAAGAGGCCAAAGCCGCAAAAATCATCGCTTTTGTTTCAGCATTAGGCTCATTCTTCAGCCAATCCAACAAAATAGGTTCAGCAGCGGCAATCGCCTTTTCTTTGGCAGCATAAGCGAGGAGGCTACGGCACGCTTTTTGGTCAGCCATCAATTTGAGGATCACCTTATCAGTTCCCGGCGTCTGAATTAAGCCATTCATCGCCGGCGAAGCCAAATCCTTGTTTTGGAGAAAAGCCACGAAGATATCGGCATCTTCCGGAGCGCTGCAACGCTGCAGTTGAGACATCAGGAACGCTTTACCTTCATTAAAAGAACATTTAGCGATCGCCTGGCGCAAACCAGCTCGAACGCCAGCGCGAGCTTGATCCTGCCCTGGGCAAGTTACCAGAGAGACAAGGCCACTGATTGCGTACTCGACCTTGGCGTTTTGCCCTTTAGCGGGATCGACCAGCATATTGCCGAGGGTTTCCGCGACTTTTTGCGGATCCTTCAAGAAGTCTTGCATACGCTGTTGCTGTTTAGCTTGTGAATCCGCAGGCAATTGAGCCAATACATCCACGACGACCGTTTCGATCGTACGCTGCTGACTACCCGTTGACTGAGCAAACAAGGGAGATACAGCCAATAACGACATGAGATATAAACCTTTCATTTGATGTTCTGGATTAATGATTATTGAGTTCGCTTTACAAGTACCTGCCCCATGGGCCGCGCATCGGTTGGTCAATGAGGCGATTGGCGGCATCATCATTAATAAAGAGCTGCGTCTTGGGGTCAAAATGCAACGTACGATTCAGTCTCACCGCGCAAATGCCCATGTTAACAATCGTACAACTGTGGTACGCCTTGTCTTCATCAAGTGCAAATTGCTGGCGCGTTCTCACACACTGGATAAAATCCGTATTTCGGATTTCTGGGTCGGGCATTTCAGCGATTTTTTCCATCACATTGGGGATTGTACACTCAAACCCTTTATAAACCTTACCCTTAGGGCCTTCGATATAAGGAACTTTGCCAGGGCTTTCGAACCCCTCACCTTCGAGGATGATTTTGCAGCCATCTTCGTAAGTAAATGTGATCTTACGCCAGATACCGATCGCATCCGGGTGCTGTTGAGGCGCGTCGACTTCCACCTTGACAGGGAAATCATTGTCTTTGCCAAGGATATACTGTACAGGGTCGATGTAATGTTGCCCCATATCGCCAAGGCCACCGCCGTCGTAATCCCAATATCCGCGGAATGTTTGGTGGGTTCTGTGGGCGTTATAAGGTTTGAAAGGAGCTGGTCCGAGCCACATATCGTAATCCAGGCATTCTGGGATAGGTTCCGGTTTGAGATTTTCTCGGCCCGTCCAGAAGAATTTCCAGGTGAAGCCCGTTGCGCCGGATATACGCACCGTCAACGGCCAGCCGAGCAAACCGCTATCGACAAGTTTCTTTAAAGGCATCGTATCAGTACCAAGGCCATAGAAGGTATCTTTGAATCGGAACCAGGTATTGATACGGAAAATACGGCCATGTTCTTTGACAGCTTCGACTACCCGTTTACCTTCTCCAATCGTGCGAGTCATTGGCTTTTCACAAAAGATATCTTTACCAGCGCGTGCAGCTTCGGCAGCCATGATTGCATGCCAGTGAGGGGGTGTTGCAATATGAACGATATCGACATTAGGATCGTGAATCAATTCTCGAAAATCATGATATGCCTTAACCTGCTGATTAAACTTTTGCTTGGCCATATCGACACCACGCTTCAAATGGTTAGAATCGACATCGCACACAGCAACCAATCGGCAAGATTGATCGCTCACCATATGAAGTGGGCCCGTGCCAATACCACCAACACCGATAATGCCACGAGTCAATTGATCATTAGGCCCAATATATTTACCACCACCCATTGCACCTAACACGTGTCTGGGAAGAATCGTGAACGCAGCGGCCCCGATTGCTGCTTTCTTCATAAAGCTACGTCTATCGTTCATAGTTCGAGAATGATTGATTAACAGGATATTACGCGTTCCTCTTGCGAAGACAAGGCTAAGCCGCCCTTGCCCATGCACGTTCATAATACGTTCAAGGATTCTGTAACTTTCAAAAAAAATCATTTTTTTTACGAACTCATTGCCATTTGAGGCAGAAGACATTCCATACTCACGAGTCAAGAACAGGGAGGAAGTAGTTCCTGGGCCCTATAAAACAGGATTGCATGCGTTAGCACTGGACGGAAGCGAGGAAGCTTGGTAGACTACGCAAGAGGATTTAAAGATGAGTTCACAAGCAGAGCCACACGTTATCGGGATCATACCCGCCCGATGGGGATCGACCCGATTCCCCGGCAAGCCACTTCATATTTTGGCGGGGAAACCGCTCGTTCAGCACGTCTGGGAGAGAGTAAGACAATGCCAGGAATTAAGAGCAGTAGCCATAGCGACAGACGACGAACGCATCCGCAGAGCAGCAGAAGATTTTGGAGCCCAGGTCGTCATGACATCACCAGAACACCCAAGTGGCAGCGACCGCATTGCCGAAGCCGTTCAGACATTTCCGGGGACCACTCATGTTGTCAACATTCAAGGAGACGAGCCATTAATTGACCCAGAACTCATCGATTCTCTGGCACGTGTTTTGGTGGAAGACGAAAGCTTGTCCATGGCAACAGCGGCGGCGCCCATTACCAATGAGCAGAAATTTCACGATCCCAATGTCGTCAAGGTAGTGCTCAATACTGAAGGCAATGCGCTGTATTTTTCTCGCTCGCCCATTCCTTTTCCCCGGCATGAAGCACAACGGCCAGCCTTGAGGCATTTAGGGATTTACGCTTACAAGCTCGCGTTCCTCAAGCAATACGTATCATGGCCACCCTCGCCATTAGAACAGACAGAATCACTGGAACAATTGCGAGCCTTGGAACATGGCGCCAGCATTCGAGTCATTCTCACCCAGCACCAAGGCATAGGGCTCGACACGCCAGACCAAATTCCTCTTATTGAACAACTCATTCTCAACACTTCCCAATCCACCCCATCATGAAATACATCTTTGTCACAGGCGGCGTCGTTTCTTCGCTGGGCAAGGGGCTAGCAGCAGCCTCTATCGGAACCCTTCTTGAACGCTGCGGACTCAAAATCACACTTCAGAAGTTCGATCCATACCTGAATGTCGACCCTGGTACGATGAGCCCGTACCAGCACGGCGAAGTGTACGTCTTAAACGATGGAGCAGAAACCGACCTCGACCTGGGACATTACGAACGTTTTGTCAATTGCAGTCTTTCCCGGCTCAATAATCTCACTTCAGGGCAAGTTTTCGAGACCGTTCTACGCAAAGAACGCCATGGCGACTATTTAGGGAAGACAGTTCAGTATATTCCACACGTCACCGACGAGATCAAAAACCGTCTGTACGAACTGACAGAGAGGTCAGCGGATATCGATGTGATCATCACAGAGATCGGCGGGACAGTGGGAGACATGGAAGGCCACATTTTCTTGGAAGCGCTGCGTCAATTTGCGCTTGAAGTCGGCAAAGAGAATGTTTGTTTCATTCACGTTACCCTATTGCCCTTTATCAAGGCAGCAGGAGAGATGAAGACCAAACCAACGCAACAGTCGGTTGCCAAGCTACGAGAAATCGGCATCCAACCCGATGTCATCATCTGCCGGACTGAGTACGACATGAGCGAGGAAGAACGCCGCAAAATCGCCATGTTCTGCAATGTTGAGACTAAAAATGTCATTGCGTTCCGAGACGTAAAAAATACCATTTACGAATGCCCGCTCGACCTCAGCCAGGATAAGATCGATCGCATCGTCACTCGCAAGTTGGGGTTGAATGTACCAGTGCCTGATTTGAAAAAATGGCAAGAATTTGTGGGGAGAGTCGTCAATCCGAGCCATTCGGTGCGCATTGCCGTGGTTGGCAAATACATTTCCCTGCAAGATGCTTACAAATCGATTTACGAGTCATTTACCCACGCAGGGGCGGCCAATGATTCGCGGGTTGAAATCATTCGAGTCAATGCAGAAGATTTAGAGGAACGTGGACCCAAGCAATTATTAAGCCATGTGGACGGCATCCTGGTACCAGGAGGTTTTGGCGATCGCGGTATCGAGGGCAAAATCGAAGCAGTCGAATACGCTCGAGAAAACAATATTCCTTTCCTCGGCATCTGTTTGGGCATGCAAGTTGCAGTCATTGAATACGCGCGCAATGTTTGTGGTCTAGCTAACGCCAATTCGACAGAATTCGACAAAGACACGCCCTATCCAGTCATCTCGCTCCAGGAGGAACAAAAAGGGATTGATGACATGGGCGCGACCATGCGTTTAGGGGCCTACAAAGCCGACATAGCACCTGGGACGTTAGCTGAGAAGCTCTTTGCCTCACACACAACGTCTGAACGCCATCGCCATCGTTATGAGTTCAATCCGGCCTATCGAGAAACCCTTGAAAATGCCGGGTTGAAGGTCAGCGCAGTATCGGAAGGCCAGGGGCTTGTCGAAATGGTCGAGATACCAGAGCATCCTTTCTTTATTGCCTGCCAGTTTCACCCGGAATTTCAGTCTCGGCCCAACCATCCGCATCCGTTGTTTGCAGGATTTGTTGCGGCGGCCATGGAGGCCAAGGAGAACCGGCATAAGAGCTGACGCACTCTTTTAGGGAGAAGCCCAAGTACCAGACATTTGGAAGCCATGGTCATCGACGCTTTGGTTTTAGTTGTTTATTTTCTGGCGATCTTCGCCATTGGGATATGGTCAGGGAAGAAGCAACACGATTTGGAAGATTATGCGCTGGGAGGGAGGGCCCTTCCCTGGTGGGCCATTTTGGCTTCCATCATAGCAGCCGAGATCAGCGCTGCCACTTTCCTGGGCGCCCCTGGCGAAGGTTATGCCACACGCAACTTCACCTATGCCCAGTTGTGCATCGGAACGATCATTGGCCGCATCGTTGTCGGGAAACTCTTCCTCAAGCCCTACTACGATTACAACGTCGTCTCCATCTATGAATATCTGGAAAAACGATTTGGCCATGCGACACGACAGATGGGATCATTTGTGTTCTTGGCCAGCCGCGTATTAGCCAGTGGCACTCGCCTTTATTTTGCTGGGATTTTGTTAGTCATAGCCTGGCAATTCATGACCGGGCATACAGCTAGCAACGATCAGGTAGTCTTTCTGTACACCACAGCGTTGATTGTCATTACGCTCATTACAACCATCTACACAACCATTGGTGGATTAAAAGCCGTCGTCTGGACAGACGTCCTGCAAGCGGGCATACTGGCCGTTTCAATCATTGCCGCCATGATCGTGCTATGGACACATATCCCAGGCGGAGCCGATCAGATTGCAGCCGAGCTCGACCAGCCAGGCGATTGGGTTTTCTGGTCATGGGGGCTGAAGGAAGGAGAAAACCTCTGGGGTCAATTCAAAAGTATTCTCTCTCAGGAATACACAATCTGGGCCGCCTTTTTAGGATCGAGTTTTGTCACGATGGCCACCCACGGAACCGACCAAGACATGGTACAACGCATGTTGGCAGCTCGCAATTCGACTTCTGGCGCCAAAGCAGTCATCCTGTCGGGGTTAATTGACTTACCAATTGTGCTCGTCTTTTTGTTTACTGGGATGTTGCTTTATGTTTTTTACCAAGCCAATCCGCAGTACCAGATTCCCGAGCGAACGTTAGAGATTTTTCCGCATTTCATCATCTACCATTTACCGGCAGGCATTCGCGGGCTTCTCGTCGCAGGGTTATTAGCTACAGCCATGGGGTCACTCTCCACAGCACTCAATTCGCTTGCCACGACAACAGCTCGAGACTGGTACCAAGGGGTATTCCGGCCATCAGCACAACCAGGAGAATTGCTTAAAGCCGCCAAATGGTTGACAGTTTTCTTTTCCATCCTGCTCATTGTCGTTGGAGCGATTACAGCATGGTACACAGTACACCATCCGGAAGTGCGCATTATTCCGATTGCCCTTGGGATTTTTGGGTACACCTACGGTTCGCTACTGGGAGTATTTTTACTTGGGATGCTCACCAAACGCCGAGGCAGCGATCTAGGCAACTGTTTAGGCATGGTAGCAGGGTTTCTCACCGTAGGGTTTCTCAGCAAATTGTTTCCCTTGCCGGATTCCTGGCAAACGTGCATCCCCGAGATGGCATTCCCGTGGCGCGTCACAGCTGGTACGATTGCAACCTTTCTCGTAGGCATTTGCTTCCCCAGCCGAGCAACGGCCAACAAATAAGAAGAAGGGCCAAATTCCAAGTACTTGAAACAAGGAATGACACACGCGAGCTGGGAGGGGACGACCCTAATCGGTCAGTCTTGATAGACAGTAATTTTTTGAACGAGCAATCCTTGTGTTCTCTGATCAGGCAAGAAGAGGATAACAGAACCCGCATGACGCGTTCGTTCCAACATCATTTTTCTCTTTACGTACCAACGTTTTTTTCCATTTATTTCGCCCAGTTCTTTTCTGATTTCGAGGGGGTATTTTTCATCTGGGGTTTCAGCGGCAATCTGAGAGCCGAACACCCAGGAAGCATTAGGTTCTAAGATGACCGTGTCGTTTTCCTCTTTAGGCACAGCAGGAGCATGCAAAATAAAGGTTTCGCTAGTGAGGTTATAAAACAAGGAGTAACCGGGGCGGCAACGTTGTTCATCAATCAACAACAATTTCATGCCTTGTTCGGAAGGAATTAGAATTCCCAGTAATTTATTACTATTTTCTGGCAAAGGCGCGATCACAAAAGCTTGATCGCTCTTGCGAACTCCGGAGGGGTCAGACTCGTACAGTTTGACAATACGATCATCCGGCAACGGCACGCGCAATGCAGGATATCCTGCACCGAGGCGAATCAGTTTGTCGCCCGCTTTTCCCCCTAAAGGCATCGCCACAAATGGATGACATTCAGGTTTCTCCTGGGCGTATACAAAACGGATTCCGCTTTTCCCTTTAACCGGCGGCGCCTGCGACTTTGAAACAGCTGGCGAATCGGCAGCCCAGCACAAGTTAGCACCATGCATGCAAGCCAGGAAAGCCAGGAATCCCATCGTTATCATGCCCATCCACACTTTGGAGAAATTGTTCTTGGGGAAGAGTCGGTTACCATTCATTTTAGGCATTGTCTTGAATTGCTATCGTTTTACAATCTGAATTTTTTGAATTTTTGGATACGGGGCAGAGAGCCAAGATCATCAAGACCATGCCCAGCCTTGATTTTGAAGGTTTCTGGGTATAAACTGAAGGACGTTCGATGGCTGACAAATCTTCCAACACCACCCCCATGATGGAGCAATACCTTCGCATGAAGAGAGGGTTACCCGATGATGTATTTTTGTTTTATCGCATGGGAGATTTTTATGAAATGTTTTTCGAGGACGCCAAAGAAGGAGCCGCCATACTAGGGTTAACCCTCACTAAACGGCAAGGCATACCAATGTGCGGGGTGCCCCACCACGCCGCCGAATCCTACATTGGCAAAATCGTCAAAGCAGGCAAGCGCATAGCCATTGCCGAACAAATGAATATTCCGGTACCCGGTAAATTAGTCGAACGAGAGATTACCCGCATCATTTCGGCAGGCACATTGGCAGATCTTAACTTACTAGACAGTTCGGTTCACAATTACATAATTGCCGTGTACCGCTACAAAAAGCACCTAGGGCTAGCTTGCGCCGACCATACAACAGGGGAATTTTCCCTTGCTGAATTCCAGGATATGAACCAATTGCTCGATGAGATAGCCCGCATTGCCCCCTCGGAAGTCCTACTTAGCGATGAGCAAAAGGATCAATTTCCTGGAGTCGTGCCAACCCTGTATTACGACGATTATGCCTTCCTCCCAGCGACAGCCGAACCAGCTTTGACACAGCATTTCGGTGTTCATTCTCTGGAAGGTTATGGATGCGCTACCATGCATGCCGCATTAGGCTCCGCGGGTGCAATCCTTCACTACCTGACCTATCAACTCAAACGCGCTACCAACCACCTCCGCAAACTATCCGTTCGCGCCGGTTCAGGCACCGTCCTAATTGATCAGGCCAGCCAACGCAATCTGGACCTCGTCGACTCGCGCGGAGGCGTTAAATTGTCGCTATTAGGCACGCTTGACCACACTTCGACCCCCATGGGAGCACGCAAACTCAGGGATTGGATCCTGCACCCAATCGACGATCTCGATGAGCTCAACGAACGACAAGGCGTTATTGCCAGTTTGCTAGCCGAGCCCTATCTCATGAGCAAATTGAGGGAAAGCCTCAAAGACATTCGCGACATGGAACGATTGACCGGGCGACTAGCGCAAGGTTCAGGCAACGCTCGCGATCTGAAAGCCCTAGAACGATCGCTAGCACGCCTCCCCGATATCCGGGCAGACCTGGCCGCGCTGAACACGAACCGCAATTCGGCGAGAATTACTCAAATACTCAATCACATGGGGAGTTTTGACGAACTCGTCGACCACCTCAATCGCGCTATTGAAGACGAACCGCCAGCAGTCATCAAAGAAGGGGGCATCCTCAAAGACGGATATTTGCCACAACTTGACGAATTGCGACTAGCTTCGCGCAATGGCAAGCAATGGTTAGCCGATCTCCAAGAAAAAGAACGCAAACGCACAGGCATCGATTCCTTGAAAATTCGTTTCAACAATGTTTTTGGATATTATATCGAAGTCACGCGCACTCATTACGACAAAGTTCCAGCCGATTACACCCGCAAACAGACACTGGCTAATGCCGAACGCTTTGTCACACCAGAGCTCAAGCACATGGAAAATACGATTCTGGGTGCTGACGAACGGGCTCGCCAATTGGAATATGAGGAATTTGTTCGTTTACGCGACAGCCTGAGTGTATACATCGACCCCATTCAGACGACAGCCGATGCCTTGGCATCGTTGGACGTTCTTTTAGGGCTTGCAGAAATCGCCCAGCGCAACCGTTACTGCCGCCCCGTGCTCGAGCACAGCCGCCGCCTTCGCCTCATCAATGGCCGCCACCCAGTCATCGAACAATCGTTGAGCGATCAATCATTCGTTCCCAACGACACCGACATGGATCCAGAGGAATCGCGACTGATCCTCATCACAGGGCCCAACATGGCAGGCAAAAGCACCTACATCCGCCAGGTAGCCCTCATTGTCCTCATGGCACAAATTGGTTCGTACGTACCAGCGGAAGAAGCCGTCATCGGGCTTGTCGACCGCATCTTTTGCAGAGTTGGGGCCAGCGACGATCTAGCACGAGGGCAATCGACATTCATGGTTGAGATGAGTGAGACAGCTCTCATCCTCAATAACGCCACAGATCATTCTCTGGTGATTCTCGACGAAATTGGAAGAGGCACAGCAACCTTCGATGGTCTCTCCATCGCCTGGGCAGTCGCCGAGTATCTGCACGACCAATTACAGAGTCGGACACTGTTTGCAACCCATTACCACGAACTGACAGATCTAGAACAAGCCAAGACCGGAGTCAAAAATTACAACATTGCCGTTCGGGAGTGGAAGGATGAAATCATTTTCTTGCGCAAGATCATGCCAGGGGCAGCTGATAAATCTTACGGAATTCAAGTTGCGCGACTTGCCGGCATGCCAACCCCTATCGTTGAACGAGCCAAAGCCATTCTTTCTCACCTTGAAATGAACTCAACGCGACCGCCCAAACGTTCGAAGACCAATCGACTCCAAGAAGAACCTCGGCCCAAAAACACCGACATGGACGATGTATTGCCTCACGCCGAACAAGCCCAACTCGAACTTTTTTGACTTTTCCGCCCAGTTATGGATATCGCCGAGCCCATCGAACGTTGCCGGTTGGCCGCCATTGATTTTGAATCCGCCGGAGCCGCTCCAGGGCAAACAGATCAGCCAGTCCAAATTGGTATCGCTCAACTCGAATCCCTTAATAGTCCCATCGAACTCTGGGATTCCTATATTGCCACAGATCACCCAGTCCTTTGGTCAGCCTCGCGCGTTCACGGCATCACTAATCAAACACTCCAAGGGGCTCCCTCGTTTCTCTCTCTTTGGCAACCCATTAAGAAGCGCCTTAGCAACGCCGTCGTCATCGGCCACAACCATGCTACGGAACGCCGATTCCTCAGGCGTTTCCCTGGCCACCATTTCGGGCCCTGGGTCGATACACTCGTTCTTGCTCGCATGATCTTGCCCGACCTGCCCGATTATTCACTGCAAGGCGTTACCACTGCCCTAGGACTCATCGACGAGCTCGAACAAGCCGTTCCAGGTAAAACCTGGCACCATGCTTTGTTCGACGCCACGGCCAGCCTACTCGTCGTCCGTTTCATCATCCGCACCTATCACCTGGAATCTGTTCCTCTCAATACCTTAGGCGCAGCCTTAAGGGAATTTTTCTAATTTCGAGAGCAACACGCATGGGATCGACTTTCCTCTTCGAGGGGATCTTTCCAAGTAACCGGCAATAACTCAGGTTTCATGGACGGTCAGATTTAGAAGGGGAGGACTTCTTTTTCCTCAGAAGCGGAGGGACATCCAGATTTTCGCCGTCAACGATGAAAGGTTCTTGGGGAGAAAAAGGATCTTTGTCCTGACTAGCAGGCGGGTTTGAGCGATCTGGGGCAAAACGCGGATCAGCGGCAACGTCTGGCGGCAATTGTTCTTCATCCAGGTCCTCTTCATCCTCTTCTGGATGAGAATCGAGAGGGAGTACACCTTTAGGGACAACGACATCAACCGGAGGTGTATGAGCAGGCGACGAGGGTCTCGGGATAAAGGGAAAGACAGGGATAGGATCTTCTTCCGGTTGAGATTGGTCGACTTCATGCAGAACCGACTCAGCACCCGGATCGATCGGAGAATGAATGATGACCACCTCATCTTGGCGATCGGAGGCAGCAGGGGCAGAGGTCGGCACCGTTTTTGTTGCAGGTTTATCGTTGGGATCAACAGCTGACGAAGTTTCCGGTTCTATTGTTTCCCCGGGAGAGCCCAGATGAGATTGAGAGACAGCAAGAGGAGGAACCAGACGAGCTTCTGTTGACTGTTGTTGCGGAAGCACAGGTTCACCAATACGCTCACGCAGGCCCACAGAAGCAAACAGAAGCATTTGGAGCGAATCGCCCAATTCTGGGCACACAGAAACACCAAAATGGATAGGACGGCGATCCTCCAACACATTACCAATTTCATCCATAGCCATTCGAATATCGCTGATATTCAGGTTATTGCCCCCGCTAATATGGACGAGGAGCTCCGCTGTTTGTCTGAGGATACCATCTGGCTGGAGGAAGGGAGATTTCATCACCTCGTTCACAGCTTCGACGGCTTTATCAACGCCACGGCCAAGGCCATAGCCAAACAGGCAACAACGGCCTTTACCAAACATCACAGCCCGAAGGTCGTCCAAACCCACCTGAATCAACCCCGAATAACGCGACAGCATCGGGATAGCTTCCACCGCCTGTTTCAGCAACACATTGCTTTTTTCATAAGCCTCAAGGACATTGCCATTCTCAGCCATAAGAGAGAACATGATCTCGTTATCAAACGGGATCACGATGTCGGCAAATGACGACACTTCTTCCAAGGCCTGTTGAGCCAGGGATCGGCTACGATCACCCTCAAAGCGAAAAGGCAAGGTTGCCACAACTACGAGGAAAATTCCCAATTCGCGGGCAAGGCGGGCAATCACCGGGAGAGCGCCCGACCCCGTTCCCCGCCCTAATCCGGCTACAATAACCGCCAATGAGCATCCATCAAACAAGCGCGTAAACGAAGCCTCACCGTCGAGCGCAGCCTGCTTACCAACACCAGGATCCCCCCCTGTACCTAAGCCATGCGTCAAATGACTGCCCAAATGAATACGAGCAGGAGTAGCCGATTGTTCCAAACGGCGTAAATCAAGATCAACCGAGCACAACGTGCAACCAGGCAGTTTATCAGCTTCCAACAATTGGAAGACATGACACCCCACGCCGCCAAGGCCGACCATAACCGTCTTCCCGGTCGTCGGCATCGCCTCATTAGAAGAATACGTCAACATGGCACGCGAAACAACTCACACAATATTTCATCAACAACAAATTAAATCCACTTTTTGATCCAGTTCAGCGGATTCATCCTATGAATCAAACTTTCTTTTACTGGGAGTTCAGCATCCAGAATTTGAGCATATCGGATCAGGCCGATAGCCGTTGCATAGCGAGGGTCGTCCAAGTAAGACATTGTTTCGCCATTGGGAGGCAAGACAGGCTGTTTGATTGTGACTCCGAAATAATGCGAAGCCAACTGTCCCACGCCACGCATCAAACTAGCGCCGCCGCACATTACAACTTCCTGGATTCGCTTTTTACGGATGATATCGTTTGGCAAAGCCGCACGAAGCAATTTGAACGTTTCGACCATCCTCAACTGAACAATTTCATTCAAGCGGCCCCGTTCTGCCACCCAGTCGCCCTTGCGACTCAACTTCACCATATCTTTCGACGACACGTCTGAAGCATAGGCATGAGCCTGTTCCTTTTTAGCGAGTTCAGCGACTTCCCAGGGGATACCCATACATTGTTGGATATCATAGGTGACATTATCACCACCAACAGGGATGCATCCCGACGCGATCAATTGCCCCTCTAAGTACAGGGCATAATCAGTTGTCCCGGCCCCCATGTCGATAAGGAGGGCACCAGCCTGCTTACTGTGGCGATCCAGCGCATATTGCGCTGCAGCGAGAGGAGCGAACACGACATCTTCAACTTCCAGGGGGATTTCTCGCACACAACGAAGAGAGTTCGTAATCCGGCTCTTAGGGCCATAGATAATATGGCAATCGATATCGAGCGTTTTTCCCGACAATCCTTCTGGATTGCTGAGATTATCCATACCATCGACAGAGAACAAGCCAGGGACGCGGTGCAGGACAAAGCTTTCATTGGGAGTAGCCATATCGCGAGCGATATCCATTACTTCATCCATGTGTTCACGAGTGATGATACTCTCGCCTTCTGGCAGGCGATACGTACCACGGTTGGTCTGCCCTTTGATTTCTTTTCCGGTAACCGACAAGTAGACAGTAACAATGTCAACATCAGCATGATCCTGAGCAAGGATCCAAGCTTCATACACGCTTTGCATGGCTTTGGCCACATTACTGACTTCGCCCCGGGAGACACCAGACGAAGGGACCTCACCGACACCAATAATTGTTACCCGAGCGTCAGGTTTTACTTCGCCAACAACCATACAGGTTTTGCTGGTCCCAATTTCCAAGCCAACATGTATCTTCGTTTGTCCCATAAAACCGACTATCCAATGTTCTTGCACTATTTTGCCACAACGCAGGCCGCATATCAATCACAAGACACAAGAAGTCACATTTTTCACGGAAATTAAGACATTCTGAGCCTCTACAAGATAGGTGACGGAGTAAGGAACAGGTATTTAGGTAACAAGAAGAGTCCCGTTTTTTCGTTACTTCGAAACAAAATCATCATTGAGGTCTTCGACATTATTCATAAAAAACAAGACTATTTGCGCCGTTATTTTTTACCTTTCACCGTCCAATTGCCGCCTTGACGAGCGGAGAGGAATTTTGATAGAGAGAGGGCATGTTCAAATCGTTTGATTTTTTCATGCCGGCACATCTTTATTTTGGGGCAGGATCTTTGGAGAAGTTATCGGCATTACCCCTTTCAGGCAAGGCACTCATTGTAACAGGAGGAACATCAGTAAAACGCCTAGGGTACTTGGATCGCGTGAAGAATTTGTTACACAAGCGAGGCATAGAAGCGGTCGTATTCGACAAGGTACAACCGAACCCGATCGTCGAACACGTGATGGAAGCGGCAGAATTGGCACGTCGAGAAAGCTGCGGCAGTGTCCTAGGCTTAGGAGGAGGCAGCAGCATGGATTCGGCCAAAGCGATTGCCGTCATGGCAACTAACCCAGGGCATTATTGGGACTACATTGGAACAGGGACAGGCAAAAGCCAACCGCTCGTCAACAAACCGCTTCCGATCGTGTGCATTACAACGACAGCAGGGACAGGGACAGAAGCCGATCCCTGGAGTGTTATCACCAAGACAGATACCCACGAAAAGACCGGATTCGGGCATCCGTGGACCTTTCCGACTTATTCAATCATCGATCCAGAGCTCATGGTGTCCGTGCCAGCGCATCTGACAGCCTACCAGGGATTTGACGCATTATTCCACTCGATTGAAGGGTACACCGTATCGATTGCCTCGCCCATGAGCGACATGTATGCATTGAAGGCCATTGAATATGTGAATCGCTATCTGCCAATTGCCGTAAAGAACGGAGCAGACCTCGAAGCACGCAGTTACGTGGCTCTAGCCAATACACTATCAGGCTTTGTCGAGACCGTTTCCAGTTGTTCATCGGAACACGCCATCGAACATGCTATGAGCGCTTACCATCCCCATTTACCCCATGGAGCAGGGCTCATCATGATCTCGTTGGCCTATCATGCCGCATATGCTCCCCATTGTCCGGATCGGTACGCTACCATGGCCTCCGTCATGGGAGAAGAAGCCAGTGTAGACGGATTCATTCGTGCATTGAGTCGATTGCAGGAGGAGTGTGGCGTCAATCACCTCAAGATGTCTGATTACCAAATGTCGCCGCAGCTCTTTGGCGACTATGCACAGACAGCTTTTGATACGATGGGCGGCTTATTCCAGCTAGACATCCCCAATTTTACTCAGGCAGATGTTATAGAAATTCTGGAAAAATCCTATCGCTAAGAAGTAGGGAATTATTTTACTTCAACCACGGGGGATTTTTGGGAAAGTCCTCCGTTTTATGTTGATGCATTTAGAGCCTTGTTACTTTCCATGTCCGCGCCCATTCTTTTATCTGGAACCATAGGGATCGATACCATCATCACTCCGACAGCCCGAGCCGAGTCCATTTTGGGTGGTTCAGCCTGTTTTGCCGCAGCTGCAGCCAGGCTTTTTGCCAATTCGGTTGATATTTTGAGCATTATTGGTCAAGATTTTCCCCTGGAGTGGCTTGAGACCCTCAAAAAGCAACAGATCAATCTCGATTACGTAGATCGTTACAATGGGCCGTCATTTGCCTGGACCGGAGAATATTTTGAAAACATGAACCAGCGGCGCACAGTATCGGCACGAGATTCGGTCATGCTCAATTGGGAGATTCAAGTTCCCCAACCATTGCGCACGCATCCCATCGTCGTTGCCAGCTGCATGGTACCAGCCCGCCAGCTCCAATTTTTGGAGCAATGTCATCATCCCCAGCTCGTATTAACCGATTCCATGGACAAATGGATAGACAGGCAACCACAGTGGCTAGACGCCGTCATGGAACGCTCGCACATTGTCCTCATGAACGAAGATGAAGCCATGCGGTACACGAAAGCCCACAGTCTTATCGAAGCAGGGCGTCGGATGTTAGATCGGGGCCCTCGCTTTGCCATCATCAAACAGGGATGCAACGGCGCAATCTTAGTAGGACGCGACGAACTCCATAAAGAGTTGCAAATATTCCGGTGTTCCGCATGGCCACTAGAACAACTCGTCGATCCCACAGGAGCCGGCGACACTTTCCTGGGAGCCTTAGCCGGTTACTTGGCCAATCGGGAGCCCAATTTAACCCCTTCATTCGACGATATGAAACGAGGAGTCGTTCGAGCCTCGATCGCCGCCTCGTTCACCTGCGAATCGTTTTCGGCAGATTCCTTATTTCATGTAACTCCGGCCATCTTCGAGAAACGATTGGCAGCTTTCTACGCCATGACCCATTGGGATTAGCCTTTGTTTCGGCCAGGATCACAACAAGGGGCCACCCGAGTGGTTAGGAGAGCGAGGTTCGTAAGAATCAGAATGATACAGGAAGCTGAGCGACGCGTTCACGAACATCTTGGACGAGGATCGTACTCATATAGCGTTCGACAGCAGAAGAAGCAACCGTCACAATCCGCTTACCGCGCATTTCGGGAAGCCGAGCCAACTGCATAGCCGCATAGACGTTTCCCCCCGTAGAGATTCCGACCGGGATTCCCTCGACCGCATTGATGCGCCGCGCCATATCCACAGCCTCTTGGCCAGGAACAGGTAAAACATCGTCCAGCAAAGAACCATCTAGAATCTTAGGAATAAATCCGGCGCCAATCCCCTGGATCAGATGCGGGCCAGGTTTTCCGCCAGACAATACCGCGCTTTCAGCAGGTTCAACCCCCACAATCCTGACACCCGGGATCGATTCCTTCAGACGACGGCCAATACCAGTAATCGTGCCACCAGTACCAATACCAGCGACAAAGACATCGACCTGAGCGTCAGTTTGTTCCACAATTTCGCGGCCTGTACCAAGATAATGAGCCAGAGGATTAGCAGGGTTTGTAAATTGGCCAGGGATGAACGCTTCATCGCCGAAACGCTGTTTCAAGCGTTCAGCCTGATCGATCGAGCCCTGCATACCCAATGAGGCAGGAGTCAGGACAATTTCTGCGCCAAGCATCGCCAGAAGCGCACGGCGCTCGACAGACATCGTTTCAGGCATCACAAGCAAGCAACGATAACCAAGTTGGCGGGCAACAAAAGCCAAACCAATACCCGTATTGCCCGACGTAGGCTCGATCATTAATCCACCAGGAGGCAATACACCACGCGCTTCAGCATCTCTCACCATCGATAGGGCGACCCTATCTTTAATACTAAATAAGGGGTTGCGGAATTCGCATTTGAGCAAGATTTCGGCATGAAGTCCTTCAGTCACACGATTCAACCGAACAAGCGGAGTGCGGCCAATCGTATCCATCGTACTAGAGGCAATTCCCTGCAGGTATTCCATGCCGCCAGTGTACACCGTTCGATAGTCGGCGTCGATGAAAATCCACTTCTTCTCGGTCTAACCAACCGGGAGGAAGTGGATCCAACGTCAAAATAATTCTTATCAAAGGCAGGTTTCAAACAACTCGTCTTCGTTAAAGAAACGAGCTAACTCTGCTTTTGCAGATTCCTGGCTGTCAGAAGCGTGGCACATATTCATCATGCTGTCCGTCCCAAAATCGCCACGAATCGTGCCGCGAGGGGCTTTCTGGGAATTAGTTGGTCCCAGCAATTCACGAACGCGCAAAATAACTCCAGGGCCGCTCAACGCTAGAGCAATCACGGGCGAACTCGTCATAAATGCCAACAGCTTAGGGAACAAAGGTTCGCCATCGATCACAAGGTCGAGGATATGTTCATAGTGCGTACGAAGAAGGTTTTCTTCCAATTGAATCATTTTCATTCCTCGAATCCGAAACCCCTCATCTTGAAATCTCTTCAATACCGTCGCTGTAAGATTTTTGCGTATGCAATCAGGTTTGAATAAAATCAGTGTCGTTTCGTTTTTATCGTAAGGCGTCATGTGTCTTTTAGTAAACTCTATGGGATGCGGGGAAGTACACCCTTCCACAAATCGCGTCAAGCCAATATCCATTTATGGACACATTCTTCACATGGTGTCACACACTGCAACGCAAGGGGCCTTTGTGAGATTTCGCCAAGTTTCATCTTGTAAGAAGAATAGTATTACCCACGTATTTAACGCAATGAGATTCATGCGCATTATTACCGTTACAGCCGTCTGGTTAGCCAGCGGGTTCTTATCGTTTGCCACCACGCCCAACGATGATTTTGTTTATGCAACTTATTCAGTAGCGAATCGTTTTCGAGGGCCCGCTTGGACTAATGAAGCCAATTTGCGGGAGTTCAATTTTATTTATTTGTCGGCAGCGCCCAGTTGGGAAGTTGACGATTTCGACAAGTCCTGGGAACAGATCCGCGCTCAATACCTTGACAAGGAAACCCCACCCGGTCTCAAGCACGTCGACCGGATCCACACCTACATCGCCAATGCCCATCGCGCAGGAGCTCGGGTTTTATGTTCATTCCCCGGGGAGAAGTTCATCGACATAGCCTCTCATCCACAACGGCGCAACAAATTTGCACGACTGATGGCAGCCTGGGTTCAGCGGTTTCAGTATGATGGGATTGAATTGGACTGGGAGCACACAATTACCATACCACTTCATATCGCCATGATGAAAGAGATTCGTTGTGCTTTGAACGAGCTTAAGAGCGATCAGCCATTTTACGTAACGACCGCGCTCCATCCAGGGCACAAATACTCGCCCGAGCAAGCCAAGGAGCTCAGTGCCTACTGCGACTGGATCAACATCATGTTTTACGACATGGGCGGCGGTTGTTGGCAAGGGCGCAAGGCGACTCACAACTCCCCTCTCAATGCCATGAAACGCCTCATCGGCAATTGGCAAGCTTTTTCACCAGACAAACTTTGCATCGGCCTAGCTAGCTATGGATTCTATTACAAAGATCTTCAGCCCAAGGAGCTGACCCCAGAGGGACGAGTTTTAGCAGACCACGGACGTTACTGGAACTACACCGAGTTACCAGGGCTCATCCAACAAGGGTGGACCGGAATTTGGGATGATCCTGAACACGGAGCTTTCATGGTCTCGCCAGACAAACGAGAATTTGTCACCCTCGAAACGCCTCGTTCGATTGACCTCAAGCTCGATTGGGTTCAGGAATGCGGGTTTCGTGGCGTTTTTTGGTGGGAATTTCATTGCGATTGGGTTCCACCAAACCAACAAGATCAACGCGGCACTCATTTGATCATGGATCATGTTTCAAGACGGTTAAGATTATTACCTTCTCAAGCACAAGCGCCTCGCTCTTAAAAAATTCTGAAGCCCCCCGAGGTGCCTCCATAGGTGGAGGAGATCAATAGATCGCTTCTCCCCAGGGAGCGATCATACCCCCCAAGATACCCAGTATTGAATTCCAGGTAGCTCTGATTACCACTTCAAGGGGGATCAAACACGCGACGGCAGCAATTCTTTTTTGCTGTCGTCAAAAACGGTTTCACGTTTTAGCCCCTTTGAGGTAACGTTTCCCCAGCTTTTTAATTGATCCACTTATGAGCGAACTCACAGAACGTCTTTTCGAAGAAATCCTCCAGGCCCGTCAACGCGTGTACGCGGTAGGCCAGCCCACCCCCCTACAAAAGCTCAACTTGCGGGGGATTGACGTACCAGTTTATGTCAAGCGAGAAGACTTAGGCCCCATTAAAGCTTATAAGTGGCGCGGTGCCTACAACTGCATGACATGCCTCACCCCAGAACAGAGGGGACGCGGCGTCGTCGCAGCCTCTGCTGGCAACCATGCCCAAGGCGTAGCTTTGGCAGCACGAGTACTTAATTGCAACGCCCGCATTTACATGCCTCGGTCCACCCCAGAGGTCAAACAGAACGAAGTTCTCCGCCATGGGGGAGAACACGTGGAGATCGTCCTTCACGGCGACAGCTATGATGAGACAGCCGGCGCCGCCTTGGAATACGCAGCCCAAAAAGGCTGCGTATTCATTCACCCCTATGACGACATGAAGACCATGGCCGGCCAGGGAACGCTTGCCGACGAAGTCGTCATGAGTGGCTGTGGCCCCTTTGACCGGGCGTATGTGCAAATTGGCGGAGGTGGATTAGCCTCTGCAGTGGCCTGCTGGCTCAAGCGATTTTGGCCCGATATCAAAATCATCGGCGTTGAGGGCATCGACCAAGCCTCGATGAAAACATCCATCGAACATGGAGAACGACTCACCCTCTCCTACGTCGATGTTTTCTGCGACGGAACGTCGGTACGCAAGCCCGGCAAAGACACCTTTGAAATTTGCAGGGAACTTATTGATGAATTTGTAACCGTCACCAACAACGAAGTCTGCCACGCCATCCGCGCCATGTGGGAAGCCAACCGAGTCGTCCCCGAACCATCGGGCGCCATGGGGCTGGCCGGATTCCTCAAACAATGGGACGAAGGAAAGGTGGGGAAAAATGAAAAAAGCCTCGTCATCATTTCAGGAGCCAACATGGATTTCACGCACCTGGCACAAATTGCACGCCAAGCCGGCATCGGTAACTACGAAACCCACTACCTCCGCATCCCTATGGCTTCCAAAAAAGGCCAATTGTTGAAATACCTCCGCAATATGCCGGAAACAACAACCTTGATCGATATGCAATATGGGAAAACAGCCGGAGACATTCAATACCCCGTTTTCGGCGTTTCTGTTTCTGATGAAGACATGGACATCATTCGCCAACGCTTGCAAGCTAAAGACATTGGGTTTGAAGACATCAGCGCTGATGACGACGTCAATTTCCGCATCATTCACTATCAAACAGAACTCTTTGACAATCCCCTTTTCGTCAAAATTGAATTCCCCGAACGCAGCGGCGCTTTAATGGCCTTCATGGAGCGCATCGCCGATATCGCCTCCATGTGCTATTTTAACTACGCGTACTCAGGCGAACGAGTTGGCCGTGCCCTCGTCGGGCTCGAATTCGATTCCCCGGAAATGCGGCAAGAATGTATGGATCGGATGACGAAGATGCCACGCAATGTCATCCGTGCCGTACACGACGTGTCAGACTCCGCCAGGAAACGCATTATGGGAGATGAAACCCCTATCCACTTCAAAGGCATTAACGACTAAACTTAGCATGACAACTCGGCTTCCCCGCCTCATTTTAGCCTCGCAGTCACCGCGGCGCCAACAACTATTATCTCGACTGGGAATCCCGTTCGAAATTGTCATCCGGCCAACTCTCGAAAGTCAGGATGCTTCCCTCGACCCCATACAGTTATGCCTAGTCAATGCAGCAAGCAAGGCCAATGCTGTTGCTAATGAGTTTCGTGATTCAACTGTCATTGGGGCAGATACTCTCGTGTTTCTAGGTGGTCAACCACTGGGTAAACCACATGACCTCGAAGAAGCCCAATCTATGCTCCGTGCCTTGTCTGGGCATGTCCACGAAGTGTGTACGGGCGTAGCCCTGTGCTCCCCATTGGGCAATTGCAATTTACACGCAGTGACAAAAGTCCGATTTAAGGAACTTACCAACGAAACTATTCTGCGTTACCTCCATTTGGTCAATGTATTGGACAAAGCAGGCTCCTACGCTATCCAAGAACATGGTAACATGATCATCGAGTCGATCGAGGGAGACCTCGACAATGTCATCGGATTCCCCGTATCTACAGTTGCCTCGCAATTGAAAACCTGGGGATATCCCTGCCGTTAAGTCGACAGTTTAGGGGGGCCGTTTTTGGGCATTGTAAACACCTCAATCTTGCCTTATCCGTTTTTTCCGAACACTCATGATCTTTTTCATGTTCTTATAAGCCGTTAACAATTACTTACTTAGAAGTTTTACAGCCTTTCTCCTTGCATTGTTTTTCAAGTTCTTCTCTTGCAAATGTATCAATAAGACTGTTAAGCCAATCTTTAGCCTCTCGCTCTGAAGATGCTGCTATCGGATATTCCTTAGAATATGGTATTGAAGTTACGACAATTTCATCATCATCGACATGCTGGTATTGTATTATAAATGAAACAATTGCATGATATCGATTAGTTTTACCCTTACTATTAACTTGTTTTATAGCTATTTTATACTTTTCTAATTTGTAGTCACATGTCTTAGTTTGACTACCGAACGCTTGATTCTGCGAACAGAAAACAAGTACCACTAAACATGGCAATATCAATCGTCTAAACATATTGGTGTATATATCTTGAAAATGTGATACCTAGAGAACACTTACTGCTTGAATGGTAACAAAATCTTTTTTACAACTTAATGTAGCTCTGTTGTTTTCAACAGATTCAGTATCCCATCCATTATTACGGATTCCTCCGAACATAATCTTGAGGAATTGAGCCTGGCTAACAAGGTTGTCTGTAACAACTTGGACTACGGTTACCGCAACAATGAAAAGGGCAAGGAAAACCTTCATATTAGTGTATTCTCTAGAACTGTATACAATCCATGTCAATCATATTTTTGAAAATTTCTCACACAGGGAATTGTCAAAAAGAATGGCAAACGAACCAAGGGAAAACCTAGGATAGTTCTGGCTTAAGGCTCATGCACGACGAGAACCGTTTCACGTTTTCAAGGAGCAAGAAAAGATTTGGTTAAAACTACTTAAAGAAGCCGAGATTGGATCGCCTGAAGCCCCCATTTTTGATAGGGGGGCTTACTTTTTCACGAGACTATCCGTAAGGTCCGTTTGATGGGCATTGCGAACGCCTCAATTTTGCCTTATTCGTTTTTATCGGATACCAATGAAAGTCTACAAATTGTTTAAGCGTTTCTGTGCCTCAGCAAACCCTTGCACCGCCGACTTCTCATACCACTCCACAGCCTTCCTCTCATCCTTCATCACACCAATACCATTCTCATAACACCATCCCAAAAAAAACTGGGCCCTTGCATACCCTTGCTCTGCCGACTTCTCATACCACTCCACAGCTTTTCTCTCATCCTTCATCACACCAATACCATCCTCATAACACACTCCCAATTTAAACTGGGCCATTGCATGCCCTTGCACCGCCGACTTCTCAAACCACTCCACAGCTTTCCTCTCATCCTTCATCACACCAGTACCATTCTCATAACACCATCCCAAAAGAAGCTGGGCCCTTGCATACCCTTGTTCTGCCG
>CASFPZ010000006.1 GCA_949296365.1 uncultured Akkermansia sp. | reverse complement strand
GTGACCTTCTATTGAAGCTACCATCAAAGCAGTGGCACCATTTTGGGCTTTCAGGTTAATATTAGCGCCCTTTTGAATCAAAAGTTGAACGACTTCTATGTGACCACCAAATGAAGCTAGCATCAAAGCCGTGTAACCATTTTTGTCTCTCTGGTTGACGTCAACACCTGACTCAAGTAATTGGCGCACTTCTTCTAGATTACCGTTGGCCGAAGCGAACAACAAAGGCAGAAGATCCGTTGAAGTAGAATCCGATTCCGATTCATATTGCTCAAGGATGTTTACGATTTCCTGATGATTTTTCGAGCGAGCAATATCTAGAGCTGTGCGCCCAACGCTGTTTTTAATTTTAGGATCAGCCCCATTTTTTAGTAATACTTGAACGACTTCTATGTGACGTGACCTTCTATTGAAGCTACCATCAAAGCAGTGGCACCATTTTGGGCTTTCAGGTTAATATTAGCGCCCTTTTGAATCAAAAGTTGAACGACTTCTATATGACCACCAAATGAAGCTAGCATCAAAGCCGTGCAACCATTTTTGTCTCTCTGGTTGACGTCAACACCTGACTCAAGTAATTGGCGCACTTCTTCTAGATTACCGTTGGCCGCCGAAGCGAACAACAAAGGCAGAAGATCCGTTGAAGTAGGATTCGATTCCGATTCATATTGCTCAAGGATGTTAACAATTTCCTGATGATTTTTCGAGCGAGCAACATCTAGAGCTGTTTTCCCAGCGTTGTCTTTAATTTTAGGATCAGCCCCATTTTTCAACAATAGTCTGACTATTTCTAGGTGACCACAGTTTGAAGCCAGCATTAGAGCAGTGACGCCATATATGTTTTCCTGGTTGATATTAGCACCCTTTTGAATCAAAATCTGAACGACTTCTGAGTAACCAGACATTGAGGCCAACATTAAAGCTGTGTGATCATATTTTTTGTCTTTCTGGTTGATATTAGCGCCATGTTGAATCAAAAGTTGAACGACTTCTGAGTGACCATCGAATGAAGCCCACATCAAAGCCGTGTAACCATCTTTGTCTTTCTGATTGATATTAGCGCCCTTTTGAATCAAAAGTTGAACGATTTCTATGTGACCACCAAATGAAGCTGCCATCAAAGCCGTGTCACCATTTTTGTCTCTCTGGTTGACGTCAACACCTGACTTAAGTAATCGACGGACTTCTTTCAGATCACCACGACGTGAGGCTTCCAACAAAGATTCAAAATCCGTTGAAGTAGAATCCGATTCCGATTCATCTAAGGTAAGAGAAATTCCCTCTGCCAAACTAACTTCTGACAATAAGAGCCCCCCTAAAATGCATAGCAATATTGGTCTGCTTGTAAACATGTAAAATCGGTATCGTTTTTTGTCAACACAATTCTATATTTTTAATCATTTTAGCGATTTTTGTTGGCGATTTTAAGGTTACGCGATTCTAGTGGGCCTTGACCTTCTAACTTCTCCAATGTGACTAGTTAGGGCATAGCTTGTGATCAAACTATGTCCAAATGTTGTCGGAATGATGGAGGGAGCCAGGAGGTCGAGTGGGGATAAAGCGGAAGAATTCAGAGATATGTTTCATCAACCTTCATGAACCCCCATAGAAGGATGAAACTTTTGAGGTCTAGTGGTATGAAAACACCTGTAAAAATGACAAAAGTCTAGAGGAACCTGGCACTTGATAAAAACAGGTGGTTGGTGCCGTGGATCTTGGATATAAAGATCACGATATGAATAGATTATGGGCCTTGTATGACACTTTGTGCATAAAAACACATCTTTGATCAACTCTGAGCTCGACTAAGTGAGATGATTTCTGTTGACTGGATTTACCAATGGTCCAACCTTTGTATTGATACAAGTAGTTGAACATAATAAGTTTGTAAAAGGTATTACAAGCCAATGCTAGGGTTGGATCGCCTATTGAGAGTCATACTCATTGCCCTTGATGGGACCAGCGGATTTGGAACAGCCCCAATAAAAGGATATTATGTATATTACAGAAGAACTGCGGAAGGAACTGGATTTTTTCAGGAGATCCAACGAAAATTTTGAAATTGAAGCGGGAAAATCTACTTGCAAGGTAGAAACGGCAAGTGATGAGATGCTCTATATGGCTATGTCCGCCTCGTTGGTCATGGACTGCTATGAAGAAGGATTCTTCGAGAACTTCTTCATCACAGATAAGAAAATTTCAGGAAAAGACGATATGCTTATCGATGCATATGCTTTAATTGAAACAGACAATTCAAATGTAAGGCAGTTACACATCTTCCAATACAAGATCTACGAAAATGACAGGCATAGTGCTTCGCCTGTAGAATTACTTCAATTCTCTACCTTCGTGAACAACAGCTTTGTACACCCGGAGTGGCAAGACAAAACAAGCAACAATAGGGTTGTAAAAGAAATCAAAAGCAAGTGCGATGAGTTCTTGGGGAAACGCCGAGGGCGCTCCATCATCATCTTTGCACATTACATCAACAATGCCAAAGGCATATATAATGATAATGCTAAAGATATTGAAGGAATCATTGGACGTTTTGAAAGAGACCGACAGTTACTTGGATTCTCTGTCCAGGTTTACGGGTTAAAAGATATTATGGATTTGGCAAAAGACGGAAAGATTCGAATAGGTAGTGAATCTTTGGAGATGGTCAACGATGAAATGTATTCTTACCGACTGGAAGACAATTCTAAACGCGAGAGTCTGGGATTACCCAAGAAGGTGATTATCGGAATGTGCAATGTTAATGAATTTATCCGCCTGCAAAATAAGTATCACCATAACCAATTGTATTCCGAAAACATCCGCTTTTACTTAGGGGACAGGGGGAACGTGAATAAAGACATTATCCGGACCATTACAAGCGCCGAAAGTTTGTGGTTCCCGTATATGAACAATGGCATCAGCATTATTTGTGATAAACTAACCTTAGGAAACGTAAATGAAAAGAAGCATATTCGTCCGCTTTTGCTGGAAAACATGCAAATCATCAACGGTTGCCAAACAGTCAATGCCTTGTACAGAGCCAAATACGGGGAAGACACTCGTGATAACTTCCGGGCAGCAAACGTAATGGTGCGTATTTACGAAATAGATGCGACGCAAATAGACTTCAAGATGAACATAATTAAAGCCACCAACGACCAGAATGCGGTTAAGAGTTTTTCGCTCGTAGCCAATGACCCCATCCAGGTGGCTATTGCCGAGGACTTGAAACGGTTTAACATCGTTTACGATCGGAAAGGCGAAGGAAAAGAGGCTGGCAAAGATCAATTGATTATCAGCATGGTCAATGTAGCTTTGGCTTATCGCGCAGTCTATTTGTATATGGCGCGTTCGTTGCGTTCCGGCTTGGGCAAGTCGCGCGTATTCCAGAAAAACGAATATGAAAAGATTTTCAAGCCTGACTTATTGGATGAAGGACAAGGTGCGGCATTTCATAAACTGTGCTTCCAATTGATTGTCGCCAACCAAATCTTGGAAAGTATCCGGCGACTCATTCAGAAAAATGAAGCAACATATACCGCACAATTACCCATATTTAGGAAAAGTGCCTACTACTTGGCAGGATATTTCTATGCTTGGAAAAAAGAAGCATTTGATGGAGTGATTCAAAAAATGGAAGAAGCCTATCAGCACGGGAACGAGCAACGTCTGAAAGGAGAAAACTTCCCCAAACGAGTTGATGACATTGTGGACAGATACTTTGATGATGGCATTCATAACTTCATCCAATTTTATAATGCACTACAAGGCATAGGAAAAAACGATATAGACAATTTGCTGAAAAGTACGGCTTTTGACAAAGCTTATCGGAAAGAGATTACAAAATTAACAGGCGAAACAACCATTAACGAAACAGAAGAATAATTACGACGCAATTTAGCACATAAAAAATTTTATCGGGCACTAGTGTAAAAAACTTCCTCTTGGGGGGATCAAGAGGAAGTTGAAATTAAAAGGGGGGCTTGGCAGTGGGGGCGTTAGAGAATATCGCCCGGTGTGTAAGCGGCGGCGTCCGGGTATTCTTCTGCAATGGCTTGAACGGAATCACAGAAGTGATCGACTTGGGATTCTGCCATGCCAGTTGCTTTGGAGCTGCGTTCGAAAATTTCTTGAAGTTCCTGGCAGGAGAGCTTGAGACGCCCGTCTTCTCCCAGTCGTTTCAGGAGGTCATTTTCTGCAATGGTACCTTCGCGCAGGGCGTTGGAGACGGCGACGGCATGTTCTTTGATAATTTCGTGGGCTGTTTCGCGGCCGACGCCTCGTTTGACGGCTTCCATCAAAATGGTGGTGGTTGTCAAGAAGGGCAGATAACGGCGCAATTCTGATTCGATGACCGGTTCATAGATGTCCATCTGTCTGAGGATGGTCAAGAAGGTTTCAAACAAACCATCGGCTGCAAAGAAAGCATCGGGCAGGGCGACTCGGCGAACAACAGAACATGAAACGTCGCCTTCATTCCATTGATCGCCAGCTAACCCACCTAACATGACGAGGTACCCCTTGAGGATGGCATGGAATCCATTCACGCGTTCACACGACCGCGGGTTCATTTTGTGCGGCATCGCGCTCGAGCCTGTTTGGCCTTTGGCAAAGCCCTCGGTGGCCAATTCGTGACCTGCCATGAGACGCCATGTCCGGCAAAACGAGGAACATCCCGACGTCAATTCAACAAGACCGGACACGACTGAAAAATCTAGAGAACGAGGATAGATTTGTCCGACATTAACCCAGCGGTCACGGATGCCCAGGTGCATACAAATGCGGTTTTCGAGCTCTATGACGCGAGCCTTATCTTGCTGGAATAGGGACAATTGGTCGAGCTGAGTACCGACAGCACCCTTGAGCCCACGTACTGCGTAGCGTTCCATAATCGACATCCAGGAGGAGAGACCGTGGAGGATTTCCTCACCGAACATGGCCAAACGTTTGCCGACTGTTGTTTCCTGAGCAACGACGTTGTGCGTACGGGCTGCCAAGGGAATGGATTTCCATTTGTTGGCGCATTGGCTCATGAGGGCTAGGGCCGCGATAGCTTTGTCTCGGATGATTTGCATCGACCGCCAGATCTGAAGTTGTTCGACATTTTCGGTCAGGTCGCGCGAGGTCATTCCCTTGTGGATGTGTTCGCAACCGGCTAAATCGCAAAATTCTTCGATACGCGCTTTAACATCATGTCGCGTGATGCGTTCGCGTGCGTTGATCGAGTCTAGATTGACTTGAGTCTTGACGGATTCATAAGCTTCAATAGCTTGCTCCGGAATATCGAGGCCCAGGTCTTTTTGGGCTTTCATGACGGCGATCCAGAAATCGCGTTCGAGAATGATTCGTCCTTCAGCGGACCAGATAGCCTTCATCGCGGCTGAGGCATACCTCTCCGCTAATACGTTGGGAATGACGCTAGAGCTCATAGATGTACGAATGTTACAGTAAATCTCGTGATGATGCACGTCTAAACCGACACCTCCATTTCTGTCTTTGGCAATCCACTCGGCGAGGATTGGAAACAAAAGCACCAAAAATCCCCGTCTCCTCGAGGGTGTCATGGAGAAGACGGGGAAAACAATTCCCGGTTATTCGGAGTATTCGGGAATGAGATATTATTGGATAGCGTCTAAAGCTTCTCGGGTACGTTTGCCGATTTCTTCCCAGTTTTCGGAATCGATGAGCGAAGATTCGCAGATCCAGGAACCACCGCAAGCAACAACTTCCGGTATCGCAAGCCAATTGGAAATGTTGGAGGCATTGATGCCGCCGGTTGGCATGATGCGTACGCCCGTATGGCGAACGGCTGCTAAGATGGCCTTGAGTAGTTTGGGGCCACCAGCCGGTTCTGCCGGGAAGAATTTCTGAAACGTGCATCCCATGGAGAGGGCCTGGCAGATTTCTGAGGCGGTGGCAACACCCGGGGCAAAGGGAAGCCCTTGTTCTTGAGCTGCTTTGACGACGACAGGGTCGAAGCCAGGGGCAACACCGAATGTTGCACCGGCTTGCTTGGCGCGGATGACTTGGTCGGGTGTGAGCAACGTGCCAGCGCCAACTCGCATTTCTGGCACTTCCCGGGCAATTTGTGAGATCGATTCTGCCGCAGCGTCTGTGCGGAAAGTAATTTCGATGCAGTTACAGCCATTGGAAACCAGGGTTAAGGCTAATGGAACTGCTTTTTCGACGTCGTTCAATACGACAACGGGTACTAACTTAACTTCTGAGAAAGCTTGAATGAGTTCGTTCATGATCAGAATTGGAAGTATTCTTTCGCATTATTGTAGGAAATATCAGAGACCATTGGACCAATGAGATCCAATTTGTCTGGGATGAGGCCGACTGCCATGTCGCGTCCCAGGACGCGGCAGAGGATACGGCGGAAGTATTCGTGGCGCGTATAGCTCAGGAAGCTCCGACTGTCGGTCAACATCCCCACAAAGCGGGAAAGTGTACCCAGTTGGCTGAGAGTTTCGATGTGTTGGATCATGCCGTCCATCTGATCGAGGAACCACCAAGCGGCGCCATACTGCATTTTGCCGGGGCAGATGCCGTCCTGGAAACTGCCACAGAGGGCAGCCAGTACTGAGTTATCTCTGGGGTTGAGGTTGTAGAGGATTGTCTTGGGCAACAGGTCTTTCTGTGCCGAACGATCCAACATTTTGGCCAGTGGACGGGCATAGCAGAAGTCATCGATGCAGTCAAATCCGGTGTCGGGCCCCAACATATCCATGGCTTTGGTATTGGGATTGCGGAGGGCGCCAATGTGGAACTGCCGTACCCAACCGGCACGGGCATCCAGATCGGCAAAGAAATCGAGCATGAAGTTGGAGAAACGCGCGACATCACGAGGCGCAATCGCCTGATTTTGGCGGGCGGCGGTAAAGATGCGAGCGGCTTCTTCAGGAGACAAAGATTCCTCGTCGACCATTTCGATGGAATGGTCGGAGAGTTTGCAACCATGCTGTGCGAAAAAGTCGTGACGTTCTGCAAGCGTTTGCAGGAAAGTCGGCAAATCGGGGATATCCCGTTGTGTGGTTTGTTCGAGGCGTGCGACCCAAGAGTTCCATACGCGGGTATTGCCGAGGGCTCGCGACTTGTCGGGACGGAATGCCGGCAGGACTCGGGTGCCAAAGTTTTGTTGGGCTATGCGGGTGTGGGCCTCCAAGGTGTCAGCCGGATCATCTGTTGTGCAGACGAGTTCGACATTCATGATGCGCAAGATATCTTGCACGCCGAAAGAACCGGATTGCAGCAAAGCTGAAGTACGATCCCAAACTTCGTCTGCCGTATCGGGGCCTAGCAAAATCCCCGTGATTCCGAACGGACGCCGAAGCTCCAGATGGGTCCAATGGTAAAGCGGGTTGCGGATGAGGCGTGGAATGATGTTGACCCAGGCGTCGTATTTCTCGCGATCCGTGGCGTCGCCGGAACAATAACGTTCTGCAATGCCATTGGTGCGCATGGCTCGCCATTTGTAATGATCCCCATCGAGCCAAAGTTGGGCAATATTGTCGAATTGCTTGTTATCTGCAATGGCCACGGGATCGAGGTGCGAATGGTAGTCGATGAGCGGTAGGGCTTCCGCATACTCATGGAAGAGCGTGCGGGCCTGCGGTGTATCGAGTAAAAAATCGTCGGTAATCATTGTGGTGAAAAATGAAGATTTCAGACTCCGGAGAATGCTAAGAAACCACCATCAACGGGGATGGTAATGCCCGTGACGAATCCTGCGCCTGGCGACACGAGGAATTGCAAAGCACCGCAGAGGTCCTCCGGATCTCCGAAACGACGCATCGGCGTTTTGGCAATGACTTTCTTACCGCGGGCAGACGGAGTAATGCCGTCTTTCTCCAGCATGAGGAAACGGTTTTGGTTGGTGATGAAGAATCCTGGTGCGATGGCATTGACTCGAATCCCCATGGGGGCGAGGTGAGTTGCCAGCCACTTTGTGAAGTTTTCGACTGCGGCCTTGGCAGCGCCGTAGGCCCCCACTTTGGTGAGAGGAAGGTAAGCTGCCATAGACGAAATATTGACGATTGTACCACCGGATTCTGCCAACAGGCTGCCGAAGATTTGGGATGGTAGGATGGTGCCGATCATGTTCAGGCGATTGACGTATTCGAACCCTTCCATATCCATGCCGAAGAAACTATCGGCTGCTGGGGTGTCTAACGTGCATTGTTCGACGGGCGTTGTGCCACGTGGATCGTTACCACCTGCGCCGTTCACTAGGATATCGAGCCGTCCCCAGGTGTCGACGAGTGTTGTTCTGGCGCGTTCAAGGGCTGCTTTGTCTAGTACATCGGCGGTCAATGTTATTGTTTGCGTGAGTCCTTCTTCAGCCAATTGTTGCTGGAGTTGGTGCAATTTTGATTCCGTACGTCCCAAAAGGGCTACTTTTGCACCGGCTTTCAGGAGGCTTCTAGCCATTACCGAACAAAGAACTCCGGCGGCTCCGGTGACTAGCGCGACCTTGCCAATAAGGGGACGAGCGTTGACAAGCCCCATGGCAAGGCCTCGTAATTCCGCCAGACCGATGGCTCGACCACCGTACGAATACCCGGAGTAGCAGTGTTTATCAAGATCGATGTCCATCAATTTACCGTGGTCCGGACGAACGGGAATTTGCGGAACGCCGAGCCCGGATTCCCGGCGGCGGGCTTCTTCATTGAGCAAACACTGTACGGCATAAGCCATGTCGGTATGCCCGAGCAGGTGTGTGCCTGATTCGCGGAAGGTGTCGGGATTTTCTCCGTCGTAAACCGTATTACGAAAGTGAGCGAACCAGACGCGGTCGGCAAAACGCTCCATCAGCAAATGAGGTGCGTTAGATCGCAAACCACCGAGCGACCCCGTACACAACGTGAACCCGGAATGCATGGAAGGCACTTCGCGAATCAGCTGCAACATGTCTGCCTCGTCGCTCATAATGCGGGGTAACCCAAAGATGGAACGAGGCGGATCATCGGGATGGATAGCCATGCGAATACCTGTCTCTTCACAAACTGGCATGATCTCATTGAGGAAATCATACAAGTTCTTCCGCAACTGGGCATCGTCGATGCCCTTGTAACGGGCGAGCATTTCTCGGAATTGTTCCAAAGTCAAGTCGTCAACCGTGCCCGGCAACCCTAAGAGGATCGAATCGCTGAGTGTCTTCTTTTGTGCTTCCGTCATCGATTCGAATCGTTTGCGGGCTCGTCCTATGGTGTCGGGCGCATAGTCTTGTTCAGCACCAGCTCGCTGTAGCATGAACAAGTCGAATACGGCAACTTCATCGGCATCACATTTCAGAACGCTGCTGCCGTCTTCTAAAGGCCACGCTAAATCGGTCCGCGTCCAGTCGAGGACGGGCATGAAGTTGTAACAGACGATTTTGACGCCGCCACGAGCCAAATTCCGTAGGCTTTGTTTGTAGACTTCGATGTAGTGTCGCCATTGGCTGGAACGCGTTTTGATGTCTTCATGAACGGCGATGCTTTCGGCAACGACCCATTTCATGCCAGCATCTTCAATCATCTTGACACGTTCTTGAACGGCTTCTTCCGTCCAGAGTTCGCCGCAGCGTATTTCGTGTAGAGCGGTGACGATACCGCTGACTCCTGCTTGTCGGATGTCGCGGAGGGTAATAGGATCTGATGGACCGTACCATCTCCAACTTTCAATCATAGTGGGTATACCTGGTTAAGGGTGGTTAACGATTAACTCGTGCCGTTCCGCCTTTCATGACGCGTTCTACTTCTGCAAGACTAGCTGTGGAGGTGTCGCCTGGCGTGGTCATGGCCAAGGCGCCGTGGGCACAGCCACAGTTGACGGCATACTGAGGTCCTTTGCCTGCCAAAAAACCATAAATCAACCCTGAGGCAAAGGAATCTCCGCCTCCGACTCGATCGAGGATTTCCAGATTGGGCAGGGAGATGGAATTGTAGAATTGACCATCGTAGTACAGAATAGCAGCCCAATCGTTGAAAGTAGCCGTGCGGGCTACGCGAAGCGTTGTGGCAGTGGCTTTGAAACCGAATTTTTTGACGGCTGTACGGATCATGTCCTGATAGGCGTTTTTGTCAATGCTAGAGAAATCTTCCGTGGCCCCTTTGATCGTGAGGCCTAGTGCTGCTTGAAAGTCTTCTTCATTGCCAATCATGACGTCGACAAAGGGAGCAATGGTTTGGTTAACTTCTCGGGCGCGTTCTTGTCCTCCTATGCTCTTCCAGAGAGAGGGACGGTAGTTGAGATCGTAAGATACAATGGTCCCGTGTTTACGCGCTGATTTGACTGCTTCTATGACAACTTCGCTAGTCGTCTCAGAAAGCCCTGCGTAGATCCCTCCTGTATGGAACCATCGGACTCCGTCTTTCCCAAAAATCTGATCCCAGTCCACTTCACCTGGTCTCATTTGGCTGGCAGCACTCAACCCGCGATCCGAACAACCCACTGCCGCGCGAACTCCATATCCACGCTCGGTGAAATTCAGACCAACGCGGCAAGATCGTCCAATGCCGTCGAAGGGCTTCCAGGAAACATAATCCAGACTCAGCCCACTTTGCAACATACAGTCCTCTAATAGGTGACCGACGGGATTGTCGCAAATGGCGGTGACAATTGCTCCTTTCAACCCAAAACAGCGGCGCAGTCCACGGGCAACATTATATTCGCCACCTCCTTCCCAGACGTTGAAAGTACGGCTAGTATGAATGCGGTTCTCGCCCGGGTCGAGTCGAAGCATGACTTCCCCTAAAGAAACGATATCCCAGCGGCATGAACCAGCTGGCTTGATCGATAATGCTGATGTGCTCATGGATATAAACTAGGTAAGATGAATTCTAATTACTCCTTTTGTTAATCAAATGTTGTTTCCCGACAAGGATAAAACAAGACATTGAACAACCCAAATAACAAGATAGAGGTAGAAAAGTCTATCAACGCTAATTGGAGAAAATTATTAGATGATTCGATTGTTCAATATGTTAGTTAACTGTTAAATAACTCAGAGATCGTACATTGTGAATCAGTGTGACGATCTCTGGTCCTGTGGGGTTATTGAGCTTTTGGTGAAGCGTCAATGTCATTGAGGAGTGTTTGAACTGCTGCTTCGAGTTGTTTGTCGTGTCCGTAAACTACTGAGTCTGGGGTGTTAGCTACTTTGACGTCAGGTTCTAACTGGGTATTTTCCAAATAGGTTCCATCTGGAAGACGATAACCAATAATAGGGATACCGAAAATGAGCGATGAATCCTGAAGGCGTTCCCAATTGACACTGGTCATGGTGCCTGGAACTGGCATACCAACGAGTTTCCCGAGTTTCTGGTGTTTGTATACCCATGGAGTACCGTGAGCATTGGAGTAATTAGCTTCGCCAATTACCATGACTGAGGGTTTGTTCCAACGGCGGCTAGGCATATCGCAAGCTTCTTTACCACGGATGACTTGGGTGAGGTATTTTTCCCCGCTGAAGAGAACTTCTATATCTTCGTGAAGGCGGCCACCTCCGTTGAATCGAGTATCGATGACTATACCTTCGCGGTTGTTGAATTTGCCAAGAACTATGGAGTACACAGTTCGGAAACTAGGATCGTTCATGCCCTGGATGTGAACATAGCCAAGACGGCCTTTGGAGAGGCGATCGACTTCACGTTCGCATTGTTTGACCCAACGCTTGTAGAGAAGGGAATTGAGGGCACTCCGGGTGATGGGTTTGACGACAACTTCGAATGTCTGTTGGGTTTCCGGACGGCGGAGCGAAACGAGTATTTTCTTACCAGCTTGCCGATTGAGCAAGGGGTAATAGTCCATATCAGCTTTGATGAAGACCCCATTGATCATTTCAATGATATCGCCACGCTGGATATCGAATTCAGATCGATCGAAGGGACCACCTGTTACAATTTCATCGATTTTTAGTCCTGTGCCTACATAGTCCTGGTCGAAGAACAATCCCAGTTCTGCGGTAGAGTCGCTCGATGGCGATCGATCCCCAGAATAGGAACATCCTGTGTGCGAGACGTTGAGTTCGCCGAGGAGTTCGCTTAATAATTCGGCGAAGTCGTAATTATTATTGATTGAGGGTAGGAATTGTTTGTAATTAGCTGTTAGTTTTTTCCAGTCGACGCCGTGCATATCTTCCCGGTAGAAACGACGTTCTTCTTCGTGGCAGACATGCTGGAACATGGCAACTCGTTCCTGGGATTTATCGATGTTGTGTTCAGCACTGGCAGTTATGGTTGAGATGGCGTTGCTCTTTCTATCCATGTAGACTGGTTTGTCTCCGAGAATGAACAATTTACTCATGGCTTGATCCCATTGCAACGAGGCAGGAGAGATGTCGGAACGCAAAAGACGTGGAGTTCGTGTAGCTAAATCTAACTGCCAAAGGTCGAATCCTTTTTGGAAACTACAAATGTAGTAAAGTTTTTCTCCTTTTTGATCGAGAGCTGCATCGGCTAACTGGGTGGAAGCTGGAGTCAGACGAACGAATCGATCTTCTAATCCCTCCAATTCGACGGTTATTGGTTTGGCTTTAGGTGGATCGTTGGAGGCTTTCTTGGCGGTTTTAGAATCTTTTTGATCCTTATCAACTTTGTCTGTTTGGGGGGAGTCTTTAGCCTGAGCTAGTTCCCGTTCTTCCTTACTCATTTGAAATTGTTCCATCGATTTTTTGTTCAGGAAGACGATCATGGCATCCGAGAGGGATCCCCAGGAGGCATGGTTTCGCATGCCATAACGTTCGGTAAGGAAGAGTAGGGCATTTCCGTCAAGTATCCAGCGAGGTTTCGCGTTGGAATAGCCGCTGTTGGTTAAGTTGACGATGGATTGCTTACCACTTGTGTGGACGATGCCGATGTCGTAATAGGGATCATGCTTGTTCCCTGTGTAGGCAAGAGTCAACCACTGCCCGTCTGGCGACCAAGAATAATCGATAAATCCTCCCGTTGAATAGGTTTGAGATCCGTCGACAACTTGCCGTATTTCTTTCGTCTGCAAATCCATGATCATGATTCTGCTACGGTCTTCAACAAAGGCAATTTCTTTGCCGTCTGGCGAGAATTGTGCTGACTCGCGTTCGTGCTCCGCGTTGGCAACGAGAGGTTTTTCTTCGAGACTTAGTGCATTGGGGAAATTCGGGTCAGTTTTTCTTGCAAGCTTGGCTAGGTAGATGTTGCGTTGGCCGTTACGTTCAGAGGTGTATGCCAATGTTCTACCGTCTGGAGAAAAATTGGGCGAGTATTCTGCTTCAGGAGTATAGGTGATCTGTTTGGTGGTTGGGTATGTTGTGGAGGTCACAAATATATCGCCGCGATGAACAAAGGCAATTTGCTTGCCATCTCGCGACGGCTGGCCACCGCGCGGGAAAACTGACTGGATAAGTTGATCGTTTGACGTAATATCGCCAGAAACTTGAATGTTGACGACTGATGGAGCTGTGCCGGGTACCTGCGTGTAAATAGCACCATTGTAGCCAAAACAGAGCATGCCTGTATCAGCTAGGGAAAGAAAACGTACTGGATGCGTTTTGAACTGAGTGATTTGTTGCCTGGCTGAAGGATTGTCGATAGGGAAAGACCAAACGTTGAAGGAACCGTCTTGCTCGCTTAAATAATAAACGGTCTTATCATCAGCGGACATGACAGGAGATCGATCTTCTCCTGAGAAGTCCGTTAGCTTTTGGTGCATGCGAGAGGCAATATCGTACTTCCAGATGTCGCGGGTAATGGACGAACGGTGGTGTTTGCGCCAGATATTTTCTCCGCCTTTTTTGTCCTGGTAAATAATGAACTTGCCAGAATGTGAAAATTGAGCGTGCTCAGCAGGAGTCGCCAAAATCTGTAGAGGCCGTCCACCGAAAACGGGAACAGAGTATAGTTCTTTCATCGAAGCAGACGGATTGAGGATGCTTTCAGCAGGGTCTGCTATGGTGGCATCGAACAAAATGTGTTGTCCGTCGCGAGAAAAACAGTTAGGAATTTCAGAGCTTGAATGCGTTGTTAGGCGAGTTGGAGTTCCCCCTTTGGCCGGAATTGTGTAAACGTCGAAATTGCCGTGTCGGTTACTTGCAAAGGCAATTGTTTTACTGTCGGGTGACCACACGGGGTTGTAATCCATCGAGTCGTCTGTTGTTAAACGAGTGGCTGTTCCTCCCGAGCTTGGAACTGTATAAATATCTCCTTTGTAGGTGAATGCAATGGTTGTACCGTCTGGTGAGATGGCTGGGTAACGCAACCAATTGGGTGAGTCCCCGCCTGAAGCTGCTAATGCTGTCAGTAAAAGTGTGCTTAAAAGTCCAAAATGCCTCATACGAGAATAGTTTATTCATCTAAACGTAGGAAGTAGTATCAAACTTTCTGATCATGACAAGGAGAACAAAAAACTTATGGAAGATTCTACAATTAATCGACTGCAAACCAATGAAATAAACATTACGTTTCCCACCCAGAAGAGGAAACAAACGAAGAGGGCTTACCAATACCGTCAGCAACAAGAAGGAGCAGGGTTATTTGAAACCTCGGATAGACTCAAGACACTCTCAAAATTAGGAAATCCTCTGGAGGCCATATCCCTAGTATGTAGATTTCGAGCTGTTCCGCCCCGGGTTAGAGCGAGGTCTCCAAAGAGAAGAACGCAAAAGCAAAGCAGGCCGCCGACCAATTGATCCAGTCCTGAAGTTTAAGGTTCTGTTTGTCCAACGCCTTTACGGTTTAAGTGACGAGCAGACAGAGTATCAAATAAAAGACCGCATGAGTTTTCGCGAGTTTATCGGAGAGGTTAAAGGAGACGGTGAACTATTTGCCTCGGCGCAACCGCTGGTCTGCTCTGCTTAGGGAAAACGGTCGAACTTTTCATAGATATCAAACCCGCCTCCCAAGGAAATAAACCATCCCGTATCAGTTTTCAGAGTTGAAGTGTTTTTGCCTGTAAATCATTCTTGGTAAATTAAATAGACATTATGACTTGTTCAAACGATTCCGGCAATATGATGTTTTCTACCGCTATTGCTTCTTTGAACAAGGGGGCGATGTCTGCTACCTTGAATCCGGCGATTCCGCAGCCGATGGGGGTCACCAGGAAGGTCAGCTCCGGATGCGCTTTGGCAAAAGCGATGAATTCATCCACATAGGGGTGGATGGTTTCCACGCCGCCTTGCATGGTCGGGATGGCGTAGGATTGTCCTTGCAGCCCCGTGCCCTTGCCCCAGATGGCGCCGAATTTTTTGTGTGCTATGTGTGCAGCTCCGCCAGCGTGCCACCCTCCCAGGTTGCTACCGAATACGAATATTTCGTTGGGTTGTAGGCTTGTGATGAACTCCGGAGTGTATCTTGGTTTGTTAGAATCCATATTGAGTTAGTGATTGAGGTTGCTTGAGGTGCGGTTGCTGGAGGCGTTGAACGCCTTCTTGGTATTGACGGTAGATGAAGAGGAGATGATGTCTAATTGGCTGTAAATCATCTATCTACTATGGGAAAGAACCTTTGATCATGCTTGGTCTTGAGGCCAAACAGATTATGTCAAAGTCTGCATGTTTATGTGTTTTGAAGCGAGGATAAACTATTTCTTCCTCCTACCGACATTGTTATTATCATTTTTCTAAAAAAATATCAATGAGCTGTTCTGTTGTCAACTCTACTATCTGCATGACTTTGTTACAACGATAGAAAACGAGATGGTTTATTGAGCTTATCTATGTCAAGGTAAAAGCACAAAAGATAGAATACAATGACAAAGAGATCAATAAACCACGACAAAAGTAAGCATGAAATCCGTAATTGACAAGCGAACAATAAAAATCTTTGCTGACGGGGCTGACTTGACCTCTATATCAATTAGACTCTACTAGATGAATGGAAAACTCTTTTGTATAAAAAGAGTGGTTGGTAAATCGTTTATAGCGACAGCATTATCTTGTGCTGCCTTTTGATCAAGACAGCCTACCTGTTGAAATTTCGCCAAGCCCGAGTTTTCCTGGTGTGCTGAGCGTTTTCAGCGGAATGACCTATATGGAGCATCTGCAAGACAACCTGCATACCTATTCGCCCCTGCGCCCATTGTCGGGCGATGAGTTCGCCTTACTGCAAGAGACGGCAGACCCGAATACGACAAGGGATGGAAGATTATAATTGACTGAAGAGGGAAGTTGAGGTATAGAATCGACAATGAGTCCAACAGATTATTTAACGACGCTAACATGGCGATATGCCTGTAAAAAATTTGATCCAACCGCGAAGATTGCTCCTGATGTGATGCAAGCATTAGAAGAATCGTTGCGCCTGGCTCCTTCATCGATTGGATTGCAACCGTGGCATTTTGTCATGGTGCATGATCAGTCGGTGAAAAAATCTTTGCGTGCTATCTCAAAAGACCAGGCACAGGTTGAGGATTGCTCGTGTTACGCTGTGTTGTGCGCATTGCGTCAACCGTCGGTTGATGATGTCGAATGCTGTATTGCGAGAATAGCCGAAGTCCGCCAACCAAGCCCCGAAAAGTTAGCAGGATCTCGAGCATTTTATACTCAGGTGATTGAATCGTTGGGCGATCAAGTCGGGGTTTGGGCTGAACACCAGGTGTATTTAGCATTGGGGTTTTTATTGAACGCTGCCGCGTTGTTGAGAGTGGATTCATGCACCATTGGCAGTATGGATGGACCGAAGTGCGATATGTTATTAGGATTAGACAAGGGACCCTATCGTGTTGTATTGGGGGTAGCGCTGGGATATCGCAGCGCAAATGATGCGTATGCGTTGGAGGCTAAGGTGCGTTTTCCTCGCGAGGCGGTTATTGAAGAGCGTTAATTACTCTGCAAAGATATTAACTGCGTAGCACATTGTCAGAGCCCATGAGATTGGTATATTTGGGGTGGGAGGACTGTCTCGTATATGCTGTAGCAAAAAAATTGCTGCTGGAAGGGAACAAGTGGCCTGGTTTGATGATCTTGGTCCCAACCCGAGAATCGATCATTCGACTTAGAGAGACTATGGTGCAATTAGCTCCGGAATGCGCTGTGCGCCCTCCTGTAATGATGACTGTAGAGGAGTTTTTAATGCAGAGCCATGACGATCCAGAGCGTGATCGCCTTTTCATGGAAGTGGCATGGGCCCAGGTGATTCAAGAACACGATGAGGAGAATGCTCTCATTCGCCGCCGCCCTGAGTATCCTGGGTTTACTTGGAGCATGGGCATGGCAGAAATGTGTTTACGAACTCGAGCCGTTTTGGGTGAATGCCGGATGCGCATTCAAGAGGTGGTGAAACATGCAGCGCTGCCACCGGATGAAGTGGATCGTTGGACTGTATTAGCTGATTGGGAACAACAAGCTATAAAACGTGTCTTAGATTGGGGGGGGCATGACCTTCTAGAAGAAGAAATTGCCTGGAGCCATTATCCCGTACTCCCTTCGGGCATTCAACGTGTTGTGGTGGCTGGTGTTCCAGATCCTCTACCCTTAGCAATGATGGCTTTGGAATGTTGGGAACAAGAACACGACAGCCAGGTCGAATGCTGGATTCACGCTCCTACTGGGTTTCCTGTTGATTCATGGGGGCGACCTTGTGTCGCAAGAGAAGAAGAACCTGAGTGGCTACATTTTAATGGAATTGAGAACCTTGTGGCGGTTTGTCATGGAGCTCAGGGTTTTGTTGAGGAAACTGTTCGCTACTTTTCCGGAGATCACGTGGATAGTTCTCGTTGTTCGATTGGTCTCTGCGATGATGCATTTGCCGATGCTCTACGAGATGGCATTGGGCGAGCTGGGTGGTCCGTCTATCGATCTGGAGGTGACAAGGCTTCTCGGACTGGGATAGTGCGTTTGTTGGGCGATATTCAGAAGGTTGTCTCTCAGCCCGATGCGTGGGAACCTGTGGATCGTGTGTGCCGATCTGGCATTCTGGCTATTGCGTTGGACATACAAAGTGGCTATCAAATGGCCTTGATGCTGGATCAAATCAATGAAATGCATCTTCCTAGCCGTTTGTCATTTGTTTTGCATCTGCTAGGGAACAGAACTTCTGACATCGATTTGATTCGTCTTGATGGGGACGACCTTAGAAAAATTGTTGATTGGTTAAAAAGATGGAAACTTGGGCACATTGGCTCGATGGCTATCGATTTGGCTGACAGGTTGTGGAAGGCCAATTGGAATGGTGTGTATCAGTTGGCTTTGTTGAAAAGGTTAGAAGTCGTAGGGGCGCTGGTAAATGATTTGGAAGAACGCGGTATTGTGACATCTGCTCAGGTGGCGGTGGAGTTGTTGGTCAGGTACATGTCGACTGAAAAAGTTTATATGGACCGCGGTTCCTGTGATGTTGTGATGTCGGATTGGTTGGAATTATCTTATGATCCTGCTAGGAAGCTTATTCTGGAAGGTTTACATGAGGGCTGTGTGCCTGATAAGATGATTGAAGATCCGTTGTTGCCAGAAGGAATGAAAGAACTGTTAGGGTTGAGGACGCGTGCCAACCGGTACCAACGCGATGCTTTTCTGTTACGAGGGCTCATCGAAACTCGGCGATGCTTTGATGGTATTCGTATCCTGGTGGCGCGGGAAGACCCAACTGGAGAACCTTGCCGTCCCTCGTCTTTGCTCATGCAATGCGAGGCAGAACAATTGCCGCACCGGGTCCTTTATCTTTTCCATGAAGCTCGTGAAGACAAAAATGGTATGGCGCGGAATGAGAAGGGTTGGGCATGGCGTTGCCCGCAACCTGTTCGCATGCCAGAGTCTTATGACCTCTCAGAATCTGGCAAGGTAAAGGTACAATTGTCTCCGAGTCGGTTGAAGGATTTTCTGACATGCCCGAGGAGATTTTGGTTGAAGCAAGTTTGTCGGTTCCAACGGTTGTCGCTAGGTAACGAGATCGACCCAATGAGCATTGGCACGTTGATCCATCTGTGTGCAGAACGCTTAGGCCCTAAGGGCGATTTAGGACAGGTAAGGGATGAAAAAACGATTGCCCAGGAACTTGCCGATGGTATGCAAAAGGAGTTTGAACGGCTGTATGGACGCCATTTGTCTTTGCCGCTTATGGTCCAACGAGAATTTGTCCGACAAAGATTGGAAGATTTGGCTCAGGTCCATGTTCGCTCGCTCGAAATGGGATGGCATCTTTTGGAGGTCGAACGGACTTTGCTTTGGGAACCATGGGATCTACCTGTTGTCCTCAAAATGAAGTTGGATCGTATTGAAGTAAATGAAGAAACAAAGGTGCTACGGGTCGTCGATATTAAAACGAGCGCAACAGCTAGTTTGCCGGAACAACATCACTTGGAAAAACTGAGCGCAAAAAAAGTAGATCTCTTGAGAACTCATTTACCGCAGTTGGGAGATCACCTTGTGGAGGAGAAAAAGAATACCGGTTATTACCGTTGGAAGGATCTTCAGTTGCCACTTTATGTCTTGGCCGCACAACGGTGGATTGCTGCAGAATATAACACACAAAAGGTAACTTGCGCGTATTTGAATTTGCCTTTACATGGTGGTAATCGGGGCATTCAGGCATGGGAGTCGCTTGACTCTTATTTGTTAGAAATAGCTGATTATTGGGCGCAAGAGGTTTCACGACTTATTGTAGAATGCGATCTGTCGCGTTTGCCAGCGGCAGAAGATTTGGGATGGAACGTGTATAAGAACGATGAATTCGCGTCGATAGCACCAGAAGGTGTCAATCGTTTACTAGCGCAAGATATTGAAAATTAGTGTATGCCTATGAACAATTTACCATTGATTAGTACACGCATTAGCGCATCGGCTGGGTCGGGAAAAACCTATCAGTTATCGTTGCGTTTTATTTCTTTACTTGTTTTAGGGGTATCTCCTGTGAAGATGATTGCACTGACTTTTACTCGCAAAGCTGCTGCTGAATTCTTCAATCGCATTATGTCTCGCTTAGCCGAGGGGGCTCTGGATGAAGTTAAGGCGGCTCGTTTGGCTAGCGAAGTGGTAGAAACTATTCAAGGATCGGCAGAACACCCTGGGTTGGTCGTCGATGGTAATTGGCAGGGGCCGCTTCCTGAACAAAAAACATTTTTGCGACTCTTGCAAGAGATGGTGCATCAATTAGACCGCCTGAATATGGGAACTCTCGATAGCTTTTTCTCGCGAATGGCGCGTGTGTTGGCTATCGATTTGGGTATAACAAAAGTTCAGCAAATCGATGAGTATAAAGTGGATTTTGAACAGTCAAGAGTCCTTCAGCAGCTCTATGAACGCTTAGATAATAATAACGAACTCGATTCTTTTCTGATGGGGTTCCAACTGGCAACGTATGGACGGGAAAATGAACGGATGGATACGTCTTTGCGTGACTTTGTAAAACAAAATCATGACCTGCTTTTGGAGAACCACGATAAATCGGTGTGGGCTGCTCGTTGGCTGGTGCCAAACGGCCGGTGGTGGGACTCTGCTCCGAATATTTGGGAGTTACAACCTGTGTTGAAGTCTTTTCAAAACGAAATTCAAGAATCAATGTTGAATCGGCTGCAAACGTCTATTGAGGCTGTGAAAACGGGTGAAACATTCGAATGGCCGACATGGTTGCGACCGCTGGATATCCGCCATGACGCTGGTGAAATATCGTATTGCAGGAAATCCTACCTACTTTCTCCATCGGCAGCGCGTGGATTGAAGAGTCTCTGTGCCTCGATGGTAAAAACCTTGGTTTCTAGGAATGCAATGAGGATGCAGGGGATGTATTCGATCATGGAAAAATTTGAAAAATTATACGATCGAGAGGTACGCGGCGCTGGAATGATGACTTTTAATGATATTGCTCGATTGTTATTACCCAATGAACAGGAAGAACGTTCCGAGTTGCTCAATAAGGTTCAGTTCCGTCTGGATGGCTGGTTTGACCATTGGATGCTGGATGAATTCCAAGATACCTCGATGATGCAATGGCATATTGTCCGCCCATTTCTTGATGAAATTGTTCAGGATCCAGATAGGCGGCGCACATTGTTTATCGTGGGTGATTCTAAACAAAGTATTTACCAATGGAGGGGGGGTAGTCCTAAAATTTTCGACTCATTAGCTTCTTCATCGCCCTGGAAAGAATCCTTGGTAGAATGGGAAATGGACAATAGTTATCGTTCGTCGCCTGTTATTCTCGATTTTGTAAATCTTGTCTGCGATTATAAACATACTGCTCCAGAAGCTAGCGCAGAAGCTGTGGCGCGTTGGCATTTTCGCCTTCATAAAGCCTGTGGCAAAGCTGCTACTCTGGAAGGGTTCGTTAGAGTGAAACAATTCGAAGGCGACAGACGAGGAAACTTCCCGCCTGAAGTGGAACGAGAAGAAATTTCTAAAATTTTGAATGAGGTTCGCCCTCAGGAACGAGGCTTAACCTGTGCCATTTTAGTAGGAACAAATCATGAAGCTGCTGCTCTTCGAGAGTGGTTGACTAGCGACGAAGGGGGAAGATTTGAGGTGGAGGTTGAGTCGGATGTTGAGGTAGGGACGGATACTCGATTGGGGGTGGCGTTGATTGATTTTTTCAAATGGTTGTACCACCCTGGAGATCGTTTTGCTTGGAAGCATGTGATCCATTCACCGTTGCATCGATGGTTGGTTGTTGATGACGAGGCTGGAACGTGGAGTGCATGGCGTCGTATCTACGAATGTTCAGGTGTGTCGGCCGTGTTGACTGAATGGGAGCATCTCATCCGCCGGGATGCTCCAGAGTTATTAAATGACTTTATCATGAATCGTTTCATCACGTGGAAAGAAGAGTCTGCTAAGTTTGACGATGGTTCGGGTGAGGATCTTGAGGCTTGGTTGCGCACGATGAAAGCGATGAAAAAGAGAGAACATGCCTCGACTGTCAACGTACAAATCCTAACTTGGCACAAAGCGAAAGGCTTGGAATTTGATATGGTGATCCTGCCAATGGGAAGAATGAAAAATCTGGGCGATGCAACGCATTTGAGATTGTTAAAAAACGAGGATGAATTCGGGAATGTTCTAGATATGATCCCTTCGCTGAATAAAAGGACTGTGGAGTGGGATGACGATTTATTGGCAATGAGGAACCAATGGGTACAACAGCAGGAATACGAGGGATTTTGTAAACTGTACGTAGCTTTGACTCGTGCTAAACGCGCTCTTTACCTCATTGTTAAACAGCCAAAGAAGGAGAACAAGCCTAATAATATGAGTAGCTGCACTATGTCAACAATTATTGGTCATGCTTGTAATTTGGCGAATCTGGATCAAGTTCCTTTTACAATGGGGCGTCATGACTGGTTTGAAGATTTTGTGTGTCAACAATCCTCAGAAATAACGGAGGATCAGGTAAAAGCCCAATATCAATTGGCCCCTCCTATGAGGCTTCACCGAGATAGTGTGACAGAGCTGGTTGAGAAAAATCAGTTAAGCCCGTATTCGCTGAACCGACGACGAGGTATGCGCATAGGAACTCTCGTCCATCAATTACTCGAACGACTCGAATGGCTGGATGATATGTTCCAGATTCCAACTGATATCGACCCTGAGGTCTCTAGGGTTGTCATCAATGCTATAGAATCAGAAGATTTCAAGAAATGGTTGCAACGCCCAGATGATGAGACGTTGTTGATGCTTGAATGCCCTGTTTCTGGGGTACTAAATGGAGTGATTGTCAGCGGAAAGGCTGACCGTGTTATGTTACGGCGTGATTGTTTGACTGTACTTGACTACAAAACGGATGCCCAAACTGCCCCTGTGATTCTCATGGAACGGCATGCTAACCAGTTGCGCATGTACCGTGACCTTCTTTGTCGTGTATACAAAGTTCCCCCGGAAAAATCCCAATGTGTGATCCTGGCTGTTAGTTCTGGAAAAGCTGTTGTCTTCTCATAACAAAAATGATGAGTGGGAGGTAATAACCCTTCTGAATCTCGTGTTGTATCATTTTGTAAAAATTTCCGCTGAGGCTAGATTGACACTAAACCAGAGGAAACTATTGAAGATTGTAACCATGCATTTCAAGAAGTAAAAAGAAAGATCGGGCGGGCCTTTCGCGGCACCTCCGATTTGATGAAAAGAAGCGACAGGTCTTGTTATCGCAATCCCTTAATAAACCATTGATTCTACGTCTAAAGAAGGGACTATCCCTCTTGTATGATGAACAAAATTCGCTCGTTGCTAAATATTTGAAAATCGGAAGTAGACTGAAACATCTATTCCCAAGCAATGTCGAATGTAGTTGACAGAAGGATCAAAATTTTTATATACGAAATGTAATCTAATAGTTTATCAAACGATTGAACAGAATGGATTAGTCATGAAAAAGACCTTCATTGCCATATTGGGTTTAGGCCTCGTGATTGGAGGTATTTACTTGATTTTTACCGTTTGCAAAAAAACGGAACTTGAAGGGATAACCTTGTATGGGAATGTAGATTTGCGGCAGGTTGATGCAGCATTTTTATTGAACGAACGTGTCTCTGAAGTGAATGTGGAAGAGGGTAGTTGGGTGAAGAAAGGAGATAAACTAGCCTCGTTGGAAACTACGCGAATAAAAAAGGAGCTTGAAGCAGCGGCAATAGCATGCGAAGCGGCGAAACAAAATTATTTGAAGGTGAAGAATGGCCCTCGCCAGGAAGAAATCGCTCGAGCACAGGCAGCGTTGGAAGCAGCAAAGGCGGTGTGGGAGAATACGAAAACACGGCGAGAACGGTATGTACCCTTGTCAAAGAACCAAGCTGTGTCAGTACAAGAGGCGACTGATGCTAAAGCGGCGGAGAAAACGGCAAAAGCGTATGTGAAGGTTAAAGAGAAAGAATTAGAATTGCTGTTAGCGGGGTCGAGAGTCGAAGATATTCGTTTGGCGGAAGCTGAGTGGAAGCGTGCTGAAAAAGAGTATGATATCTTGCAACAAAAGATGGCAGACACGGTGTTGTATGCACCCTGCGACGCGGTGGTGAGGAATCGAATCTTGGAACCAGGGGATATGGCTTCTCCTCAAAGACCGGTTTTTTTGCTTTCAGTGATGGAGGTAAAATGGGTACGGGCGTATTTAACTGAGACTCAATTGGGAAAGGTGCGCACCGGTATGGCTGCTGAAGTGGAGGCAGATGCTTTTCCCAAGCATGTTTTCAAGGGGCAAATTGGGTTTATTTCTTCAATGGCGGAGTTTACCCCCAAAAATGTGGAAACACCGGAATTGAGAACGGCTCTTGTGTATGAGGTTCGGATCATTGTTGATGATCCGGAACATAAGTTGTGCTTGGGGGCGCCGGTTACGGTACGCATTTGGGAAAACTCAGTGGCGAATCACCCATGAATTGGATAATAGATGCTAACCAACTTGAGAAGGTTTTCAAAAATGAAGCTGGAGAGAATGTCTCTGCTCTCAGGGGTGTTTCTTTCCGCATGAAAAAAGGAGAGATAATTGGAGTATTGGGTCCGGATGGCGCAGGAAAATCAACTCTGATAAGGATTGTAACTGGCTTAATGAAACCAAGTACGGGGCAGATGCGGGTCTTCGGATTTGATGTGGCGAAACAAGCACCAGAGATCCAGAAACGGATAGGATATATGCCTCAGAGGTTGGGCTTGTACGAAGATCTCACTGTACAAGAAAATTTAGTGCTTTATGCAAGACTGCATGGGATATGCGGGCAGGAGCAACAAGAGAAAATGAAGCGCTTGTTGCGCATGGCCTCTCTGGAACGTTTCTCGGAGAGGTTGGCTGGGAAATTATCAGGTGGAATGAAGCAAAAGTTAGCGTTGTGTTGCTGTTTGATTTCTTCGCCGAAACTAATGTTGTTAGATGAACCTACTGTAGGGGTGGATCCAATGTCCCGGAGGGAATTGTGGATGATGATTCAACAGGCGGTAAAAGAAAGCGGAATGAGTGTATTGGCGAGTACGTCTTATATGGACGAATCTGGTTATTGCGATAGAGTCTTAGTGCTTTACGAAGGGGAAATGTTATGCAATTGCTCGCCAGACCAGGTGATTCAGGTGGCCGAGGGAAAAACTTATCGGCTGTATGTGGGGAATGGCGAAAATTTAAGAACTCTTCATCGTCGGTTGGCTAATTGGCCTGCGATGATAAATGTGTCGCCAGAAGGGAATTGGATTCGGGTGACAACGGAAATTCCAGTGGGTGAATTGGAGGCATTGTCGAGCGGAACGGTAGAATCAACTGACCCGGAATTTGCTGATGGATTCATGATGCTGTTGAACAAGCGATTCTCTCTCAATGAAAATAACAACAAAGTGGTCGTTTCGCCGGGAATGCTAGAACCCCAATTAACTGAAGATCAAACTCCTGTGATTGTTGTACAGGATTTGGTAAGAAAATTTGGCTTATTTACTGCTGTGGATCACGTCAGTTTTTGTGTCAAAAAAGGCGAAATTTTTGGTCTATTGGGTCCGAATGGTGCGGGCAAAACGACTACGTTTCGAATGTTGTGCGGATTATTGTCTGCGACGGCTGGCACATTGAAAGTCGCAGACGTCGATTTACAGACGGCAGCACCGGATGCCCGACGAAAAATCGGTTATGTCGCTCAGAAATTCTCTCAGTATGGCAATTTGACCGCAGCCCAAAATTTAGATTTTTTTGCAGGAGCGTATGGGATGGCGGGGAGTAAAAAACGAGAGGCTATTGCCCGGGTTGTACATGATTTTGAGTTGTCAGATTATTTGAAAATATCGGCCAGATTGCTGCCGGGGGGATACAAGCAGAGGTTGGGGATGGCTTGCGCGTTGTTACATGAACCTGAAATTTTGTTCCTGGACGAGGCAACCTCCGGAGCTGATCCGATTGCTCGACGTGAATTTTGGAACAAAATTCATGAGTTGGCTGACAGAGGGGTAACGATCGTTATTACAACTCACTTTCTAGATGAGGCGGAGTATTGCGATCGCATGATTATTATGATGGACGGTGTGAGTCTGGCTCAGGGAAGCCCATTGGATATCAGGAACCTGGCTGGTCGTCAACAAGGTCTGCCTATTAAATCCTTAGAAGAGGCTTTCCTCTGCATTACAAAGAATTTCATCAAAAGGAGGTGAATAAAAACATGAGATCGCCTGGATCGTTGTTGAGGATTTATGCTCTTGTTGTCAAAGAATTGTCTCAGATCAGACGGGATCCGGGGAATTTAGCTATTGCTATTGTGCTCCCAGCCGTTTTGTTAATTTTATTTGGTTATGGGCTGAGCCTAGATATCCAGAGGATACGCGTGGCATGGTATGCGCCTGTTGCCTCGGAGGCGTCGCATTCGCTCATGTCTAAATTGGCATTATCTCCGTTTTTTCATCTTCGGCAAGTTCATTCAATTCACGACGCAGAGGAAGCTTTGCGGTTACACCAGGTGGATGCTTTTGTTTCTATTCCTAGTGATTTTGGGGAATCTTCATATCGTGGCGAAGCAACTGTGCAAATTGTTGTTAACGGAGTGAATGCCAATCAAGCGAGGTTAACAAGCAATTATACTCGTGCGGTTGTGTCCGCATGGGCTACTGAAACTTTGGGGGTAGCTCCTGGCACCGTGTTAGTAATCCCCAGAATCCGTTACAATGATGCTATGGACAGCCACTATTATTTGGTTCCGGGCTGCATTGTTATCATCTTGACGATGATTGGATCTTTGTTGACGGCTTTAGTGATGTCTCGAGAATATGAACGGGGGACTATTGAAGGGTTGTACTCAACGCCCATATGCAATTGGGAGGTATTATTAGCCAAAGGGCTTAGCAATTTCATGTTGGCAATGGTGAGTTTTGCTATCTCTGTGTTGTTCGCTATTTACATTTTCCAGATACCGTTGCGTGGAAGCCTCTTTGTGTTAATTGGAATTTCTGTCTTGTATTTAGTGGTAGCGTTGGGCTTGGGCCTTGTCATTTCGACCTTGACGAAGAACCAATTTATATCGTGCCAGTTGGCAATATTGGGGACATTTATGCCTGCGTTGATGCTCAGTGGATTTGTGTACGATATATTGAATATGCCTGCGTTCGTTCAAGCTGTCACATGGGTCGTACCAGCTAAGTATTACATGAATATGATGATTAGTGTCTTCTTATCTGGCAATGTGCCTGCTCTGTTGGTCCCTGGGTGTATCGCTTTGGCCGTTTTTGCTGTGGTACTTCTTGTGATCGCTTATATCAAATCTCCCAAAAGTTTAGAGCCATGAATGATTTTTTCGTTCGGATGATAGCCTTAGTAATCAAAGAACTTTGGGCTGTGATGAGAGATCTAAGAAGCCGAATGTCGGTCATTATGCCGCCTATTTTGCAAATATGTATTTTTGGTTATGCTGCTACGATGGATATCCAGGAGGTCCCGTATGCTGTCTGGGATTTGGACCATAGCTCATGGTCCCGGGAATATATTGCAGCCTTGGAGGGAAATGGGATTTTCAGGCGAATGGCCAATGTCGAGTCGAACCGGGAAATGAATAAATTAATTGAGCAAAAAGACATTGTGATGGGGGTGGTTATTCCTCAAGGTTTTGCAAAGGATATGGCATCTGGACGTCCGGGAGTGGTGCAAGTGATTGCTGATGGCAGGAATTCCAATACGGCGGGTATTGCTTTGGGATATGTGCAAGATATATCGAGAACATTCAGTTTACGTCCTCATGCTGGACAAATTAATTTAGCAGGGCAGGGAATTCTCATTGAGTCGCGAGCGTGGTTCAATGTGAATATGATTACCCGAATTTTTATGGTTCCGTGTTTGTTGGCTGTTCTGGCATTGTTGGATACGGTGTTGTCGGCGTCATTGTCGATTGCGCGAGAAAAAGAAGAAGGTACATTTGACCAGTTGATGGTAGCTCCCTATCGCCCCTATGAAATTATTTTGGGTAAATCATTATCCATCATGATCATTAGCTGTTTCCAGAGTTGTTGTGTTCTTTTGGTCGTTTTGTATTGGTTCCACATCCCGTGCCGAGGATCGCTTTTTCTTTTGGCGGGTGTTTTAATGGTTTTTGTGATGACAGCTACGGGTATAGGCCTTTGTATTTCTACATATGCAAAAACCTTACAACAAGCCATGGTAGGCACATTTCTCGTCGTTGTGCCTATGGTGATGTTGTCGGGATTTGCTACTCCTATCGAGTGTATGCCCGAAATCTTTCAAGACATGACTTTGGTGAACCCAATGAGGTATGGGATGTCGGTCGTGCAGAGAATCTTCCTGGAAGGAGCAAGCCTGCTGGATTTGCAACATGAGTTGATAGTGATATTGGCAATGGCGCTGGGTTCTATGCTTCTGTCTCTGGTGATCTTTCGGAGACGACTGGAAACTTAAAACCCCAAGGTTGGCCAGCAATCTGCAACCTTGGGGAAGAATGGGTGAAAAAAGTTTCTTAGGAAAGAGCTGCCAGCATATGGTTGAGCTGGTCGAGTTTTTCTATCCAAACTTGGAGGCGTTGCTTTTCTTGTTCTACAACTTCAGCAGGGGCCCGATCAACAAAGTTTGAATTGCCGAGTTTATTGCGGCACTTGATGATTTCTTTATTAACTTTGGTGATTTCCTTGGCCAATCGAGCTTGCTCTGCTTCGATATCGATGAGCCCTTCTAAAGGAAGGAAAAGCTCACCTAACGGAGTAAGCGCCACTGGCGTACCCTTGGGCGCTTGATAGTGCCGATCGCAACGAACGGATCGGGCTCCAGCCAGTAATGCCAGTCGGTTGAGTAAATCAGCCTCAAAAGTCGATTCGGTCGTGGGTTTCACAATGAATTCAACATTCTTGTTCGTAGCTAAGTTGTATTCTGCCTTCAAATTGCGGGCTTTGTTGGCTGATTCATAAAGCGCATCAGCCAAAGCGCAAGCTTGATCGAGGCTACCGAGCGGGATTTTCTCGAATATTTCGCTTGGGTCTGGAAGCGGTGTTAACGAGAGGAGTTGCTTGTCGTAGAGATGATCAAATCCAAGAGACTGCCATAGCTCCTCTGTAATATGAGGCATTACTGGGTGCAGGAGAGATAAGTAATGCTTTAACACGATATCCATTGTGTAAAGCGTTGCATTCTTGACACTGGCGGAACTGCCATCGCGAAGATCGAGTTTGACGGCTTCCAAGAAAAGAGAACAGTACTCACTCCAGAAAAATTGATAGAGAGACTGAGTGAGTGCATTGAACTCATAGTTTTCATATGATTTTTGAACGTCGAGATGCAATTGATGCAATTTTGCAAGGATAGAAATGTGTACGGGCGTTAGCTGCAACTCTATGCCTGGCTCTGGCTCTCCTTGCATCAGGCGGAATCGCACAGCATTGTACAGTTTGTTGGCGAAATTCCGCCCTTCTTCGATTTGTGTTTCATCGAAACGTACGTCTGTGCCTGTCGGCGCTATACGCATTAGGCCGAACCGCAGTCCGTCGGCGCCGTATTTGGCTATTAGATCGAGAGGATCGGGCGAGTTTCCAAGCGACTTGCTCATCTTGCGGCCAATGGAGTCGCGAATGATCGATGTAAAGAACACATTGGAAAATGGTTTCTGCTTCTGGAATCGGAATCCTGCCATGATCATTCGGGCAACCCAAAAAAAGATAATATCAGGCCCTGTCACAAGATCGGTAGTCGGATAAAATTTAGCGCGTGTCTTATCATCCATGGTGGCAAATGGCCATAACCAAGATGAAAACCAAGTGTCCATCACATCGCTGTCCTGAATCCAGTTTTCTGGATCAGCTGGTGGTTCGGTGCCTACGTAAATATGCCCGTCTTCCAGAGCTGAAACATCCAGCGAAGCTGCTTCTTGGAGCTCTGTTGCTTTGTCCTTCCTGTACCACACGGGGATGCGGTGCCCCCACCATAATTGGCGAGAGATGCACCAATCCTGTATGTTTTCTAACCAGTGCGCATAAGTCTTGGCCCATCGTTCGGGACGAAAAACGATGTCGTGGTTGGCAACGGCTTGCGCGGCTTCCTGGACACAGGGATATTTGAGAAACCATTGCATCGATAAACGTGGCTCGATCGGTACATCGGCGCGTTCTGAAAAACCAACCTTGTTTTTATAAGCTTCGGTCTTGACGAGTAATCCTGCTTCTTTCAACAGAACTTCTGCCTTGTCGCGGGCAGCAAAACGCTCCATCCCGTGTAACTCCGGAAAGTCTGGACAATTGATGTGCCCGTCCGGAGTTAGGATATCAATGACTTCGAGATGGTTGCGTAAACCTATCTCAAAGTCTGTCTTATCGTGAGCTGGGGTAATCTTGAGCGCTCCTGTACCGAATTCAATTTCAACATGCTCATCGGCAATAATGGGTATAGGCGCTGGACGAAGCGGGCGGATGACTTTTTGCCCAATCAATTGAGCAAAACGCGGATCTTTGGGATGAACGGCAACAGCAACGTCCGCCAGAATAGTCTCTGGTCGAGTGGTCGCAACGTGCAGTTCTCCTGTACCATTTTCTAATCGATAGGCAACGGTGTAGAGTTTGCTGTCTTGTTCTTTCATGATGACTTCTTCATCAGACAGCGCTGTTAACGACACGGGACACCAGTTAACCATGCGGCGGCCTCGATAAATAAGCCCTTCTTTGAAAAGATCGATGAATACTTTACTGACGGCTTTGGTGTATGCCTCGTCCATCGTAAAACGTTCTCTTTCCCAGTCCAGGGAACATCCTAGTTTCTTCAGCTGATTGATGATGATGCCTCCATGCTTTTCCTTCCACTCCCAAACTTTTTCCAAGAAAGCTTCCCGACCTAAATCATGTCGGGTCTTGCCCACGTTTTTTTTCAGCTCTTTTTCGACGCGCACTTGGGTTGCGATGCCTGCATGGTCGGTGCCAGGAAGCCAGAGAACTTCTTTGCCCATTTGCCGGGCTCGCCGTGCTAAGATGTCTTGGATAGTATTGTTCAAAACGTGGCCGAGGTGGAGAACTCCGGTGACGTTAGGCGGCGGGATGACGATAGAATAAGCTGGCTTAGTGGAGGTGGCGTCAGCGTGGAAACATTGGCAGTCTTTCCACGTGTTGCGCCATTTTTCTTCAACATTCTGCGGCTCGTACGCCTTAGGCAAATCGGACATGTGCGGGAGATTACATGGAAGCCTTGATTCATGCAATACCCGATTCAGGATTGTTCCCTGAAAACATTACCCTTTTGGTGAATAGGGAAAGTGGATGACGTTGTATGCCTGATTTGGGTATTGTCTTGGGAGGCTAGAACTGTTAGAACTCTTCACAACATGGGTATGATATTAGCATTTATTGGAGGTCTTGGTACGCCAGAACTGATTGCTATTGTTCTGGTCGTGTTTCTTCTGTTTGGCGCAAAAAAATTGCCAGAATTGGCTCGTGGTATCGGGAAAAGTTTAGGCGAATTCAAAAAGGCTCGGAGTGAATTCGAGGATGAGTTGTTCCGGTCTGAACAGGAAGCTAAAACTGGCGGAGAAAAAAAATTACCAGATTCCTCTAATCTGCCCCCTCAGTCAGAACCTGTGAAAGATTCCTCAAACGCTACAGATTCCCAAAAGGACGTTAAGTAGTTTTGTCTCCTCTGCACAGTATTGAATCCATACCGATGAAGCGGCAAAATAGGCCGCGCGTAACGACTTGGTTAGTTAAGTAAATCATTTTGAACGGGATACGTCGAAAACGTTTAATTGGGACGAATGGGGGGCTGGAGAAAACATACCCAAAAGTTAAAAGTAAATGGTGGTATTACTTCCTTGTAATAAAGTGTGACTCTCCTGTAAGTGGTTGTGTTTCTGAATAGATTATTGATTCCGCTATTGCAGAGATGGGAAACTGTGCTAATATAATTAGGCACGATACATAGAGATAGTTGACCATGAATAACGATGAATCCCCCATATTCTGCGGAGATGAATTTTATGTATTTCCATCGCGTGTGGTTCAGAGGAATGGTTTGGAGGCTGTTGTAGAACCAGATGGTACGGTAAAAACCAATGGTTGTCATAATAGACCGTGGTGGAGATTTATTGACTATGATAAACAAGGGGTGATTGACTATGAGGGGCCAATCCCCGTATTAAAGGCTGCCTATGATCTGGCTGTTCAGGAATACCTGGAAAATCGCGGGCATGAAGGTGTGCTATTGACGGGTGCTTCCTGGGGAAGGAGCGTGTGGACGAGAGATGTGGCCTATGCTGCTCTATTAGGCATCGATTTGGCGGATCCGGAGATTTGCCTGTCTTCATTGAAAGCCCGGGTATCTCATGGCGAGGTGATGCAGGATACGGGTACGGGGGGGGCCTGGCCGATATCGACTGATCGCGTGGTGTGGGGTATCGCTGCTTGGGAGCTTTATTTGTTAACAGGTAACCGGGAATGGTTAAAATGGATTGCGGCAATTTTGGACAAAACATGCCTTCATGATATCCTCGTAGCAGACGACATGGCGGGGGTGGTTCGGGGGGAAAGTTCTTTCCTCGATTGGCGAAGCCAGAGTTATCCGGAATGGATGACGCCAGCTGATATCGGCGAATCATGCTCATTGTCGACAATGGCTCTTCATGCGAGGGTTCGCGAAATTTTGTCGAATGTTTTTGCCGAGTTAGGGGATGCTGAAAAGGCGTCTTATTGGCAGGAAGAAGCTCTTCGTGTGAAGTTGGCGTTAGAGATGATGTTTCGCATACCTAACCGTTGTGCCTACGGTCAGTTTTTGTATGGTCGAGGTTATCCTGTTTTGTCTGAACGGATGGATGTCTTAGGTACGCTTTTGTGCTTGATGTTTGGCTTCGTCAAAGGCGAAGAGGCTAGCTATTTTTTCAATGAAATCCCTCACTATGCCTTAGGATTACCTTGCTTCCATCCCCAGCAAGTCTCGTCGGCTGGATGGTATCACAATGGCGCCTCATGGCCGTTTGTAGAAGGGTTCTATGGGCAAATTGCGAGTTCTCTAGGGAATGAAGACGCCTTATCAGCTGCACTGGCTTGCCTGGTCCGATCTGCTTTGATCAACGGAACAAATAAAGAAAATGTAAGTCTTACAACGGGTACTTCAGAAGGGTTGATCAAGAGTTCTGATCGTCAATTGTGGAGTGTGGCGGGCATGTTAGGAATTTTCTGGAAAGGGTTGTTTGGTATTCGTCTTGAGCGTGACTTCCTGATGTTTAATCCTTGCGTCCCCGAAAAATGGGCTGGCCGCCATGTGTTGATGGGTTTGAATTATCGTGGTTCAGATATCGACGTTATCTTGCATGGTCATGGTGCCCAGGTTGGTAAATGTTTGGTGAATGGTAAATCCTCTGTGCCCGTGATCCATGCCAACACAAATGGTCATTACGTGGTCGAAATTGAACTTATGCCCTGCGACCCAAGCGCTAATTGCTTGAATTGGGTGAAGTCTATCCCCTATGATCTGCCAATGCCTGAGTGGGACTGGGAACAAGAGGGATTGCATTGGAAACCTGTAAAAGGTGCGCAGTATTACCGCGTTTACAGAAATGGAATACCTATAGCTTTGACTGAACAAACGTTCTTCATGCCTCGCCCAGCCGATGGTGTGAACCAATATCAAGCGATGGCTGTGTCGATGGAGGGCCGGGAGTCATTCTTAAATGTCCCCCGGGAATTTGTCCCTAGTAATGTGCGCGTAGAGACTCGTCCATGCGGGTTGAGTGGAGACGATATTTGGGACTCCCGTGGCGGACGTGGAAGAAATGTCAAGTTTTACGATATTTTTCTTGCGTTGAACGGTGTGTATCGCGTTGATGCTTTTTTTGTGAATGGAACAGGTGATTATAAGGATGGGAATACTTGTGCGCTGCGGAGTTTGATCCTCAATGGAAAACGCGTTGGTTCTCTCGTATTCCCTCACATGAACCACCAGGGCGATTGGTCCCGGTTTTCCTATACTCCTGGATTAGATATACCGCTTGTCGCAGGGGCTTATACTGTTGCGTTGGAATATCTAGATGAAGATGTTAACACCAACTACGATGTCAATGATTGCCAGATAAAACATATTCGTTTCACTCGTATTAACACTCAAACTGTAGAAGGATAGTTTATGAAAAAATCAAGAATTTGGACGATAACCGCCATGATGGGGCTAGGAGTTATGTGTTGCCCTCTTGTCGGAATGACAACAGAATATGCGACTGAAGGGGAAGCTCAGGCGGCTTGTGTCGAGGCTAATAAGGAACCTATTGATCGCTTGGGTGTGCTCTGGAAGGTATCGAACCAGGATAAAGCCAACGCTGCTAAAGCTTGGAAAATTATTTCCGATTACAATAAAAAATTAGCAAAAACTGACCGTAAGTTGTATGTTGTCTATGTGACGTTCAAAGGCCGTCCTGCTCTCGCTGATTATAAGGATCGTTACGATCGTATTTTAAAGAATATTCAAGCTTATTACTATGACCAGATGCGTGCTAATGGATTCCCTGGCCTAACTTTTGCGTTGGATCTCGATGAAAATGGTAAACTGAAAGTCTATGAAGCCTACGTCGATAAAACGATGGAGGAAGTAACGAAGAGTTCGTCTGGGAACCTTTCGCGAGAGGCTGCTAAAAAAGTGCTAGCTGAACATGGGATAGATGCAGACAAAAACCATATATTGGTCGTGTGCCAACTGCCAGACGGCCTTGGCCCTTATTATGGATCGGGATCGTTGGCATCTGGTACGGGGTGGACTTGTGATCAAGAAGGATTGGATACGAAAAATTTTAAGAGGACGGACTATTTTGGGGGTCGTTACAAAGTGAGTTATGGTCGTAACTCTACGATTTACATAGGTGGTACGGCGCATGAATTAGGTCATTCGTTTGGCTTGCCTCATACGCGTCAAAATTCAACTTATCCGCGGGAGAAGCATGGAACGTCATTAATGGGCTCTGGCAATCACGTTTACGGGAACGAGTTGAGAAAGGAAGGAAATGGGGCTTTTCTGGCGCCAACTGATGCTATCATGTTAGCATCTGTGCCGTTGTTCCGTGGCGCCGAGACGGGGGTAACGTATCGTTACGTAGGGGGGGATATTGGGGTAAGTGGGTATTACAAAAGTGGCGATTTTACACAGGTCGAGGCTACCTCTATCCCATTCGGAATGAAATTTTCCGGGAAGGTGAAATTGGATCCCAATAATCCGGTCTATGCTGTCATCGCTCGTTTGAATCCTCCGGGGAACAACGACTATGATACGGTTTCTGTTGCCGATGTTCCGGAAGCTGATGGATCGTTCTCTTTGAATATTGATTATCCTGGACATTCTGGGTTCATTGACGTGACAATTTACATTCAGCATGCTGATGGTACGAGGTATCAATTGTCTGTGCCAACGATCATGACTAAAGAGGGTATTGTGACTCGCGCCCTTCGAGACCGTATTATCTTCTATGAAGTGATTGCAGCATGGGACCGTATGAATCTGGACCGTGCTAAAGTTCTCTTGGAACATGTTAAAAAGGCCTATGCCAATGATCCCAATGTACAGACAGAAGTTAAACGCTGGGAGGATGTCCTCAATCGTCGTTCCCCTGTGTTGAAGGATGGTTTAGCCTATGTGCCTGATTCTGTACGCGAGGTGTTGTTAACAGAATACAAACCTGTGGAAGCAAAATCAGGATGGAATGGCCCGAATTGGAACCACATGGCCCCGTCGCTCGCTGGATTAGATGCTTTTTTAGAAAATGTGGGAATGGTCGAAAATTATATCATGAACCACGCTCCTGGGCTGTTGGTTTATGATTTGAAGGGTAAGTGGCAGAAATTAGCTGTAACCTTGGGTGTTCCGTGCGGGAAAAATGCTAGCGTGGTGTTTGAAATCTGTGGTGATGGCAAGTCTTTGTTCAAAAGTAAGATGCTGTCTGATGGAGAAAGTGTTTCGCCTGTGGTAAATGTCATGGGGATTCAAAAACTCGAGATTCGCTTGTTAGATGGAGGAAACGGGAATCATAGCGACTGGGGGCTTATCGTAAAACCTCGCCTTTCTCGTTAAGGTTGTGCTGACTGGTTCTGGATGATCGGGAAAATAAGTGGATTGGGCAAACAGGCGCAATTTTAACAAGAAAGTGAATGAATTCTCTTGTCAAATAGAATTAGAATTGGAATTTTTTTGTGTCGTACATGAGAGAGATTCAATGTAGTGTCAGACCTTTTTATACGGGGTTAGGGGTAATCTTGGTGATTACCGCTGTGTGGGGTATTGAAAGTGGTTCATCGGACCGAGTCGGCGCCGATGCTGCGAGGATGATTGGCGATGAGTCTCTCGAAGCTCCTCAGGAGTCGTCTCCTGTGGCTGGAATCTCTGAACAACTCTCCGCCACTGTCGGCGCTCCCGGAGAAATGTCTCCGGAAATACCCCAAAATGTCGATATCCAAAATGACGGACTCATTACTTATGATAGAGATGAGGGCACGTTGACTTATGTTGGGGAACCAACTGTTTACATGGCTTCTGATAATCATATTGAAGTGTATGCGCGTAAAGCTATCCTGGATACGAAAAACAAAACTGTGACGTTGATCGGGGATGTGTCCATCTTCAGAGACGGAAGTTTGTCCCGGGCTGATAAGGCTATTTATTACTACGATCGCGAGGAGATGCAGACGGAGGGAATCAATGCCAAGAGCAATGGCATGATTTTGCGCAGTGGACAATTCAAATACGCAAAAAATGAAAAAGGAGAAGACTATCTGGAAGGCTTTGAGGCATCCGTAACTTCGGAAGACGATCAAGACCCCGATTCCTGGATTTCCGCAAATCGTATTCGTATTTATCCCCAGGATCGATTGGATTTTTCGCATCTAACTTTTAACTACAAGAATATCCCGTTTTTTTACTTTCCGTATTTTTCGCATTCATTAAATCCAAGAGAGGGTTATACTCCTGCTATTGGATCCCGATCCTATTGGGGGGCGTATTTGGCTAACCGGTATGGGGTTTTGGTGGGTAATCGTCGTGTCGAACATGAGAGACCAACAGCGGATTATCTTTTCCAATCGAATCTGGATTACAGAACTAGGCGCGGATTTGCTTTGGGTGAAGATATCATTGATTTGAGGTTGGAGGAAGAAGCTCCTGACATGAAGGGATTCTCTATTTATTATGCATACGACGAAAATCCGACGATTAGCCCAACGGATGAAGTGAGAAACAATATCGATCACGACCGTTGGCGGATTGCCCTCCAACACATGTGGGAGTTGCCGATCAATGACTCTAGCCATGTAGACTGGCGCTTGAAGGCAAATCTCAATGTCTTGAGTGACGAATATGTGTTAAGAGATTTTTACCAGGATTTGTTTGAGGTCAATTCAGAACCGGACAATACAGTAACTTTGGAAAGGACAGATGATGTCTCTGTATTGACATTGCTGCAACGGATGCCGATCAATGATTTCTACATAACTGATCAACGTTCGGAAATCAGCTACGATCGTGTTCGCGGCCCTTTGTGGGACAGCAGGTTTGTCTATGAAAGCCAAACAAGTCTGTCGATGATGCGGCAAGTGGTGCCTGCTGAAATGAGGGGAAGTATCCGAGACAGATTAGATCATATGGCTCTTGGTGATCCTGATCGGGAATTTTGGGAGTACATGTTGAAAACCGATTCATTCTTGCGTTTTCACACCTACCATGAATTGTCAGCTTCATTCCAGGCTTGGGATTTCCTCAATTTAACACCTCGAATTGGCGGTGGTTATACGGGGTATTTTGATCCGTCGGGGGATTTGGCTTCTTTTAATCAAGGAATTTTTTATTCAGGAATCGATGCCTCGTTCAAAATCTCCAAAAAATATCGTTCTGCTCGTTGGGAGGCGTTGGGGGTTAATACCTTGAATCACATTATTCAACCTTATGCGTCCTTGATGTACATGGGGGTCAATGAATTGGATTCTCCCTATCCCCGCATTGAAGGTAGTGCCTCGACGACGAACCCGATGGCATTGAGTGTGGGCCGGATGTCTGAGATTGATGCCTTGTCGACATGCTCGGTGGTCCGCTATGGGTTGCGTAACTTCTTGATGACAGAACAAGATGGAGTAAATCGCCAATGGTTCTCTTGGGATGCATTCATGGATGCCTACTTGCATAATGCTTCTACAAATCAGGAGTTCTCTAATCTTTACTCGATGATCAGGTGGTCGCCTCTCCCGTGGTTTTCGTATGCTTCGGTAATGCAATTCCCTGTTATTGGTGATGAAAAAAGAGATAACTACCAGGAATATAATAATTCTTTGTGGTTCCAACCATTCAGACCGTTGGAAATTTTAATTGGACATCGTTATCTGACAAAACACCCTATCCTTCCTAATAGCAATCAATTGAATCTTAGGGTCATTTATCGTATTTCTGAAGAATTGGCCCTTGGCGGCTCCTGGCGCTGGGAATTGGAGAGAATGTCTAATAAACTCGAAATCCAAGAATATAATATCTACAAAAATATGGGCTCCTGGTATCTTGGCTTGGGGGTGTATATGCGTGTTAATGGTAATAAAAATGAACTGGGCTTTGGTATGAGCTTTACCTTGAAAGAAACTGGTAATTACATGCCTATTTCTTTTAACTAATTGTTTTAATCCCATTGATAGAAGGAACGTAAATATGAATGCAACTGACTGCCTGGCCTATATGCATTGGCGTTATGCTTGTAAAAAATTTGACCCATCGCGTAAAATTGATGCGCCAACCTGGAGTGCGATTGCTCAAATAATTAGGTTGAGCCCGTCGTCCTTAGGGTTACAACCGTGGAAATTCATTCAGGTTGATAACCCTGAAATTAGACAACTGTTGCGTGCTGTATCCTGGAACCAATCTCAAGTGACTGATGCCTCGCATTTACTCGTCTTTTGCGGCCGACGTGAGGTGACTCGTGATGACGTCATGGCGTACATCAAACTCATGGCTGAAGTCCGGGACGTGTCTGCTGAATCGTTAGAGGGCTATCGGAAGAAGATGGAGGGGTTGATATTCAGCAAATCTGAATCTGATCGCAAGGCCTGGATTGAGCGTCAAGTGTACATTGCCTTGGGTGTGGCGATGCAAACGGCTGCGCAGCTTCAAATCGACACCTGTGCTATTGAAGGTATGGAACCTGAACGCTATGATGAAATCCTGAATCTGAAGGATACGCCGTTTAAGGTTTTGTGTGCTTTGGCATTGGGATACAGAAGTCCGGATGATGCCTATGCTCAGCAAAAGAAGGTTCGCTTTGCTGCCCCATATGTTTGGGAAACGATCTGATTGAAGAATGCCTCTATGATTATTGATTCATTGGAAAACGCTGATCTGTACTGCCCAATCAATCCCTTGTTTCGCCAGGCCTTCGATTTCGTCCGAGCATTAATAAAATCGCCGTCGGGCGAATTGGGAAAAGTTGTGCTGGTCGAGCGCGAGTTGGTGGTGATGGTAAATGATTCGCCCTTAAAAAGGCCTGAACAAGCTCGAATGGAAATACACAATGCCTATATTGATATTCACATCCCGTTGTCGGCTCCTGAACGATTCGGCTTAAAATCCCGACATAGGCTCAATCAACCCTCTGAGGCTTTCGATGAAGAAAACGATGCTCAACATTTTGAAGATGCTCCGGAATATCACGTATTGGTTCACCCTGGTGAATTCTTGGTTGTTTATCCGGACGATGCCCATGTCGGTTGTTTGGGGAATCAGGGTCGTATCAAAAAGATTATTGTCAAAGTGAAAGCATAGTGTCTTCTCGGAACTTGCCTAATCATCCATCAATGAATGCCTGTAAATCGGACGATAAGGTGTCTTCGACGAAAATGGTCTCTTCATTGTATGGGAATTGAAGCGTTTGTGCATGCAGAGCGTGGCGCGGTAGGAGTAGGCGAGCCGCTAACGATGGTGACCATCCGGAGACGATGAATTCTAAATAACACGACACATTTGCACCGTAGATCTTATCTCCAACAATAGGATAACCTAGGTAGGCAAGATGGACTCTGATTTGGTGAGTCCTTCCGGTTTTGGGCGTACATTGAATGATGGAAAATTTCGATTCCTCTCGTTCAAATCGTCTCAAAACATGAAATTCTGTTGTACAGGGTTTTCCCTTTGGGTGTACGCATTGTTTCAAATAGATTGGGGAATTCATCATGTCGCCCTGGCGCAGAATCGGTTCTCGGCATTCCCAAAAATCCCAAAAAGGGTGCCCATGTACAATGGCCAAATATCCCTTGTGGATGAGGCCTCGTTGCATGGCTTTCCCTAGCTGACGCGTCGCTCCAGGAGTTTTAGCTAAGAGAGTTAGTCCGCTTGTCTCGCGGTCTAGCCTATTGATGAGGGCCAACTTCATCCCATTAACCTGTTCGTAACACAAAAGCGTCGCAACGCCTTCCAAAAGGGTCGGCTCAATTTTCCCATTGGACGGATGAACGATGAGCGGGGCTGCCTTGGAAACGACGATCCATTCATCGGATTCAGCAACAACGCGAAAATCGGGGTTGCAGTCTATGGGTTGTTCGGATTGGTAGAGGGGAATGCTCATTTGTTGAATAACTTGGGGTCGACGCTTTTCCACTCTCCTGGTTTTAATTGTAACCCTTCTAGAGATAGGTCGCCGATGGAACGGCGTAGAAGACTTAGAACTGGAGCTCCCACGGCTGACATCATGCGGCGAACTTGGTGATAGCGGCCTTCTGTCAAAGTCAGACTGGCTCTGCGCGGTGAATGAATGACGAGCTGTGCTGGTAAGCAAGGCTGAGGTTCCCCCCGAAGATAGAATTGCCCTGACGCAAACCGCTTAATTGCTTCTTGGGGTATATCTTCGCTTGTCGTTAGCTCGTATGTTTTTTGAATGTGATGACTCGGCGACGTGAGCTTGTGAACAAAATCCCCATTGTCTGTTAGTAAGAGAAGCCCTTCTGTTTCTTTATCGAGTCGACCTACTGAGGTAACGGGGGGCTTACGGCGTTGCCACGAGTCTGGTAGAAACTCATAGATGCTGGCCCCTTCATCTTGCGCATGACTACAAACTATTCCTAGCGGCTTGTAAAAAGCAACGTAGAGCCCATCGGGAAATTCGACGGGACGACCATTGATGAGAACACCGGCTACGTCAACTTGTTGGGCGCCGGATCGCACAAGTCGCCCACAGAAAATCATCTGATTGGCTTTGAACCACCTGGAGGCCTCTCGCCGCGAACAATAACCAAATCGGGATAATAACGCATCTGCTCTCATGAGCCTTATTTTTTCCTGTCTGCTTAGAAAAACAAGGTTGAAATGGGGGGCATGAAATGATAGAAAAAACTAGTTATTGGCGTTGACTTGCGTTCGCGATCCGCAGACGCCGTTGAATATTCAGCTATTTTATACCTATGGAACTGATTACTGAAGCACAGCTTACTCCGCAGGAACAGGAGTTCTGGAAAAAAGCCTGCCAGGCTGTTGACGCAAAAAACTATGGATATGCCATTAGTTTGCTCAAGGCCCTCGTTAAAAAACTCCCCGGATTTTTGGAAGCGCGCAAGGTCTTGAGAGCTAGTGAAATCAAATTGAATCCAACCCCTAAAAAGAAGGGGTTGCTTGGTGGTTTCCGTATGACGACAAGCGTGAAAAGGGATCCTGTTTCAACTCTTTCTTCAGTAGAAGATGAATTGGAAAAAGATCCATTTAACGAAGCTTCTAACGAACTTTTATTCCATGCCGCAGAACAGGCAGGCTTGCCTGATATCGCGGCTTTTGCCCTTGAAACTGTGCGTGAAGGTCACCCAGAAAATAAAAAACTTCTCCACATGCTTGCTAATCACTATATTGATCGCAAGATGCCGGCTGAAGCTGCTGCTGTTTACCATGATATCGTGAAAGTTGACCCGTCTGACACGGTCGCTGTTAAGGGCGAAAAAGACTGTACGGCTCAGGCGTCCATGCAAAAACAAAACTGGGAAAACGCCAAGTCGATGAAGGACGTGATGAAGAGTACCCAGGAATCTGCTGCTCTTGAAAAGGTGGATAAACAAGGCATGACTCGACAGGAGATGGAAGCCCGATTAGGCCAGCTTGGGCAACTCTACGAAGCTAATCCTCAGGATCTTCATGTTGTCCGCAGTATTGCGAATGTCTACGAACAAATGGAAGATTGGAACAATGCTTATTCGTTCTACAGTTATGCATTTACCCTGAGTAACAATGACGTCTCTCTTAGTACCAAGGCTTCGGAAATGAGCGAAAAAGCGCGCGAGGCTCAGTTGGATGATTTGAAGAAACGCGCGGCTGCTGATCCTGATAACAAGGAATTGCAAGATCAGCTTGCTGCTGTGACTCGGCAAATTGCAGAAGAAATTGTGCAAGAATGTCAAAAGCGTGTAGAAAATAATCCAACGGATCCTCAACTTCGCTTTGAATTGGGGCAAGCTTTGTTCAAGGCTGGTAACTTTACAGATGCAATCCCGCAGTTGCAGCGTGCTCGTAACAATCCGTATTATCGAATTAAGGCAATGTTGATGTTGGGCAAGTGCTACGAAGCTAAAAATATGAACGATATGGCTCTCCATCAATTGGGCGAAGCCAATTCGGAACTCCAAACAATGGATGCTACCAAACTCGAAATTCTCTACCTGATGGGTATCCTAAATGAAAAATTGGGTAAGAAACAGGAGGCTTTGGATTGCTTCAAGACGATTTACGATTCGAATTACGGATATCGCGACGTCGCTCAACGAGTCGAATCTGCGTACAATTAAAAGAGAAAAAGCATTAAACTTCTCGATCTGTTTTCTTTATCAAGAAGAGGGCGTGTCAAATGGCATGTCCTCTTTTTTTAATCGCAAAACCTCGACTTTTCTAAGCCAAGATACGAATCGGATCCGGTCATGTCTGAAATCTTCTATTGAAATGAGGTTAAAGACGATGGTGTCTGCCCTATGAAGTAGAAGATACAAAAGCCGACAGAGAGAGGTGAGTGTGCATTGCGAGGTCTGTGTTTCACAAGCTAAGGGAAACAAATAACCATAGGTTCAGGAAACAAGCAGAAAACCAAGGTATTTCTCTGCTCCGAAGGAGATTCCAGAATTATCAATTTGTAAGATACCTCACTTTCCGATTTTTATTGATCCACGTTCTCTTAATCTTTAGGAGGGATACTTTTCAGAAGGCCCGTATTTATTGGTTTTACGTTGGCTATCAATACACCCTACAACCAAACAGAGTACAAACGTTAATAGATTACAGAGTAAATCGATTCCATCGACGGGTACATAGCCTAGGAGGGAAGCGTAATAAAGTTTAAAATAGAATAGGAACTCTAGCAATACAAGAGGGGTAGATACTGCGCCATGCCAGCCCAAATCGTGAACTCTTCGAACACAACACAACAAAGTAGGAGCAACGATCAGATAGAAATACCCCGCGAATACGATAATATTTACAAGTTTTCCTAGATCATTGTCAGAGTTCAGTACAGGTAGTACTACCAAAATTGCAATAAGCCCCGAAATATAACAAAATATTAAACAAGCAAGGTGAGCAGCCCAATACTCCATACGAGTAGCTCGGCCTGATGTTTTTCTCGTTTTCATGGCCCTCTTCGTTAGCTCCCAAAAGTTGAGCCGCACTGCTGTTACTTGTGGTTCTTGCTGTCGGGGGTAAATTGGTACCCCTGGCGTGGGGTTTGTTGGATAATACCCCATCGGAGTAGTGCCTGGTGTTACTGGTGGTTGAGTCTCAGGTCCTGGAGCTGGCATTGGCATTTTCGGTTGTGGTTGCACAGGTTGGGAATGCGTATAGGTCCAGTTAAATACTAGTTCGAGTGGTTTCCAATCCTCCCACCTTTGAGCCCAGACCATAGAGCCGTAGGGGATTTGGTGATTATTGTAGAATCCTATTAATTCTTGTTCGCTAAAGGGACCATTGGGTTTAGTCGTTCCTGGCAATGTGAGATAGTAGATCTTATCGTAGTAGTTATTCATCGGTAACGATATTTCAGTTAAAAACAAAGTCTGTCTACAATAGAGTAACGTCTATGTTTCAGTACAGATTTGCCTAGAGCATAGTAGTTTTTTTATGTCAATCGCATATCAAAAAAATTTAAGTTGCTGAAAAGATTAATATTGCGATAAAGATGCCTTGTTTATGATCGATCACAAGAGGCGGACAAGTTGTGGTGTAATGGCTTGATATTCTTTTTAGGAAGGATGGTGGCCGCCTCATGTTAACTGTGGATTCCAAAATCCGTCTGAGATTCGAGAACCGATAGCGACATAAAATACGTCTGGACACCCACATCATATAACAAAAGCCCTCGAGGTTCCAAGCGAGGCCTTTCGGCAAAACGAATTCGTCAAATGAATCGTATCGTGTAAAACGACGCGTAAAGCTTGAAGGTGGCGTTATCGAGTTGTAGTATTCGACTCGCCACAACGCATTTCCCATACGGTCATTGTCGGAATTACAAATGACACTGGGCGATAAAGGCTCAGAGGCCTTCCCTCACTTCCCGGAACCATGCACATATAACCAAACGGATCGCGTTCGTTGAGCATTCTTCTCCCAAAATGTGTGATCGAGTCGCTGTCTCAACTAGCCAAGCCTGCGAACTTCAGCTGGCGACATTCCCTGTGTGGTGTCGTTAAAGACGGTGTTAGTGGCAATTAAGAGTTACCTAACTGCATGTAGAGCAGAGGGTAGGGATTACCTTGTTCATCGAATTCTGTTCTTTTGTAAACTTGGAACCCCATGTGTTCATAGAACTCGCGAGCGAGGGGATTTTGTTCGTTGACGGCAACACTACTAACGGAATAATGGGAAATTCCGTACTGAATAAGCTGCTTGCCGAATCCTTTGCCTCGTTCTTCATCTGCAATAAACAACATTTCCAAGTGGTGATTGGCAATTCCCATAAAACCTACAGGAACGTGCAAGTCGTCTTCGATAATGATAAGATGCGGAATGTCTTGAAGCGCTTGTGGAACGTATTTTTTGATCTTATCTATTTCTTCGTCAGAGAGAAAGAGGTGTGTTGCTTTGACTGAACCTTCCCAAATACTTAGCAAGCGTCGGATGAGTGTAGTTGATCTGTTGTGTATTTCAACGATATGCATATTGTGTTTGTCGTTTACGAAAGACGCGATTGGATAAAGACCTTGAATTCACTCCCAGCGCCTAATTCTGAAGTAAGGAATTGATCTTGGGGGGAACCCGATACGTAGGGGGCGAGGTACTCTCGTTGAGTCAAAAACTGTAAACGATCGCCCAAACATTGAGAACAAAGCGCCTCGATCTCCGAAAAATTAACATCGCAGGTCAAATCCATCTTTCCTGGATGCTTGTAGAGATTCATCCCTGTCAACATTCTGTGCTTGAAGTATCCTCGCATGGTTCCATGAGGTTTCCTCTCGTAGATTTGGGGAAAACGGTCTCCATAGTCGATTGTTGTCATGACCCCGCGTTTCCACTGAGGCAACCAACTGACAAACCACTGCGCGTAAGAATCATGTACTTCAATGCGTTGGCCTATCCTGGTCGAAGAATACTCTAGGATGGAGGAACGCACGGGCTTCTCTATGTCCCGTAGCTCTTCGGTAATGGCCCCATTTTTAACGACAATTCCGACTTCTTTCCACCCATCTTCTGTTTGTTCAAAAACTCTGGCAGGAAAGGCGTCTACGAGTTCATTGGAAAAGATGAAGGCTTTACCCTTACAGCTCTTCAACGCTTTTTCCATGCTTGGGTGAACGGTGCCGCGATTTCCGAGGGCTATGTGCTGGAGGTCGCGCAATTGAGGCGAGGTCTCAACGATGTGGTAATGAATAGACAACCGTTTCCAAAATCCTAATTCCTCCATGATAGCCATGGCTAGCGAAGCATTTCCAGCACCAATTTCCAGAAATGGAAGCTTTTGCCGTGTCCGCTCGCATGCTTCTTCCCAGCGGGCAACGAGCGCTTTGGCCAAAAGAGGAGACAAAGTGGCTGTAGTGGAAAAGTCGCCGCGAAAACCGATATCTTGGATAGAGGCGTTATAATAACCATCCTGGGGATGGTACAATGCTATTTCCATAAATTGCTCAACAGATAACCAGCCACCTGCTGATGCAATGTAATCGGATATTCTGATCATGAAAACTTCATTTAGAAAGTTCCAGCATCCGTCTCAATGGCGCAGCTGCTTTCTGCAAAAGCTCTTCTGGCAACTCAATCGATGGCTCAAGATTTTTCAGGGCGTTACGGAGTTTCTCCAAAGTGTTCATCTTCATATAGCCGCATTCGCTGCAAGTGCATTGGGCTGTGGTGGTCCCGATGAATTCTTTGTCAGGAACGAGTTGGCGCAAGCGATGCAAGATGCCACTTTCAGTGACGATGATAAAAGTTTTCTTGGAACTTTCGCGGCAGTAGGCAATCATTTTTTCCGTCGAACAAATGTGGTGCGATAAATCTCGGACTTCTTTGGGACATTCCGGGTGGCATACGATTTCGGCATCTGGATAACGATCTTTGAGCTCCAAGATCTGATGGGCTGTGAATTCCATATGGACATGGCAAGCCCCATTCCATATTTCCATGGAACGACCTAACTGTTCTTGAACCCAGTTACCTAGATTGTGATCGGGAACAAACAAGATGGGGCGATCACTTGGTAACTGCGCAACTACTTTGGCGGCATTGCCCGAAGTGACGATGACGTCTGCCTGGGCTTTAACCCCAATGGAACAGTTAATGTAGGCGACAACGTAATAATTTTTGTCTTGGTGAGCTTCTAAAAATTGGGCTAACGATTCAGCCGGACAAGAAGCTTCTAGAGAACAGCCTGCTTCCAAATCAGGGAGAAGTACTCTTTTTTGCGGATTGAGGATTTTTGCGGTTTCTGCCATGAAGTGGACACCGCAAAAGACGATGACGTCGCTAGTTGTTTCCTGGGCTTTGTAAGCTAAAGCTAAAGAATCTCCTACAAAATCGGCAAGATCTTGGATTTCAGGTCGCTGATAACTATGGGCCAAAATGATGGCATTGTGTTGGTGTTTAAGTTGCAGGATCTCTTCGATTAATGCTGAATCGGACATAGCGTGAGAATGTTACTGAAAGGATTCTGAGTCAAGGCTAACTGGTGCTGATTCGTGTGATTGCTAGTCTTCATAAGACCACGAAATTGTCTGTTTGGCATTCATGGGGACGACTCGTTCTCCAAACCCTGCGTATTTCTGGGGTATTGTCATTTCTTGACGAATGAGAGAGACGGTTTTCGCTTGGCGAGGTAGTCCGTAGATTCGGTGTGCATTGTCTGAGATAAATGCCTGCAGGTGATCCAAGGCGTGATGCCGCTCGAAAAGTTCGGCTAACATGGGTAGGGCGATGGGCGCTGTAAAAACTCCCGCAGCACAACCACATGCCTCTTTGGCGTGAACGGGATGTGGGGCTGAGTCGCTGCCAAACATTAACTTGGGATGCCCTGATAAGGCTGCCTGCTGCAGTGCATCGCGGTCTTCTGGGCGCTTGGCTATTGGTTTGCAAAATAAGTGGGGACGGAGTAAACCGCCTGCGACGTCATCTAGCGTGATGAGTAAATGCTGCAATGTGACGGTCGCATAGAGGTTCTCAAATTCATCGAGCAGTTTGAGAGCCGCCGCGGTCGTTATGTGTTCCATCGAAATTTTTAACTTGGGAAACCGAATGGCTAAATCGCGATAAATATCCAAAAATTCTTGCTCGCGATCCATGACAAAACCGTGAGTCTCTCCATGAACAAGCAGGGGAATTGCTAGTTCTTCCATGATTTTGAGTGTGGTTTCTGCCTGAAGAATGTTAGCGACGCCGTTGGCGCTGTTGGTCGTGACTCCGGCTGGATACAGTTTGATGCCTATGATGTGGGATCTTGCTCGCAGTAGTTCTTCTTCCGTATAATTTTGAAAAAACAAAGTCATATATAAATGGAAGTCGTAGCTATAGAGGGCTTCTGTAAGACGTTGCTTGTAGGCTAATAATTTTTCCAGCGAATTAACTGGCGGTACTAGGTTGGGCATGATGACTGCCCCAGAAAAGTAACGGGCGCTTAAGGGTGCTACGAGTCTCATCATATTCCCGTCGCGCAAGTGTAAATGCATATCCAAGGGGGAATCCAATTCGATTTTCATGAGCATGAACCTTATCGATTCGTGGGTAATCTGGCAATGCTGATTCTCAAAAATATCTAGAACTCAAAAAAATGACTACCCAACCTAAATTAATAAAAAACAAAAATGGAGCCGATTGTCGGATTTGAACCGACGACCGTCCGCTTACAAGGCGGGTGCTCTACCACTGAGCTAAATCGGCTTGAATTGAAAAGGTGGAAAGATTGTACTGAATTCTCGTGACTCGTCAAGGAAAATTTCGTGTGCAAGCAGGAATTTTTGTACTCAGTGCGAGCGGGTTGACTGAATTTGACAACAAATTTGGCGTGCTTGGTCGCGAGCTTGAGCGTCTGCCTGGAGGATGGGGGCTAGTTGGCCTTGGGGATAGACGGGGGTGTGTGCTTCCATAGTTTGGCGTACGATGTCCCAAATGTCGGTGAAACCTATGCGGTTGTGCATGAAGGCATCGACGGCTATCTCATTGGCGGCATTCAGAACTGCAGGCATTGTTCCTGCTGTTGTCCCTGCAAGGCGAGCTAAGCGAAGGGCTGGAAAGGCCTCTTCCCGGGGAGCTTCAAAATACAACGAACCAAGTTGGGCAAAATTGAGCGATGGCAGAGAGTTGGCTACGCGATCGGGCCACGTGACTGCGTATTGAATAGGGAAACACATGTCTGACGTGCTCATTTGGGCCATGATGGAGCCGTCGACGAATTCGACCATGGAGTGAACAATGCTTTGGGGATGGACGACGACGTCGATTTTTTCCATTGGGACGTCGAAAAGCCAACGGGCTTCGATCATCTCAAGGCCTTTATTGAAAAGTGTGGCCGAGTCGATGGTAATTTTTTTACCCATGCTCCACGTAGGATGTTTGAGAGCCTGTTCTAGGGTGACTTGTGCAAGGGCTTCCTGGGGCCAGGTTCGGAACGGTCCTCCCGAAGCTGTCAGAATCAGGCGTGATATTTGTTCTGGACTACGGTGGTTGGTTTGCAAACATTGGTAGATAGCATTGTGCTCACTATCGACGGGTATGAGCTTGACTCCTTGACGTGCGGCGGCTGTCATGACGATTTCTCCGGCCATGACGAGAATTTCCTTACTGGCAATGGCGAGATCTTTGTTGGCTTGGATAGCTGCTAACGCTGGTCGCAAACCTGCTGTGCCGATGATGGAAATGAGGACCATGTCTGCTTCATCCATTTGGGCTAGTGTATAAAGCCCTTCTTCTCCTGTCAGGATATCGACATGAGGGCCAACAAGCTCTGCTAGTTCGCGTTTTTTGGAAGAATCGAAAATAGCAATCCGCTTGGCGCCCGTTTCGCGAGTTTGTCGGGCCAACGCTTCGACGCTTGAGTTGGCTGCAAGACCAACGACTTCCATACACTCGGGAATATCTCGGGCTACTTTGAGGGCACTTGTACCGATAGAGCCTGTAGAACCAAGAATGACGATTCTTCGTTTACGCATGACGAGGCTGCATTCTGCCTGATTGTCGAACATTTGACAAGAAACATGATGTTTGGGGAATCTGACTTATTTGGTAAATGGAAAATTTTGACCTCTTTGGTCGGTTGTTATTGGCTTAGATATGACTCAAGTTGACGGGGAATTTTTGAAAAAACGGAAATGTTTAGGCGTATCTACTGCGTCTATGAAAATGGTGTGTCGATTAATCATTTGTTGGGCATTCGTGTGGCTGGCATGTAGTGCTCGTGCTACATGGTACGGTGATAAGTTGTCTGATGGAGCGGATATTTTCATGGTCGACCTCTTATATCCCGAATGGCCGGAGAGTACCTATTATGCTTGCTGGAATATGAATACGTGGCCTGTTGGTGGGTATTTTTATGGCGGCGTGGCCTGCAATACTCCTGATGAAGCGTCTCGAGAATCTTACCGGCCTGGAACTGTGTGGTCATTCTGGCCGAGTGAAGATTATAAGGGACGTCAGGTTCGCAATGAATATGTGAATCCAGAGGTGTACGCGGAACAATATGTGGGCGAAGGCGCTTCTGGTAAAGCGGGTAGCCCGCATGCTTCTTGGATCAAGACGAAACAGTGGTACACGATGCTTATGCGATTGTGGGGAACTGATCAGCAAAAACAGGAATGCCATGTGGGTTGGTGGATGAAAGATCACAAAACGGGAATTTGGCATCATATCGCTTCTTTCCTCGTGCCGGCGGCGGCTACGGGATTTAAAGGAAATGGTGGATTTATGGAAGACTTTGGCCATGGCGGTCGCAAACAGCGTGGCCTATGGCGGGGTAAGGGTTTTGCAAGGGTCCAGGGGAAGTGGGAAAAATGCGATACGGTAACGGTAGATGTCCACAAGGACGATGGAATTTGGTTCCCTGGGTGGATTGTCAACGTCATTGAAAATGGATCCGTTGTACATATGATTTATTCGTGCAATCGTGCATTAGGAGCTAATTTGGAACCTGAAAAGAAGTATGAGTTCAAAATTAAACAACCGGATACACCTACGCTAGATGCGATTAATGCCTCTGGCAAGGTGCGCCAGTCGGGGCGAGATGTCATTGTAGATTGGTCGTTGACTGAACAGTCATCTCCTCAGTTAGGATATAAAATTGAAGTCTTTGACAATCCTCAGTGTCAGGGAAAACCTGTATTGGCGGTGCAAGAACTAACTCCTCAAGTTCGTACGAAGGTATTGCGTATGCCGGATTCCCGTAAGCCTTATGTGCGCCTTACGGTGTACGACGTGTTCGATCAGAGCCGCGAATTCGTATTGGACGCTGTCCAGGAAGAACAGGCAATCTCTGCTGACCAACGTACGGTGGCGCTTGAGACGGGGTTAGAGTACTCTTATGTGGAAGGCGATATGGCTCATGGATCTTTGGATTCTATCGATTTTAACAAGCCTTTAAGGACGGGAATGTCTCGTGGCTTGGATCTTTCGCTTCGAGGATTGCGGGAAGGCAACTTCGCCTTTTCGTGGAAGGGCATGTTGCGTGTCCCTGAAACAGGTGCTTACTCCTTGCAACTGAAAACGTGCGATGGTAGCCGATTAAAATTGGGTGACAAGGTGGTGATTGATAATGATGGCTTGCACAGCGCTTCCGATAAACGCGTTTCTGTGTTCTTGGAAAAGGGGATGATTCCATTGGAACTCTCATATTTCAAAAAAGACGCCAATTTCGAATATACGATCGCTTGGTTGGGGTGGGAACGTCCTGGGCATCCGATGGAAATGATCCCGCTCGACAATTTGTGTTGTGCAAAAGATAGTAAAACTCCCACCGCTACTTTGCTGAGACAGGAACGTGGTCATGAACACTTGTTGGCTGTTAAGATGACTTCTGACCGCCCAGACCGGGTGGAATATTACAATGGCAATAAATTGATCGCAATCTCGGATAAGACTCCATTTATCGCCAAGACGATGTTGCTTGATGGCAAAAACGAACTTTGGGCGAGAGTCTTTTACCAGAGTAATAAAACGATCGATACTCCGCATTTAACTGTGTCAGCAAAATCGAAATTGTCGGACGATTGGGTTCTCAAGACGCGAGGCGAAACCGGTTTGGCTCACGCTGTAACCAATAATGCCGAGGCTTTCCATTTTGTCGGCGAAGGTGAGTATTTCGTTAATAAAAAAGTTGAAGGCGATTTTGTCCTGACGGCACACATCGACTCGATCTGTAGTCGAGAAATCAACCCTGGCGATTGGTGCTGGGCTGGCCTTATGGTGAGAACTCAAGATGACCGCGCGGGGTATGATAAGGAATTTGCCATTTTTCATACTGTGACAGGTGAGTTGCGCACGAGCGCTGACTTTAGCGATCTGGGGACCGGCCGCATGGCTTTGACGCCGGGCAAACAAAAAAATCCCTGGGTGCGCATTGTTCGTTCAGGCCCTATTTTTAAGGCCTTGTCGTCTCCTGACGGTAAGAAATGGACTCTGGAGTTGGAACGCTATGTCCCTCAGGATAAAACGATGTTGGCGGGTATGACGTTTAGAACCATTCCGGGAAAAGGCAAGGGAATCTTTTCTGCCTCGATCAGTCAGGTGTCGATCACCTCTATAGCGGCTCGGAAATTGGCGCCGATGCGTTTCCCTAAATGCCGAGGAATGTTGGGATATTCTCTGTTAGCGCCGAATTTGGCGGTTGCCCGCCTGCGCGATCGCATCGTCCTGATGGAGAAAGTGGGCGAAACGTGGAAACAACAACCTATGAAAATGCCGCAAGGTGTCAAATGGGTCCGTTCCATGGCAATGGCAGGTGACCGGATTTTGCTGCTGGGTGTACATGCTACGGGAGGTGCCCTATTCTGTAGCGATAATAAGGGAGAATCCTGGACTCTGCTTAATAAAGATATTGCAGTTAATCCCAATCCCGATCGCGCCCTGGCTGGCGAATTGATTAGTGTTGATCCTTTTGACCCACAAACAATTTTGGTTGGTTCAGAATGCAAGGGATTGTTGCTGACGAAGGACGGTGGCAAAAATTGGCAACAGACGGGTCCCCAAAATGAGTCCTGGACGCATCTGAACCATTATGCCTTAACCAAGGGACACCTGATGGCATGCAGTGTCGATCCAGATTCCAGGGTGGGACGCGTTTTCTATTCCTCCGATGCCGGACAATCGTGGCGACGGGTTTGTGAAGTCCCAGGAATGGCTCCACTCAAATGTCTCTTCGATGTGAGAGGGGCGTCTCAAGTCTATTTCTTTACACAACGTGGATTTTATTCTTCTTTCACCCAAGGAGAAACATTGAGCCGTAAATGCCGCGATTTCCCCGTGGATCAACCAACAATCGCGTTAGATTATTTCCGCAAAGATAGAACGACGATATTTGCCGTGCCTCTGGATGGAAGTGGTGTCTATTATACGGAATCCGAAGGGTTGTTCTGGGAAAAACGTGCCGAAAATCAGGGATGGGGAGCAGCTTATGCTCTCGATATCGATGACAAAAACCTCAACCATGTCACTGTATTCGCTGAAAAAGGTATTTACGAAAGTAGCGATGGTGGCAAAACTTGGAAACAGGCCTTCCCTGAAACCTAAAGTGTATTTCCCAAGCATATAACAGCTTGTTCCTAAAAAGGATATCCGTTAAACAGCGGATATCCTTTTTACATGTTAGCTGAAAAATTAATGTAAAAATCTCATTTTTTTTATAGCGATATTGGGGAATAAATGTTACTAAAAGGTTGTTATGAATAAATGGGTGAGATTATTGACTGCGTGCATTGTGCCTGTTGTATTAGGGGCTTGCGATGACGATAGTTCCGTTTCTGGAGTATGGGTGGGAACGTGTAAGAATACTACATTCGGGGGAAAAGCGGATATCGAACTTGTTCTTGAACAAAATGGCAATCGCTTAATTTCTGGCTATCTTTCAATAAAAGGTAATGAACTAGGAGGAAGTGGTCCTATCAAAGGATTTATCAATGGTGATACGATTACTTTTAATACTCCAGGAGATGGCGAAACCGCAGCTGGAATTCAATGGGAGGGAAAAATTAATTCAAGTAAGTCGATGATTGTAGGAAGCTATACTGTGACGAATAAAATGATACTACATCCGATCTTGGGAGCTACCCAACAAGGAGTTTTCCAGGTGAGACGATAGGATTCTGTCAATTAAATAATTTTTGTGCTTATGGCAAGGTATTCATCTGTCGGTGATGTAGGACGTCGATAGATGGATCTTCTTCAGGTGATGGGAGAGAATACCGAGTGTTATTTGAGCCAGGCAAGAAATTCGTGGTTGCCATCAGTTCCGGTTATGGGCGAATTGGTGACCCCCATCCATTGACGACCGAGTTTGTCGACGACAAAATTGTAGATAGAGTCCACGGCCTGTTGGCGGAGTTGTGGGCTTCTTACAATACCGCCTGGTCCGATGTCTTGTGGCTGGAGTTCAAATTGAGGTTTAATGAGTACGAGAATGTCCCCTCCCTCTTTAAGTAAGGGAAATGCCGCTGGTAAAATTTTGGTGAGCGAGATGAACGATACATCGGAGACAATGAGATCGACTTCTTCGCCGATGTCCTCTCGGGTCATATAACGGGCATTGAATTGCTCTCGCACGATGACTCGAGGGTCGTTGCGGAGTTTCCATACAAGCTGATTGGTCCCTACGTCAACGGCGTGGACACGTATCGCTCCATGCTGGAGCAGGCAATCGGTAAACCCTCCGGTGGACGAACCAATATCGAGACAAACTTTACCCTCTGCTGAAACGAGAAAGGCGTTGAGGGCTCCTTCTAACTTGAGTCCGCCTCGGCTGACATACCGGGGTTTATTTTTGATTTCAAGGCGAGAGTCGTCAGCAACTTTGGTGCCGGGTTTAGTGATTGGGCTGTCGTTGACTTTAACTTCTCCTGCTAGGATGAGGCGTTGGGCAAGCTGGCGCGATTCGACAAGACCGCGTGAGACGAGGAGGAGATCGAGACGTTCTTTAGGCATAACCTGAAACAGTGAATTTACAGAAATGGACAAGAATGCAAGGAAAAGTCTTTTTATAATTGAGAGGGCGAGTGCTTCAAGTGAGTATTGTTAAACTAGAAAAAGGGATGTGCGTCAACGGCAGACGTTTTTTGTTGCTTATTCTGAGTGGCTCGTAGAGAATTACAAATAATGGAGCGGCCCTACAGAGCTCTTCGGTTGAAGGTTAGGAAATATCTCCGGTCGGAGCATCAGAAGAAGACTTGGATGGGACGATATTTGTCTGTCGGCCTCTTTGATAAGAGGATGTGGCAATGGGAAAAGAACAGCGTTGCGCTTGGTGCTTGTTTTGGAGGAATTGCCTCGTTGTTGCCAATACCAATGCAATCGTGTTGGGCGGTCGTGGCATGTTTGTGGAAGAAAGCCAATATTCCAGTAGCCGTACTTATGGCGTGGATATCTCCTCCTGGATGTATTGTTGTTGTGCTGCCGATACAGTGGTCGTTAGGGTGGTGGTTTTTTAGGTTACTGGGCTGTTCTGGATCTGGCGCTAATATCCATATGCTGAAAACTGTTGCGGTGGAGCAGTCGTTGAGTGCATTGAGTCAGTTAAATTGTTGGATGTTAGGGACTGAGTTAGTTGTAGGGGTTTTACTTTCTTGCGCTTTTGCTGGTTTCTTTGCTTATAGTATAGTCTATGTCTTGTGGACGGTAGCTGAGATGCTTAAACGATCGACCCGAACAAAAACGCGGGGAATAGGAAGTGGTGAAATTTAAGTAATGCATTTATTGGCAGAAGCGTCTATAGTGCGCCTGCCATTGGTCGCGGATTTAGTTGTCATGTCACGAACTTCTGTTATTTTTCGATGGATTCGAGGGTTGATCCCCGCTTTGATCATCTTGATTTTGCTTGTATGCGGTGGCAGTGTGGCATGGGTTGCGTTAGTAGGTTTACCGCGACCTCTAATTGATCTGTTGGAAACTGAATGCCGCATTCGGGGCGCTGACGTTCGTTTCGGATCGATACGTATCAATATTTGGGCCGGTGTTGTCATCTATGTCGAACAAGTTGAGTGGGGCCCCCGCCTGTCAGCTCTGGGAAAACCTGTGGTGCATGTGGAGGATATCCAGATTAATTTAGATTCAGATGCTTTTTGGAATGGTACGTTGGAATTGGAGCGCATTGAGGTAAAGGGTATCAATGCTGAGGTAGATTCTGCTATCTGGAAAGCATTGGGCCCGTATCGTGCGGTAGCTAGGATTGATTCGGGTGTGTGTACATTTCACAATAATAGCGATGTCGATTTCAGAGGGTTCCGAGGCGAATTACAGGGGATGAAATTTCAACTGGAGGGGACTGTGAAGAATATCCAACGTTTTCTGGAAAATCCGGATTCGACTTCATCATTATCGAACTCAAATGTTCTTCCTGAATCTCTTCGTGTCGTTTTGGAACATCTTTCCAAAATAACGTGGCGTCGCGACCAACCTCCCGAATTGAAAATTGGGTTTGCCGTAAGAGACGAGAGTTACGAGGGGGGGCAGTTCTTGGCTATGGTCAATTGGGAAACGCCGTTTTTGCGTTATGGCGATTTGGCGCTCCGAGATGTTTCTGTGGATGTGAATTATTTTGGCAATACGATTTGGTTGCGTCAGTTATCATGTCGTGAGGCCTCTGGATCTGGCCAATTGGATTTATCCTCGAAAGTTGATCTCAAAACTCGAGAAATTCGCTCTCATCTCAAGAGTTCAATCCCGGTGTTGAAATGGATTTTGGCTCTAACTGACGTGCCTGTTCGATTGCCGTATGGCCTGAGTTTGCTGTCGCCTCCTTCGTTTCAAGTGGTTTCTGAAATACGAATGAATGACAAATGGAATAATTTTGAACATTTGCAAGCGTTGGGAAATTTGACTGTAAATCGCTTTTCAATTGGTGAAGAAGAATTTGAACGTTTTTCAACTGATTTCAGTTATAAAGATGGAAATTTTTACATTTCGGATTTTTCCGTTAAACAAGGGCTTGATTCTCTGTATGGACAGGTGATGGGAAAAGATCGACATATGAAGTTTGATCTTCGCAGTACCTTGGGGGTTGAGTCGTGGGTATCCTTAGTTCGTTCGTTTGTGGATGAACAATTTAATTTGCCTCCAGAAATAACGTTGCGGGGTGACCCTGTATTGAGCATTAAAGGCGAGGCGGCCTTCCCTAATGGGTGGCAGGAAACTCCACAAATCAACCATGCTGAGGTTACTTTGCGATTGAAAGATTTTGCTGTTATGGATGTAGATATGGGATCTATTGCAATGGATGCTCAATATCAAAATGACCGCCTTATTATTGAACAATGCGTGTTGCAACGAGATAATGGATCGTTGGAGGCTACTGGGGTTGTTATAGATAACGAAGTGCATTTTTCTGGATCAAGTTCATTTCCGCCTCAAGTGATAGAACGTTTGCTAAAGGGCCGGGCGAGTTTCCCTCAACAACTAAAACTCCCTCAGGAGGCTCAATTGGGTGTTCGAGGATGCATCGATCTTGAGGGGGAAACATATTATGGAATTAAATCGTTAGACTTAACTCTTAAGACGGATGCTTTTGCCTGGAATAATGTACCTTTCGCCTCTCTAAATCTGGATGTTTTGTTTGATAACGGGGAACTTATGTTGCGCTCGTGCCGGTTACAGCATGTCAATGGACAATTCGTTGAACTTTTTGGTCAAGGTAGCCTTGGAAAAGACCATCTATTTCTCTTAGGCCAAAACACGATGTTGTTGAATACATGGGATTCTCTCCTAGGATTGAAAGATGATGATTTTTTCATGGAACGCTTTCGCTTCAATGATCAAAGTTCTTTGTCATTGGCCTTCCAGGCCAATTTGAATGTTCCCCAGTTGCTGCAAGGAGAAGGGTATGTGGTTGATGCCTGGCTCGAGGCGGCTCATATCGAGTACCAGGGTGTAAACCTCGCGTCAGCTGTTTCTCAGGCTGTGGTGGGTGTGTCTCAAGTTACCTTGACTTCTCCCAAACTTGTGTATGACAATAAAGAATTCCTAGCAGAACGTAATATTCGTGGCGGGCCTTCTCAGAGTACCCTGCTGGCTGATAGCGTCGTTTTTGATTTCCCTTCAGATACGGTGCGTGTCAAAGGTATCGAGGGAACGGTTTATCCTGATTACTCAATCCGCATGTTTTCTAAATCGACAACTCGAGTCCTTTCAAAGTTTAAATTTTACCGACCTGTGTCATTGTGGGGGAGTGGAGTGTTCCCTATGGGGGACGATATGTCGTTAATGAAAGGGAATATTTCCTTCCGAACGTATTCGGGGGCGGTTGATTATCCTTTGTTAGGGACAACTCTGCAGATGTCCCAGGCTAGAGGTGCCATCGAAATTACGCCTGAGTGGGTTCGTATTAATAATTTGTCTGGCTCCATTTGGAAGGGATCATTTGTGGGGAAAATTGATGCGCGTATTGACGAAGCAGATGATTTAAACGGGGTAGTGACGGTCAATCAGTTAGATTTGGCATCTATTGGTCAATCGTATGATCAGGACTTGCCCACAGCAACAGTACAAGGATCTGTCAGTTTCAGGTCAAAAGGTGGTGATATTAATACGTTGACTGGTCAAGGTGAGGCTAGCGTTGTTAATGGCGATCTGGTCAATATTCCTTTGCTGGGGCAGTTGGGTAATGCTATTGCTTCTGTCGTTCCGGGGATGAACCACTTAATCAAGTACAATATCAATCAAGCCCGATGCGAGTTCGTGTTGGAGGATGGTTATGTCAAATCTGCTAGTACCCAGGGGGATAGTTTTACGGCTCAAGGATCTAATATGGCTTTGAGTGGCGGTGGATGGATTCGGATGTCCGACCTATACACACATGCCGACTTGAGAGTCAAGCTGCGTGGTGTTCCGGCGTTGTTAACCTCGCCTTTGTTTATGATTGCTGGCGGCTTGTTCCGTATCCAGGGGGAGGGCCCGGTGGATGACATCCAATGGACGCCAGCTCCCTTCTCACGAAGGGTTGAAGCTCCAACTAAATCGTAGGAACTCAGCTAATGAACGCTCTTCCTTCCCTCTAATAAATGTTGCCTGTTTTTACATATTCTTATTGAACTAGTGGAGAAAGAGCGTACACTCAGTCCGGTATGATCCCAGTTAAAGTTTTTGATACACCTCAAGACGCCGCCAAGTCTTTGGCTGCGGAAGTCGCAGAGCTAATTCGTTCTCGAGCAGCAGAGGGCAAACCGGTTGTCCTTGGTTTAGCAACGGGTGCTACTCCTCTGCCTTTCTATGCTGAACTCGTCCGTATGCATCGTGAAGAAGGCCTTTCCTTTGCCAATGTAACATCATTCAATTTGGATGAATACAGCGGGTTACCTCGTGAACATCCGGAATCTTATTGGTACTTCATGCACCACAACTTGTTCGATCATATCGATATCAAACCGGAAAATGTTAACCTGCCTTCTGGTCTGGTGGCGCCGGAAGATCTCGATGCTCATTGCGCTGCTTATGAACAAAAAATTAAAGATTGCGGCGGTATCGATCTACAAATTCTCGGCATTGGCCGTACAGGGCATATCGGGTTCAACGAACCTGGATCAGATGACTCCACGATCACTCGTAAAATTCAGCTCGATGAATTGACCCGTAGCGATGCTGCCCCTGCTTTTGGTGGTATCGAAAATGTGCCAAAAACTGCTATTACCATGGGCGTTGCTACGATTATGGCGGCTCGTCGTGTCGTTTTGATGGCGTGGGGCGCCAAGAAGGCTCCGATCGTTAAGAAAGCAGTGGAAGGCCCTGTGACCTCTGAAGTGGCTGCTTCATATTTGCAAAAGCATCCTAATGCTTGTTTCTTGCTCGACAAGGAAGCTGCTTCTGAATTGCAGTAATCTCTGTTTTTAAGAATTATTCCCGAGGATTGTCAATCACTGGCTTGTCCGGTGTTGTTGACAATCCTTTTTTGTGGACTGAGAACTTCGACTTATCTCCCTCGATGGCTCGTGTTCCGGTGCAGGTAATCGTTCTGTCTGTGGTGGTTAGTCGTGTCAATCAACTGGATTCATCTAGCAATGTCGGTAATTCTCCCAATGGTTTCTTGGGTTGCTGATGGATCCTTGAACTCTAAAACTTGCAATACCCCATTTCATGCAGACAAAAGTAGGGTGATGGGCCTCCCAAAAATACCCTCTGGCTGCTGAGATTATTCGGACATGCGGAGGTCGAGAATTTGTGCGATGAAATCCTGAGGAATATGGGCTTGCGTGAGGGCTTGGCCTAAAATGAGTCCATTGGTGCCAGCTTCAAGAAGACGCTGGGCTTGGAAAATACTGTCGATTCCTCCAGCGCTGAGCACAACTGTTGAAGCTGGAATTTCATCGATGAGCAATTCGGTAAGATCGGGATTGATACTGCCTGTATGGAGATTTTTGTGATTGATGCAGATGAGATCTGCTTCTAGATCTAGAGCGCGTTCAACATCTTGGAGCGAGTGGACTTCAACCATGACGTCGAGCCCGAGTCCTGTTGCAAGGGCATAGAGGTCGCGTAGGGTGGCGTTGTCGAGTATTTCAGCGACGAGATTGATGGCATCGGCTCCGCTGACAATAGCTTGGCAAATCTCCACTGGGTGTGTCCATAATCCTCGTGCCAATACAGGGATAGGGCTCATTCTCGAGAGGACAGGCAAATCATTGGAACGTGCGCCAAACAAGGCCTCTTCAACAATGAGAGAAATCCCCTGAATGTGGCCCTCTATCATACGTCGAGCTGCTGCTGAGAGGGATTCTTCCCCAATACCAGATGATACCTCATAGGGCGAGGTCCTTGTGAGCTGGGCAATGACGGATAATTGGTTTTCTCCGACGTCTACTGCTGATCGAAATCCGGCGTATTCGTTGCGCAGAATGGCTGAGGCTCGAAGTTTCCCTTCCAGTGGAAGGAGCTTTTTCAAACGATTGTGGTGCCATGTTTGGAGGATGTTTAGGTAATCCATAGACAACAGGAATTAACGGTTTCTAGGTAGGAAGAAATGACGTTGTTTGTCTGAAATAGGCATGCCCAATAATTCCATGATGGCTAGCATGTCTTCCCAGACCTTGCGACGCTCAGAGAGCTCTTCATTGCGCAATAAGTAACTAGGATGATAAGTCACTCGTACCGGAATCCCCTGGAAATTATGGAATTTGCCGCGGAGCGCAGACAACGGTGTATTGGCTGTCCCTAGGAGCCCCTTAGCTGCTGTGGCGCCGAGGGCTATGATGGCTCGAGGGTTAATTAATTCAATTTCCTTGGTAATGATTGGTAAACAATAGGTGATTTCCTGTGGGGTTGGTGGCCGGTTATTGGTCGTTTGCCTCGGAATGGATGGACGAAATTTGACAATATTGCTGATGTAGACTTGCTGGCGAGAGAGGCCCATGGCTTTGAGAATTCCATCAAGCTTTTCGCCTGCTGGCCCCACAAATGGCTCTCTTAATCGTTCTTCATGATAACCAGGAGCTTCGCCTATCAACATCAGCGAAGCATGAGGGTCGCCTGTTGCAAAAACCATTGTTGGACGCAAGGTGCCTAAAACCCGTGCTGGTTGCCAATGTTCTGCTATGGTTCTCAGAGCATTCAATTTTTCTTCAAGCGTATTGCCACCGAGGGTCGGCAGGCTAATCACGGGATTTTCGGTTGATGGCTCTGAGTCGGCGGATAAAACATGACGTAGATGCGTAAAATCAATGATGCCTTGGCCTTGATCGGCAACTCTGTCTACAGTCGGCCCCTGAGCAGCTGGTGTTGAGGATGACAAATTTTTTTCATGTCCCTGGGAGATGTCCTTGCTGCGTGTTGAACCATTAGAGCGAGTAGAACGCATCTGCAAAGTCCATTCCCGAAGAATTTGACGCGCCTCATCATCGATTACTATGTTGGGAATCCCCCTGTACTTAAGGGATTTTAGGTATTGGACGGTCAGATCTGAAAACGTCGTATCCATACTCGTTTGCTGCTGGGTCATGCATAGGATACCTGGATCAGACAAAAGCGAAAATAAAAAAAATTGAAATATTTTGGAAAGACCTGACGTAAGAAAATTCACACGGCGGGAAAAAAAAAGATTGCGGTGCGGGGTGACTTGGCGTACATGAATCACAACATAAAGCTGTTCGCAGGGGTAGGCAGGGTGATTTTATCATGAATTTAGTCTCTGGGACATGCATTGAACGGGGGTGTCCCCCTAACCGTAGATCATTGGTTAACATGAAATGCTTCGATAAGTTTTTCCTGGCAGTTGTTGTTTGCGCAGTTTCTGTGCTTGCAAGTTGTTCGACAAATTCGGTAACTGGCCTTTTGGGATCAGGCGATTCTGATATGGCGTTTGTCAAAACGGGGGAGGTCTCGAAAGGATTTGTTGAACCGTTAGCTCCTAGTCCATCGGCTAAACCTTCTCCTAAGTATCCTAAGATGGGGCGCGACAAACACCGTATGCCTTATTACCATCCCAACCAAAGAACTCGTGTCGTCCGGACAACTGCTTATACCCACACAGAAGGCGATCATTTGGCTTATGGCCCTCGCAATGCTATTGGTACTTCATTGAAATACACCTCAACTGTTCGCAGCGCGGCTGCTGATTGGTCTGTTTACCCTTTGGGTACTAGATTCAAAGTAAAGGGTCAACCTTATCTCTATGTCGTTGACGACTACGGCAGTGCTCTTGTTGGCACGGGAACTATTGATATTTACCAACCAACCCGTTCGTTGATGAAAAAGTGGGGACGTCGTTATATCGAGATTACTGTGGTGCAGTGGGGAAGTCCTGAAGCTAGTATGGAAGTGTTAGCTCGCCGTAAAGGTTATAGCCACTGCCGGAGAATGTATGCTGCTCTCCAACATCGGTATTCGAAGGGCTTGTATGCTAAGGCAAGATAAACAGATTTGATTAAAAACTTGTTTCATCTGGCGGGAGAAGGCAAAACTTCTCCCGCTTTCTGTGATGATTACTAAAAGAGAACGTGCGCTGATTATCCAAGATGAATTGGCTAAGGCTTTTCCTAATCCAGAAGTACCTTTGCTCCACAAAGATCCGTATACGTTGTTGATTGCTGTCCTTCTTTCGGCGCAATGTACTGATGCTCGCGTTAATCTGGTGACGCCTGCCTTGTTTGAAATGGCTGATTCTCCAGATGAAATGGCTCAATTAGATCCCTCTGTTGTTCGCGAGATAATACGTCCGTGCGGGTTGTCAGAACGAAAGGCTGCCTCGATTGTTTCCTTGAGCCGTATATTGGTCGATCAATATCAAAGCCGGGTTCCTTGTGATTTCAAAGCTCTGGAATCGTTGCCGGGTGTTGGCCATAAAACTGCTTCTGTCGTGATGAATCAGGCCTTCCATATTCCGGCGTTTCCTGTTGATACTCATATCTTCCGTCTCGCCAGACGGTGGAAACTTAGCTCGGCTAATTCTGTCGAACGTGTCGAAAAAGACCTTAAAAAAATTTTCCCTGAAAAAGACTGGGGTAGGTTGCATCTGAGAATGGTGCTGTATGGAAGAACTTATTGTCCCGCGCGTGGATGCCGCCCTATTTGTTCGATCTGCGCTCGACTGCAGAACGTAAAATAAAAAGGGTTCGTGACATAATTTGAAAGATTGTGGATTCCGTGCTTGCGTCGTTGAGGGAAAAAGTATAATAGTCATCTATCTTTTTGAATAAACAATACTATTTACTATGAAGCGCCTCCTTTCGCTGGGTTACCGTATTACCGCATTTTCAGCAGTAGCTATTGCATCTCTTTCCATGTCGGCATTTGCACAAGACGCGGCAGAATCAACTACTGCAACGCAAGATAAAACCATGTTGGATAAGTGGATTATCGATGGCGGTTGGACAATGATCCCTATTATCCTGGTCCTTTTCCTGATCATCTATCTGGTGGTGTTCAATGTCATTTCCCTTCGTAAAGATAAATTCTGCCCAGAAGATCTGAAAACAACGCTTCTTCAACTGATGCAAGAATGCCGCGTGCGTTCCGCTATTGAAGTTGCCGCTGGTAGCCCCACTTATCTGGGCCGATTGGTCGCCTACGCGCTTCCCAATGTCGATGCAACTCGTCCAGAAGACCTCGGTCGCGACGCTGTAGAAGATGCTGTCGCCGATTTCACAACTAATGAAAGCCGTACGATTTTTAAGTGGATCAATATGCTTTCTCTTTGCGCTCAGATTTCTCCAATGTTGGGATTGTTCGGTACGGTGCAGGGCATGGTTGAAGCTTTCGCTGTGTTGGCTGCTACCGGGCAGGCTGACCCAACTCAGTTGGCTGGATCTATCTCGGTTGCTCTGTTGACGACGTTCTGGGGGTTGATTAATGCTATTATCGCAACGCCATTCTTCTTCTTCCAAAAAGGTGTCGCTAATGCCAACGTCGCTGAATGCGTGGGTATTGTTCAAGAAATGGTGAATACCTCAATTAACGTCGTGAATGCTGAAGCTCAGCTTGCTCGCATTCCTGAAGGGCTTGCTTAATGCATCTCCCCTTGATGGATTCTACCTCCCTTCTGGTCAATGGAACTCTTCCTCCCTGCCAGAAGGGAAAATGATCGGAATGAAATTCCTCTAATATCAAGAAGATCTTTCTATGAGCAGTAAACTGAAAGGACAATTAGCTCCACCTGAAGAGGATGCCTCGATCGATATGTCTCCCATGATCGATATGGTGTTCCTTCTCCTTATCTTCTTTGTTGTGAATGCAACGGCTATTACTGTCAAGCGAGACAAAAACATTTCTATGCCTGTAGCGTCTAATTCAGGCGAACTGAAATCGGCAAACGGGTGTATTGTCGTTAATGTTTACGGCGAACAACGTCCCAAAGGATTCCCTGCCGATGTTATGTGGGGAGATGATACCCCAAAACCGCTTGCTACAGAAGACGATATTCGCGAGTATATTCACAATAAGGCTGAACAATTTAAAAAAGAAGATTACCATCTCCGAATTTATCTCCGCGGCGATAAAGTATCTCTTTTCAAAAATTCGCGCACAATTATCAAGGTCGCCGGAATGGAGGGAATCTCCGACATTGTCTTTGGCGTAGTACCTACAAAAGGATCTTAACCCAATTAACTCGAATTTTAGAAGATGGCTAGACATAAAAGAATGGAATTTGAGGACGATGCAGATCCGTCAATGGATATTTCATCGTTGATTGACTGTTGTTTCCTTTTGTTGATTTACTTCATTGTCGCAACCTCTATCGTCCAAGAACGCAAACTCGATATGAGTATGCCCGGTCAAGCTCCAAGCTCAAGTTCGAATAATGCTATTGAACCTGGCTTGATCCGTGTCGATAACAACGGTGTAATCTACTGGGGTAAACAGGATTCTCAGGTTACTATCGACAGTGATCCTGGAAACCACGAATTGCCTTCGCTGGTAGAAAACCTCAACAACCTCAGACAGGCTGCCGAAGCAATCGGTTCTAAACCTGTCGTTCAGCTTTACGTAGAAAATGGCGCAAAACACCAGCGCGTTGTTGACGTCCTCAACGCTCTTTCAAGGGCAGATATCAAATCTGTTGCCTTGACGAACGTTCCGGAAGATCAATAATTAATCGTCTATCGTATTTAACTCATGAGAGTCTGGGAAAAAGATTGTGCTAATTCCCTGAAAATCTTTTCCCAGACAGGAGAACTGGATCGCTCGGCTCCCCCTCTCGACATGAAGGTGAATAGGTATGTTCAGCCCAGATCCGCTCCGTGCCAGATATCGAACCTTTCGCCTAAATCTATTTTAAGCGAAAGGTTTTGAACGTTTTCATGCTTTTTTTAATCATAATAATATCTACAAATAACTATGATGAAACCGAAACATGTTTCCGCTTTTTCTGTTCTTGCTCTTGCATTGATGGGCATGTCGATGGTGGAACCACTAGCTGCTCAAGGCGGCCCTCCTGGATTCCAGAAACAAGCCATTGAGGCCATGAAGCAAAAGCAATGGTCTGCTGCTGTCGAGACGATCGATAAATGTTTGGAAACCTGGGGCCCTCGCGCTAAGGACCTCGGGTTTGGCGATACCTTCGGTTGGTTCTATTACCAAAAGGGTATCTGCTTGATGCAAATGAAGGAGTTCGAAAAGGCTAGCCAGGCATTCCAAGACTGCTATACCAAATTCCCCGGTGAAAAGAATGAATTTCTCCGCATGTCCCTCTATATGAAAGGGCAGTGCGAGGTGGGTATGAAAAAATACGACGACGCGTTAAAGACGTTAGGTAAATTTTTGAATGAAAGACGCGATAGAGGCAAGGAAGCTCGTATTAACGTTGGTGAAGTGTATAGCGTGATGGCGCAATGCTATTTCCTAGGGTCTAAACCTGATTTTGAAAAAGGCATTGATGCTGTTACCAAATGCGTGCTGAACCGTTACAAAGGACAAAGAATTCCGGATGAATCGTTGGTGGTTGCCTGTGTGACGATGGTCCGGGCGGCGTTGGATCAACAGAAACCTCAGCCGGTTGCTAAGTTCTTTAAGGATCACCCATCTGTTCTCAATATGGGGGCGTATCGTATGGCTCCTTACGGTGCGCAGTTGGTGAAATTAGCAGCTGATACGACTGTCATGATGGGGGAGGCTCAAGAGGAGGGTAATGACAAATTGGCCCAAGGCTATGCTCAATTAGCGTATCAATTGTATGGCTTTGTTCCCAACATTTCAGACGTCAAAGGAGAAATCGCTGAGATTAACAAGCGTGTTGCTCCCTTTAAGAGATTTGGTGGCTTTCGTGATACTATGTCAATTTACGATCTTAAACAAGCTACCGAATGGGGAAAAATTTATCAAAAATTTGAGAAAGAACAATCTATTCTTGATGCGTATGCTTTAAAAGGGGTTGCTAACATTACTCAAAGTTATGGCTCTATCCGTTTATCCAATGCGGTGTATCGCTTGCTTGAAGATCGTTATTCAACCCTGAAAGATCGGGAAACGAATTTGTATCAATTGGCCATGACTACCTGGACATTGGGGGATATGGCAAAGGCTTCCGAACTTGTTGAGTTGCATATTAAGGATTTCCCAAAATCGGCCTATGCTCCTCTTCTCAATACGATGTCTTTGGAAAAGATGTTGAAAGAAGGTAAGTATGAAGAAGTTGTTGTGCAAGCCCGCAAGGTAAAAGATCTCAATAAAAATGAACCGACTGGCAATTTCTATATTTTAGCTAGTTATTGCGAACCGGCAGCATTGGTTCAGTTGAAAAGGTTCAAGGAAGCAGTCCCGTTGCTTCAGGATTTTATTAAAAAGTATCCTAAGTCTTCGTATACACAGACTGTCATGTTCTTCTTGGGCTCGGCATTGACTTCGCTAGGGCGTTGGGAAGAGGCGGTGAAGGCTGATAGCGCCTACATCCAAACCTATCCTTCTTATACAGATAATCCCTATATTGCCAATGTGTTGTATGAACGTGCTTTCAACAATTTGCAAATGAAGGACAAAGACAAGGATCAGTTGGCGCTGAAAGACTGTGAATCAATTATCAAGGAACTTCCAGATTCTAAAGTCTATCCGTTGGCTTTGTTGTTGAAGGCTAATATTCTGTCGACGGTTTCGGGTAAGTTTAAGGAAGCAAACGATTGCTATGTTCGCAGTTACGAGGCTGCCCAAAAGCTTGATAATAAGCGCTGCATGTCAGAAGCTGCTTATAACCTCATTGCCAATTATGCGGCAGAAGGCTCCAATCGTGATCCTAAAAAGGCTCGCGAGTACTATGACTTGTTCTGGAAGGAATGCGATTCTGACAAAAACCCGTTCGCTTGCCAAACGGCTGTAGCAGGCGTCAGTTTATACAAAAACGGCAAAAACAAACAAGCTTTCGAGGAAACCCGGAAAAAATTGGCTGAAATTATTGTACGTGAAGGAAAACTGACCCCTCAAAATCGTCGTGTTGAAGAAGCTATCGGCAGTTACACGAAATTCTATTTGGATGTACACCGAGCAATGGGACAAGAATTGACTCCTGACCAAGTCAGAGAACACTTCTACAATTTCCCTGGTGTAGGCGATAAAGACATCGAATTGAAGACTATGTTGCGCATCGCCGTCATCGGTGTTTACCAGAAAGAATTGGAAGCCCTAAAACCCGAACAGGGTGAAGCCAAGGCTAAACTCGAAGGGACGATTAGCGCTTTCTTCCGTGAATTGCGTGAGGAATACAAACCGGCGGATTTGACGTCGTATACCTTGAAGCAATTGGGAGATTATCTCCGTGTTTCAGCTCATCCTCTTGAAGCCTTACCCTATTACGATGAAATCCTGAAACGTAATAAAGATTACGTGCGCGAAGCTAAGTTGGGCAAAGCAATCGCTATGGGCAATAGTGGCGACAATGCTAAAATTAGCGAGGCGATCAAGGTCATGAACGAAGAATTGATTGCTGAACGGGCAAAGAAAAATCCTGACCGCAAGGCTATGGAAGACGGCCAAAGGTATTTGGTGCTGTTCCAGATGAATAAAAAGGATTATGCGAAAGTTGCCGAAGAAGCTAAACGATATCTGGATGTTAAGAATTACAATAAATATCGTCCAGAAATGCTTTATAATCAAGGTGTTGCCTATGCTAAAATGCAAAAGTGGAATGAGGCTATTGCCGCTTTCCTCAATTTGAATAACAATTACAAAGGTAATATCAAATGGTCGGCTCCTGGTATGGAAGAATTGATGAAAGCCTTTTGGCAGAGGAATAACCCACGCAAAGGCTTTGAGGTAAACTCTGATCGCTATCTTGCATGGACTCAGGGTGAAAGTTATATTAAAGTGACAAAACCCATTTTCCAAAAAATGACTGTTGAAGAGCGAAGCAAGTGGAGACGGGTTTCGGAACTTACTGAGCGATATGGCAAAGATTCGTCTGTCATGGAAGAACATAGGGACCTTGAAGCTCGCAGGGCCGCTATTCGCGAATCGCAGGGTAAATAAATATTGTGAAAAGAAAGGATTTTAAGCCAATGAAACATTTCCCTCTATTTTTGACAGCTGCCTTAGCCGCAGTAATGGGGCTTGATGTTGGTCAAGCTCAGCAAGGACAACCCTATCTTCGGGTTAAAGCCAGTTCTTCGGATTTGCCGAGAGGTGGTATTATCGATATTTATGTGGTGGGCGGTAATCGCAACGCTATTCTGTATAAGATGAATCAAGTGCAAGTTGATGCCCAACAATTGCCTTACAGCAGATTCACGACGTTCTATATGATGGAACCTGGTGAATATCTGCAGGCTCAGGAATTGATGCAGAATAACAAAATGCGTGAGGCTCGGGCTAGTTTTGCTGCATTTAAGGCGAAATACAAAGCGCTTGCGGCGGTTCCGGATAACTATGTGCAACGTGCTGCCTTCCACGAGTTGGAATGCGCTGTTGCATTGGCTGATTGGAACGCTGTGGCTGATTTGTACAAAAATTTCCCAAAACAGGTGGCTCTTCCTGCCGATATCGATGCCTCTCTGGATGCATTAGCCCCGATGGCCAAGATCGGCGTTAAGGATTGGAAGGGTATTGTGGCTGATACTGATAAATTGCTAAAGGTAAAGAGTAGGTGGAGCTTGAAAGATCTTGCTCGCATTTCCTACGCTCGTGGCCTTGCTCAGGCTGGATTGGGGAAAAACGAAGAAGCCTTGCAGGAATTAGCTATGGCCGTCGTTTGCGAGCATGGCGCCTATTCTCCTCTGTCTTCCGATGCTATCCTGCGTTCGGTCGATCTGCTGGGTAAGGATCCTCAAGTCGTCAAATATATGAAAGAGAATCCTAAGGCGGGAGCCAAAATGCCGCAAGCCCTCAAAGACGCTGCCGCTTACGTATTCCTTCATAAGAATATTTTGTTCCCCTCAATCAAGTTGGATGACAAATACGAGGCGTTCATGAAGTATTATATCGTACCGGAACGTAAAGCGGAACCGACACCTAAACCTAAACCGACACCTAAGCCGGGACCTGGCGGCCCCTTAGACAAATAATTTCGAAACTTCACATCGGGCAATTTGTTTCATACGATGGATCCCTGTTCCTAATCAACTAGGAACAGGGATCTTGTTATTAAAACGATAGGGGAGGAAAGAAAAGGTTGGCCGACTTTAGAAATGAAAAAGGGTTTCAGGGAAGCAGAAAATTGCTCCTGTCCCTGATAGGAGTAGTGTTCAAAACTGTCAAAATGAAGTTATTTGATTGAGCCATTTGCTGTAGATTTCTGGTGAGATTTCTGAAGGCCTGATTTCAGATTTGAGGCTCCAAAAAACAGTTGTGTGGAGAACAGGAATGCCGCAACTGACGAGGTGTTGGTCGATGGCGGCTTTGTGGGCTAAAACGGTGTTTTTGGTTTGGCCATGGACGACTCCCATGATTTGGGCGCCTCCAAAAGGTTCACCGCCACTCCTCCAATAGCAATGGGTCATGCAAATATGACGTCCACATTCAGCTCCTGCTCGGATTTCCATACCGGGTGGAACGGCCCAGTGGAATAAACCATTGAATTGGCTGACGGGAGTGTGATTAATCGGATTTCCCGAGTGTTCCAGAAAGGCGGCAAAACGTCCTATGACTCCTTTCTTTTCCAGGATATGAGCTTGTTGACAAAAGCTTTCAAGGGATAGATCCAACGAGTCGGCTCGAGCTTGCCAAGGTTCTTCTACCAATTCTTCATCGATTAGTTCTTCTTTTAATGCTTTTAGAACAGACCATTCTAGCGGGGTCAAAGGTGTTGTTTGAACGGGGATGTCCATGCTGGCTGGTTGGGAAGTGCGATCTCCGGGGCGTAGTCCGCGACGTCTGATATGACCAACTCCTAACGAAAAAATGCCTTTGGGAGGGAGCAATACGTAGCCTTGCGCGTTAATGCGTGGCGCCAGGACTTGGCAATGTCCGTCCAAAGTATTGAGTCCGGCGGGAACTTTAAGGGTTGTCCATAGTTGATACTGATTGCCGGGGACATGGCCATCTGTCGTCCGAATGACGATATGCCCGGTGAAGGGATCGTGCGCTTTCAACCACTCAAAGGCAGAGTCAAGATACTGAGAAGAAACGTTCCAGGCAACGAGAGCCCCTTGGGCGAGATTGGTTGCTTTGAGCGTTTGGCGCAGGCGACGAATCACGCCTGCTTGTTTCATGGCTTTCAATCGTTCTAGTACTGTTCCGATCGGGATACCTGTTTGTCGGGAAATATCATGAAAAGGGTGTTGATGAAAACCGTTTAACTGGTCTTCTGCAACAGATAGAATGGCTGTGTTGATGGGATCTTCCGGTTTGACGGGAATGTCGTTCACAGGTGATAGTTCAACTTGCTTGAGAAAATTTGTCAATTGAATTGAGAATCATGATCAAGGTTCCCTGTGGCAATTTTTGAGGGTACGTCAAGTGAAAAAAAGGGATTGCGTTTCCATTCGTCGATAATTGTCGTGGCTGGGCCATGTCCTGGGCAAATGATAGTGTTATCTGGCAGGCTTTTCAAAACGTGTAGAATATTGCTCTTGTATTGTGAAGCCCTGTTGGCTGGGCATTTGCCGATAGAACCGGCGAAAATGGAGTCTCCTGAAAAGAAGAGTGATTGCCCTTGCCAAATCGTATGCCACCCAATACCTTCCGGCGTATGCCCCCCAAGATCGAAAATTTGCCAGGTTAAACCGGCTATAGTGAGTTGTGGTGAACGGGGAGACACTGCTGGAGGTCTCCATATAGGAACTTCTGGAAAAGCCTTTAACCCGCCAATGTGATCGTGGTGTAGGTGGGTGATGAGGATAGCTTGCGGAGTTTGTTCTCCAACGCTAGCGTTGAGTTGTTCGGGAGAACAACCCGTATCAATGGCGATGAGACCTTCATGCGTCTGAAGTGTCCAGATATTAAGAGAAGTCGTATAAAAAGGATAGGTATGTCTTGAAAGCCCATCTGGCAATGGTTGCATAGCAATAGTTGTGGGCAGGTTAATGCAGGAATGCGCGTCGAGGTGTAGTCGCTGAACCAGAAATTTATGCTGAAGAGAAGGTGTGGTTGGTAGATCTTGACGACTAAGACCAACCATAGCTAGCGCTTTGTCAATGACATCGGATGATGAATCTTCAAGTGTCTGATAATTATTCATGGAATGTTAAAAACCCCTCGGATAAGAATAATTTATCCGAAGGGCAAAAGGATTGTCAGGTCGCTAATTTGAGAACTTTATCCTGCTTGATAAAGTGGTTTGTTGTCGTATCGTGCATCATAAATGGCAAATTTCTCACGATGAAGCGTTGGATCACTGCGGAAAATAAGGCGCCCTTTATGCTTGCGTTCTAATTCCATGAGCAACTCGGCGTCTTCGTTTTTGAATCTAGAAAGAATTTCTGAGTTGACGACGATAACCATATCTCCAACTGTGTCTCGATATTTTTGAATAGCTGCATTGATTTGTCGTTGGATTTCTACACTCATGGTCATGACTGATTTAATGCGGCCTCGCCCATTGCAATAAGGACAGGGATCATGAACGTATTCGCGTAAACTTTCATTGAGGCGTTGCCGGGTCATTTCCATCAGCCCAATAGGCGACATTTGAAGAACTTGGGTCTTGGCTTTGTCGCGTTTCATGCAATCCTTCATCATCTTGTAAACTGCCATTTGGTCTTTGCGATGGCGCATATCAATGAAATCAACGACAACTAGCCCCCCGATGTTGCGAAGCCTAAGCTGGCGAGCAATCTCAGCCGCTGCCTCGAGATTGGTCTCAAGAATGGTTTTGTCTAGGTCTTTAGAGCCTTTGTTGCGTCCTGTATTGACGTCGATAGCAATGAGCGCTTCTGTCTCATCGATGACGAGATAACCTCCACATGGTAAAAGTACTTGGCGCTGAAAGGCTTCATTGATCTGTTTTTGTATGCCTAATTCCTCAAAAATAGGAAGCCTTACAGGCAAATATTGAATGTGGCGCTTGGCTCGACGAGAAATACGTCCGGCAATCGAACGCATGTATTCCGTTGTCTCGAGATCGTCACAGACGATGTTGTCTACTGTGTCTGTGAGAAAGTCGCGGGCTGTCCGTTCGATTAAATCGGGTTCTTGGTAGACATTCACGGGAGCCGGACAGGTATCTCTCTTGGTTTCCACTTCGTGCCATTGTTCAATGAGCATCGCTAGGTCTCTCACAAAATGACGGTAGCGTTGGCCCTGTGCAACGGTTCGCATGATGATCCCCATTCCGTCCGGTACGTTGAGTTTCTGCATGATCTGGCGCAGACGCATGCGTTCCTTGGGATCTTCTATCTTGCGCGAAATGCCAAATTGATCCGTGTAGGGCATGAGAACAAGATAACGTCCAGCAAGGGAAATGTTGGTTGTGACTCTAGGCCCTTTTGTCCCAATGGCTCCTTTGGTCACTTGTACCATGATCTCAGAACCAATAGGGTAGATATCGGGAATATCCTTGGAGGTGATTTTTTTGTGCTGTTTCCTGGGACGGCCTTCTCGCTCAATTTCTTCCAACCCAGAATCCAACGCTGCCGGAAGAGCATCCCAAAAATGAAGAAAGGCATTTTTATCTTGGCCGATATCAACGAACATGGCTTTGAGCCCCGGTTCGATGTTTCTCACTTTCCCTTTAAATATCCCACCGACAATATTGTCTTCTCCTTCTCGTTCGATGGTATATTCTTCCAAAACTCCGTTTTCAAGGAGGGCTACTCGACGTTCTAGTTTCTCTGCATTAATAACAATAGTAACTCCTTCTTTGGGATCGCATGACCCAAAGCCGAAGAGGCGTTTAATTTTTTTTAACATTTGAAAAAGCACTGTTGTATGTAAAATAAGCTGGTTTATCGGTGATTGTGTTGAACGCAACGCAGAACATGCTTAGCGGTTGTTATGAAAAACAAACACATTAAGGCCTGGTTCATGCTGACAATTCAACAACACATGGATAGCAAAAACATGGGAAATAAAATGACAAACAACCTCGCTATTGAGTGTCTGTCACATTTGCAAAGAAATCAAACTCTTGGAGAGCTTTCCCCGTTCCTTCTGCCACGGCGCTTAACGGATCTTCTGCTACATGAATAGGCAGACCTGTCTGTTCATGCAAAAGTTCGTCTAGCCCACGAAGCAATGCCCCGCCGCCAGCTAGTACAATCCCTCGATCAACGAGATCGGCTGCCAATTCTGGAGGACAGCGCTCTAGCGTTGTCCGAACTGCGTTAACAATTGTATTGAGTTGATCGGAAAGGGCTTCTCGAATTTCTTCGGAAGAAACGGTTGTCGTTTTGGGCAATCCGGCAACGAGATCTCGTCCTTTTACTTCTAACGAAAGCTCTTTGGCCAACGGATAAGCTGAACCTATCCGAATTTTAATTTCCTCGGCGGTACGCTCGCCTATCATCAGGCTATAAGTCCGCTTCATGTGCGAGATGATGGCATCGTCGAGCTCGTCTCCTGCACATCGCACGGAGGTCGCATACACGATGCCAGAAAGGGAAATAACTGCTACTTCGGTCGTCCCCCCGCCAATGTCTACAATCATATTGCCAGCAGCTTCCTGTACTGGCAACCCAACGCCAATAGCCGCCGCCATGGGCTCTTCAATTAAATGAACTTTACGAGCACCTGCGTTTAAGGCAGATTCGATGACGGCACGACGTTCAACTTCTGTGATTCCTGACGGAATAGCAACTAAAACTCTCGGTCGTAGAAAGTAATGGCGCGATACGGCTTTTTTGATGAAATACCGCAACATTTCCTCGGTAACATAGAAATCGGCAATAACTCCGTCTTTGAGCGGTCGAATAGCCGTGACGGAACCAGGTGTACGTCCGAGCATGCGTTTGGCATCATCGCCTACGGCAAGCACTTTATCGCCCTTAACTGCGACAACTGAAGGTTCGCGCATGACGATGCCCTGGTCTTTGACATTGACCAGCGTATTGGCCGTACCCAAGTCAATTCCTATGTCGTAGGAAAAGAAATTGGTGATGTTTTGTAGGAAAGATGGCATTACTGTGGAGGGCAAACAATGTGTTTCTTGTGGATGAAACGACTGATTTTCCGTTGTAATTCCGTTTCAAGGGACTTGACGAAAAAACATGCAATTCCGGCGTATGGCAATTGTCCTGTTTCAAACCACAGGAAATATGAAAAGAGAAGCCTCTTAGGTCAAGCCGAAGATCATAAATGACGGGATGAGTTGGCTGTGTGTGTACCCGAATATCAAAAAGACCGGCCTTACTTCCAAAAATGACGCCTAGATTAGAAAATGGACTTGCATCAGTTATAAATCTGTCAAAAGATTCGTCAGGAAATGGTTCCGGCAAATGGCGTAAGTTTATGTACAGATCGTATCAATTGGTTTTGACTATACTCAGGGTTGGTATTGGATTGTTTTTTTTGATTGTGGGAGTGAAGAAATCGTTGAGTGTCGATCGATTGGAGGCTGATATTATACGTTTCGATATTGTCCCTGTGGGGTGGGAATGGTTATTAGCCTGCTTAGGTATTGCCGTAGAGATCGTCATTGGTGTTTGTTTCTTATTCCGAAAGATGTATGCTGGGGCTTCGTTGTTGGGCCTTATGTTGACGGGATGTTTTGTGGGAATTTTTGTCCAAGGTTGGATCCGTGGATTGTCGTTGTCTTGTAATTGCCTGGGGGTTCAACGAGATGTGGAAAATTATTTTTTTGAAGTGACGTGGCGTGTGTTGTTATTAGGGGTCATGTTGTTATTATTTCGGGACGCCAACAATCGGGAGCGTGTTTACTTCAAACCTGTCAGACTGGATTTTAGCGACGTGGACAGTTGATCGCTTGCTGGCTTAAGACCATTGCTGGCCTGCTTTCGGGGGTGCAGAGGCGAATCGCCAGAATTATGATCCGAATTGGTGATTGAGCCAGATTTTTTGGCTTAAGGCGTCGTTGGCAGCGGCAACTTCCGCTTTTCTTTTGCTGGCGCCTGTCCCACTACCAATTGAGACTCCTCGCCATTGAACGGTTGAAACAAATCGAGGACCTTCTTCCTGGGAATGATCGGCCAATTCTTCCGTGTGGTAGACGGGTGATTCCGGATAGAAACCTTGAAGAACGCTTTGGAGTTCTCCTTTTGGGTTGTTTTCTTTGAGATCTGTGGCGACTGAGTGGATGGCGTTGCTTAGAATTCGAAGGGCGACGGCGCGGGCTGTTTCATAATCTGAGTCTAAAATGATGGCGCCGAAAATGGCCTCAAACGTGTTGGAGAGGTTGGAGAGGCGTTGCCGTCCGCCTGAGAGTTCTTCTCCTTTGCCAAGAATGATAAATTGGCCTATGTCAAGTTGGAGAGCCATTTGGTAAAAATGTTGACGGCTGACAATTCTTGACCTCATGTGTGTCAAAACTCCTTCTGGCTGGTCAGGAATTTCTTGGTAAAGGGCATAGCTGACTGCTAATTCCAAAACTGCATCCCCTAAGAATTCCAGCCGCTCATACGCAATGCGAGTTTGTGAATTGGTAGAGGCGCTGGGGTGGGTCAAGGCCTGCACGAGCAACTTGGGATTTTTGAACGTGTATCCTAATCTCTTTTCCAACTCGGCATAATTCATAGCGCGTTAAACGTAGGGTAGGATTGCGTAGTTCTCAAGCCTGGAAACACTCAAGGTTGTGATTACTCAATGACCAAACGGGGTAGGGTAACGATTCGCGTGATACCCAGGTTAAATGGGTTGTTGTGATAAAAGTCTGTGAATCAGCGGGAAGGGATAAAAGAAGGGATTGACGACGGTCGAGATCCAACTCCCCAAAAATATCGTCAATTAAATGGATGGGAGAAATTCCCGTCTCTTCGCGGAGCAGGGTTGCTTGGGCCATTTTCATTGCGATTGCAATTGTCCTTTGCTGGCCTTCCGATAGGTACTCCGACGCCTTCATGCGATTGATCTCGAGCTCTAAGTCGTCTCGATGTGGTCCCAATTGCGTTTGCTTTGTCCTGAGATCGTCTGCAAGTGTGTCCTCTAATTGACGGGCATAGTCACCCTCAATCGATGGATGATAATGAATGGTCAGATCTTCTCGCATTTGTGTCACTGAATGGCAAGCTTGGATGATGTGGGGACGGAGTACGGAAACGAGATCCTCCCGTAGTTGGGTTAGGAGGAGGCCATAGCGGACTAGTTCTGAAGAATAGACTTGTTGTTGCCTAAAATCGTCGGGGCGGGTTTTGAGAAGATAATTGCGGATCCGTAAGGTTTTGTTGTACCGGACAAGTGTTTCCCGATAAGTTGGATGCCACTGAGTACCTAAGGAATCTAAATATTTTCTCCGATGTTCGCTCCCGGATCGTACGATTTCTAAATCGCGGTTGCCAAACCAGACCAAGGGCATGCTGTCTTGAAGGTAACTGCGTTGGTCGGGCCTTTTGTGCCCATTTACTTGCAAATCGTGCTCTTGGCTACTCCAGACGATACGTCGAGTCTGTGTACCGAGCTGCCCGAGCAGGCCCATGCGCTGAGTCCCTTGGTGGATGAGATGCATGGAACGCGATGTCCTGGGGGAGGATAGACGAATAAGAAAACAGATAGCTTCGAGCAGGCTGGTCTTCCCTTCTGCGTTTTTGCCAACGATAATAGCTCCCTTGGAAGGAACCTCCCAGGAAAAATTAGAGTAACAACGGAAATTAATGAGCCGAAGGTTGGATAGAATCATGATGACTAATTATTCTTCTACCGGAAGAGCCCGAATAGTATTCATCATGCGCTCTACAAGGTGAAGATACCCTTTCTTACCACGTGCGTTGAGTTCTGCATCTGTAAAGGGAATAGGGTCGCCAACTGTGACGGAAATTGGATGAAAACGTAACCGTGATGAGCCGACGGGTAGTGCTTCTCGGGCGCCGTGGATGCGCAGTGGCTGAACGGGCACTTTTGTCCTGCTGAGAATAAGCCCTACGCCAGCCATCCCATTGTGGATTGCTCCGTCTGTTGTTCGGGCTCCTTCCGGAAAGACGAGAACGCGATGGCCTTTTTTGAGTAAATCAATAACTAGTTTGATGTTTTTGGGATCGGGGTTCTCTTGGTCAATGGGAATAGCTTGACATAATGGCAACCCCCATCTGAACACTCCTTTGAAAAGCGTCTTGCGCGCAAAGAAATAAATGGCTTCCTCATAACATATCCCCAACATGGGGGGATCAAGAAAACTTTCATGGTTGGCAACAATGAGAACGGGCCCTTCTTCAATTAGTTTCTCACGGTTGATGATTTTATGCGAAAAAAATGCTCGCGCAGCCGATTTAAATAACGTGTAGAAAAACCAATAAAAAGAGTTCATGAGTGTATGAGTTTCCGTTGGATGTCCTCAATAAGGATGGCGACTACCTGATCGATCGTCAAGTCGGAGGTATCGACTAATAGGGCATCGGGTGCTTGGATTAATGGCGCCGTCGACCGCTTGGCGTCTTTTCGGTCTCGCTCTTGAATTGAATCTTTTAAACCCTGGGCTTTGCGACGTGCCTCGCGCACTGCTTCTGAAGCTGTAACAAAATATTTGAATGGTGTCTTGGGAAACACGACGGTACCGATATCGCGGCCTTCCATAACAACTGGTTCCTTTTCATTGTATTGCCGTTGCCGCTGAACGAGAAGGGCCCGAATTTCTGGTATGGCTGCTATGGTGGAAACGTTTTGATTGATTTCCGGGAGGGTCAATTCTTCCTCGAGCTCGCGTCCCTGGTAAAGAATGATGGATTCTGTGCCTTTCTTCCCAAATTCAACGGGAAGGCTGGCTAAGAGTCGGATGATGGCAGGAGTATCATCTAGGGAAATATTGTGTGACAGCGTTAACCAAGTTACTGCGCGGTACATGGCTCCTGTGTTGATGAAGGTATATCCTAATTTTTGGGCGATGAGTCGAGCAATTGTGGACTTGCCGGAAGCGGCTGGCCCGTCGATGGCAATAGCGGGAAACATGAGGATAATTCTTGCTAATCAATTAATTGAAAATAAAAACAACTGTTCTAAAACGAAGTTGTCTTTCTTGAGCTGTGGCATGGCCGGAAAACCAAGTTTCTAAACCTAACTATGTAGAAGCTAGCTAAGAAAGCAAGATCCTCTTGTGTCCATACTATGTAAAAAAGAGATTTCCTTTTTGGGAGTGATAGAGTAAGTATTTCATGTATGCCTAAGGGTGAACGTAAGAAAATGGTAGATTTGAAAGATCTGTTCGGGGATAACAATAATGTCCGTATCCCTTCTTTCGTTCTGTCTTATGCTGAAAAATTGCTCGGGCTTGATCGTCTCAATAATGTCTATGACAAAATTGCCAGAGATTTCCAGAGAGGCACAACGAAAGAAAATTTTTTTGAACTTGCCACAAAATATTTAAATTTACGATATCAGTTGCGTCCTGGTGAACTCGATCGCATCCCCCGAAAGGGGCCTGTTATTGTTGTGTCAAATCATCCTCACGGTTTGTCCGACGGGTTGATGATTGGCAAGCTTTTGACGAGTGTTAGGCAGGATGTGCGGATTGTTGCTAATGAACAACTAAGTCTGTGCGACTTTTTGGACCCCTGGTTGATTAAAGTGGACGTGTATGACGGCCCCGAGGCAAGGCGTAGAAATATGACGGGAATTAAACAAATGCTCGCCTGGCTGAATAATGGGGGCTTGTTGGCTGTGTTCCCTGCTGGTACTGCCTCCAGTTATTCCATCCCTGATAAAAGGGTGACGGATGACGAGTGGAATCGTAACATTGCTTCAATTATTCGAAGAACCAAAGCTTCTGTTATTCCATTTTATATTCCTGGGAGAACTAGCTTGTTCTTCCAGGGGATTACCTTGATCAATAAAGAGGCAAGAGTCCCTTTCCTAGCGAGAGAAGTTGGCCGCGATAGTAAGTGTGTCCATAAAATCATGATCGGCAAACCTATCTCCGCTTCTATCCTGTCTCAGTGTGAATCTGATGAAGCTCTGATTTCTCATTTGCGTCTCAGAACGTATTTGATGGGGAAAAATTATGAAAAATTCAGAAAACCAGTCGCTGCAAAACGTTTTTCTCGTAAGCGGAAAATGCCGCCTTTGATTGATCCTGTCCCTTCAGATTTGTTGACATGTGAAGTCGATTCGTTGCCGACGTCGTGTCGTTTGGTTCATCAGGAGGAAGGCGATTGGTCGGTTTATGTGGCTGAGTCTCATCAGATCCCATGGATTATGAAGGAGATCGGCCGATTGAGAGAGTGGACATTCCGCGAGGCCGGAGAGGGATCGGGCTTTGCATGTGATCTTGATGAATTTGATGACCATTACCTTCATCTGTTCTTGTGGGATAAGGTGAATCATAAGATCGCTGGCGCTTACCGAATGGGGCTAACTGACCAAATCCTGGACCGTTGGGGGGTTAAGGGGCTTTATAATGGTGGATTTTTCCACTTTTCCCCAAGTATACTGAATGTCTTGCGCCAGGGAATAGAAATGGGCCGTGCTTTTGTCACGCCTGAGTATCAACGGAAACCGTTGACCTTAGGGCTAATCTGGTTAGGAATCGGTCAGTTTTTAGTCCGAAATCCTCAATATCGTTACCTCTATGGCACGGTCAGTATTTCGCGCGATTATACGAACTTATCGCGTACGTTGATTATCTCTTATTTGGAAGCTCGGGAGATGGATGCAGAACTGAGCGCTGGTGTCAAGGCTCATCATCCTCCGAGGAGTTTGAAATTGATGGGACCAGAATTGAGAATCCTTCCTATTGGATTGACGGATCCTCAAGGATTGTCGCAGTTAGTGTCTGATATTGAACAGGATGGAAAGGGAATTCCTGTGCTGTTGCGACAATATCTGCGCCTAAATGGCAAAATTTTGTCATTTAGTATCGATAAATCCTTTGGTGACGTGCTGGATTGTTTATTGTTGGTGGATATCTACAAAACTCCAGAGCGATCTCTCAAACGATATATGGGACGTGAAATCTACGAACAACTCTTGCCTTACATTGAACAAGCCCGCAAGGGTAATGATTCGGAAGTCCTTTGATCGTTGTCTAATGGTCAACGGAGGAACGTTAGCCGATCAGCAGAAAAATTAATGATGGGTGTTCGTTAAAAACGGATAAAACAGAATTGGAGTGTCCACAATGCCCATCAAACGGACGTCGGATATCTTTGTAAAAAAAGAACCTCCCCATCAAAAAGGCTAGTTTCTGGAGGTTCCTCTTCTATTTCTTGGAACACTTTTACCCAGTTCTTTTCTGGTTCTTCACTTTTATGCCTCTGCTATTTTCTGTACTACGTTGCAACAAAGCCAATCAAAACAGGTGATTGAGCGGACTGTTGCTCATTAATCGGGATCTTGCCCGATGCGGTCTGTAAACAAAATGCCTTTGAGGTGATCGCATTCATGTTGAATGCAACGTGCCAACAAACCGTTGCATTCTAGGTTAATACTTGTACCATCTAGCAAGGTAAATGTCCCTCGTATTTTGCTGCGCCGCCTGATTCGTTCATAAACATCCTGGATGCTTAGGCAGCCCTCAGTAAAATACGCTTTGGGGCCGTAAGGGGTGATTTCCGGATTGATAAAGTCGAATGGCATGATATCGGCCAATCTCTTCCGCTCTCCATTGATGCAGATGTATGTGGTACTGATATCGTCTAGAGGAATATCAATAGTGACAAGTTGAATGGCTCGGCCTACTTGTGGCGCTGCCAGGCCAATGCCTCCTTGCTTCAAGGTTTCCTTCATGTCTGCAAGGAAATTGAGCAACTCGTCGTCAATAGTCGTAACTGGAACACAAATCTTCCGAAGAATAGGATCGCCAACTTGAAGTATGTCAAGAACTTGTGACATGACGCAAAATGATGGTAAGTAAACGACTTCAGTACAATCTAGAAAGAAGACATGCAAAAAAATGACGGGATCAGGAACGACTGCGTCTCGATCTTTTCTTCTTGGTTTTCTGTTTATCTTTCCCTTGAAGGGATTCCTCGGGCGCTGGGTCGCCGCACCAAATATGCAGAATATCGTCTGTGATTTTGCCGTACATGCTTTCTGGATCAATGGCGCCCATGGCTTGGATATGTTTGCGGAGGACACTGGCTGTTGCTCCGTCTCGGCGCAATTTACCAATTAAAAGACAGTAAGTTTCCTGGCGTTGTAGGGTGGAATAGGCTTTGTCATTGACAATTTTCATGACTGCTTTTTCCAGGGTGTCGGTATCATCGTTGGCATGTTCGCCTTGAAATCTTCTGGGGTCGAATGTCAAACGGCGGATATAACCTGTCTCGTCGTTGGGATCTAACTGCTTAATCTGTTCGAGTCCGCTGCTGGGCCCTGCAATGCCGAGTGTACAAGCTTCTCCTATGAGTCGTGCTTTGTCGATACCGGTGGCTTTTTCGGCTTGCGTCATGAGCTCGAGGCGACGAGCCAACAATTTTTTGTTCTTTCGAATCAATTCCTGGGCGCGTTTGCCGGATAGACCGGACCCTAGGTCGTCGCTGCCTGCCAAAATGGCATAAGTATTCCCTGCTTTATCTTGCATAACGACGGTAGGGTTAGAGCGATAGGCGTAGGCTGGTGGCATGGTAAAACCAGCTCCAATTTCATCTTGTTCTAATTTCTGTTCGGGAGTAGGGCGTTGGTAGATAGGAATTGCAACTAATGTGGAATTGCCAGCAGCTTGAGCCGTATCGGGCGATTCCCAAAAAGATTGAAGCATCTTGACGCTTCGTTTATTCCAGTTGGGGCCGTAGAGGTAGACGATGATGCCCTCTTCATTGGCTTTTGCTTGTGCTTCAACGTAAGTACGAAAGCGTTCGGCTGCATGCGTCCAGTTGATAACAAATCCGGCTAACAGGGCCGTTAAGGTCAACCAGACACTTCGTCTGAACATTCGCGAGCAATGTGAATGAGGTTGAGAGATCATGGCGAATAGAGAAAGAATTAAGCTGCTTTTTGCCCAAAAACGAGAATGGCTTTCAAGGACAGAAAATCCTTTTGGCCACCGCGGACTATTCGAACGTATTTGGCCATGATTTTCTTGCGTGAGAGGTCGAGCCTGATGAGTTGATTGTCAACTGGATCGGGTAGGGTGCCTGCTGTTGTCCATTCATTGCCGTCCATTGAAGTCTCAATTTTCCAGTCGTGCAAACGTTCGTGATTGGCTCCTGTAGTAACGATGATGACTCCGGAAAGCATTCCGGGTTTGGGCATTGTAATTTCAGCCCATTCTTCATCGAGTTCGTTTTTTGTATGGAAAAGGCCACCACAGGATTCGATGACACCCCAGTGTTTCAAGGGATCGTCATATTGTGGCGATAAGGAGCTGAATCGTATGGAACCTCCGGAAGATAAAAGCTCGCCTTCGAAAGCTTCAAAAGGCGGAAGATCGGGCTTACAACGATCGTGATACTGAAGACTGATTGATTGGAAAGTGTCAATATCACGATTGTTTTCTGCTCCAATGATGGCTGTTGCTTGGAGCTTGTCTTTGTTGCCTTTGTCCATATCGGTTTTCCCTGTGGATTTTTGGGCTAAAGCGTTGATTTCTCCTTGAGCTCCCGCGCTTAGGCCTTTCACGTATTCTTGTGTCCATGCCAGGGTTTGTGAGGCATAGGCTGGTTTGCTCAACATGTGGTTGAACAGGGTTTTGAAATAGTTGACAATTTGTGGTGTCGCCGCTAGTGCATCCGCCTGGGATTTTAAAAATTTGTCTAAAGGCCAAATATCTGTCTCGGGTTTGTCGAGGTTTTTCATGAATGATTCAAATACAGTAATTTTTTCCTGTTCGTCTTTCAGTAGAGGAAGCAACCCTGGGTAAACGTATTTGTTGAGGACGACGGTACAGACTTCAGGGTGCTTTCCAGCAAGTCCGAGGCAGGCAAGTTCATTAAAATGCCTCCAGAGCTTTTTGTCGTCTGAGGCACATTTCTTGAGAGCATTGGCGTATGTAGACCATATTGGATAATTGAAAGGGTGAATATCGGCAGCTAGTTCGTAAAAATAGAGAGCGCGTTCAGCACTGTCTGTGTCTTCCATCATGGCTCCTAAAGCGGCAATTTGCATCGACAACCGGCTACGAAATTCTTCCTGAAAAAATTCTTGAGTTAGTTCGAGAAACGACCATTGATGTTCCCCCCAAACTGTCCAATGGCAACTGTGCTCCCAGGAAATCGAGAAACAACGCTGCCATTTGTTTTCCACGCGGATGGCAAAAGCACAGTGTCCAGGCTCGCCCATGGTGATGGCAGCAATGCCGTTGGCACAGGCAGAAGCCGTGCCGAAAGTTGCATTGCCTCCGCAAACTGCTCCAACGTCTCGTACTTCCTTGGCATAGTTGTCCGGGAAAAATTGATTAAATGGTTTGTAATATTCGGGGCCATGAATGCTGTCGCCAAAAATATTATTGAGGCGATAGGGAACTTGGCAGGCCGCTCCTGGATAAGCGCCTTCTTGGAGCGTACAGTTCTCTCGGAGCCATTTTAAGGTAGTGACTGATCCGAATGAGCTGTTGCCTGGGCGGGTGCCGCAGACGATGCGCATGTCCCAGTCTTGCAACAAATCGAATGTTGAGTTGAGTTCTCCTGCTTCCCAGCTGCTAGCATAGTAATCATAACGAATTTTTGCCATGCTATACGGGTCATCTCCATTCTGATCATAACATTTAGCGCGACCAAATTCTGCTGCAATAGCTGTTGCGATTTTGCGCTTCATCGGATTGGAAACGATCTTGGGGTCGTGCTCGACTAGGTGTACTAAAAACTCGAGGCCTTCTGCTGCGTTCTGATTGGCTCCTGCATACACAAAACTCTCAATCCAACTCAGCGTATTCATGAATTTTTCGACGGTATTCGCATATTTAGGATTGCCAGCTAATTTCTTGAATTGATCGTGATTGGCATGTTTTAAAAAGAGCCATTGGGCAATTTCTAGCCGAGCCCGTGGATCGTTGACTAATAATAAGATATTGAGATCTTGGTTCTTTTTGCCTTTGATTTTATAAAGCAACCGATCGGGTAAATCTTCCATGATTTGTTTCGGATTTCGCCATTTTTGCCCGGTGATCGATTTGCCTGTATAAGTAGCTCCAGCGTACAAGGAAACTTTATGTATGTACTCCTGGAGTTGTTGGGTTTGCTCTGGAGAACGGGTTAGTGATCTGATAGTGAACGGTTCATATTTGACGGCGTTAGGATATTTCTTTTTCATTGCCAATTCTCGCTCTTTGCGGGCTTTCTCTTCGGCAATTCGAGCTTTCTCCTCTGCTTCCTCTTCTTCACGGATGCGTCGGTCTTCTTCGGCTATGCGCCTTTTCTGGCGCTCTTCTTCTTCTCGTTGCAGGCGTTCTTGCTCTTGGCGTTTCCGTTCTAGCTCTTCTTGTCGAGCAAGTCGACGGCGTTCGCGTTCCTTTTCCGCACGACGGGCTAGTTCTTGCTTTTTCCGATCCTCTTCTGCTTGTTTGTGTTGTTCTTGCTTGGTGTCTTTTAGGTCTTTAACGAGGTGTGTCTTTCGGTCGGAGGAAGGGGCTTGGTCGCTTTTGCGATGTGCCATGTGAAACCCTATCATGAGGACACAAGCAACGATTACGAGAAATATCCCAGCTAGCGCAGACCCTCGCCGTCTAGGGCGAGTTAATGACTGAAGACGAATTTTCATGAGCCCTTGAGAACAATATCATGTTAATTATCTCAACTATTCCCATGATGTCAATCTGGAAATCCCGTGTGTGATGGCCCTAGAGGCCTTTCATGGGAACACCGCAAATTAAAACTTAATAGAGTATAACAAAAAAACTAGCCAGTCCGATTGAACTGGCTAGGAATTCTGTTTCTACCTATGAAATCAGAGGCGCCCATATCAGGGGATTTGGCTCTCTCCTTCCAAAATGTCCCCTTGGAATCTCTGTATAGAGTATAGACAAGGGAATCTGGGAAATGTTCAAAAAAAATCAAAGCAAATTCTTGACTCAGGAACGTGGAATATCATCATGCCTCCCGTTATGCGTATATTGACGGGATTACAGCCTAGCGGAACCATTCATGTCGGGAACTATTTTGGGGCGATGGAACCGGCTGTCCGCTTGCAAGAACGAGGGGAAGCATTCTATTTTATTGCCGATTATCATGCCATGACGACGGTGCATGAACCCGATCATTTGAGAGCTCATGTCCGAGATTTGGCCTTAGATTTCCTTTCTGTAGGATTGGATCCGGATCGTTGTGTATTTTTTCGACAATCAAGCGTGCCAGAAGTGAATGAATTGGCTTGGATTCTGGGGACGGTGTGTCCTATGGGGCTTTTGGAACGGTGCCATTCATACAAGGATAAGTTGGCTAAAGGTTTTGCAGCTAGTTACGGGTTATTTGCTTACCCTGTATTGATGGCGGCCGATATCTTATTGTACGATTCTGATCAGGTCCCTGTCGGGAAGGATCAAAAACAACACGTCGAAGTTACTCGCGATTTGGCTGGCAAATTCAATGATCAGTATGGAGAAGGATTGTTGAAATTGCCCGAACCTATCATTGCTGAGAGTACGGCAGTTGTTCCAGGTTTAGACGGCCAGAAAATGAGTAAAAGTTATGGCAATACGCTACCTGTCTTTGGTGCTGAAAAGGCTATGCGTAAATTAATTATGCGCATCCCTACTGATTCTACGCCGATCGAAGATCCTAAACCAACGGAAGGTTCGATCATTTTGCAACTATATCGTCTATTTGCTTCGGCTGAAGGGTATTCGGCTATGGTGGATGATTTCCTCAAGGGTGGATGCGGTTATGGAGACTTTAAAAAACGTCTCTTTGAAGCTTATTGGGAATATTTCCGCAAGGCACGTGAACGCAGAGCTGAACTCGAAGCAGCTCCGGATTATGTCGACGAAGTATTGCGCAAAGGCGCGGAACGAGCGCGGAATGAAGCTGCGAAAGTTCTTGAGCGCGTACGTCGAGCTGTCGGCTTGAAGTAGTTGTTGCGGTATTGAAATAATACCGACGTTAAATGTGAAATAGAAACAAGGGACAAGTTTGTAGTACATGCTTGTCCCTTGTTGTTCATTTTGGCTCAAGAGAATTATTTGACAACTGGCCAGACAATGCCGACAGGGTCGAAAGGCGGAGCTTCGCCAGGGGCTGGTTCCGGTGTGGCATAGTTAGTCCGGAACAGAGGCAGAATGGGCGACTTCGGAAACTTCTTATCCATTGCATATTTTCCCCCGATTTCCTCGATGAGGAGCACTGCGCCAAATTCGCCGCCTGGGATTTCAGTGACGAGAATTTCGATAGGGTAGGTGACGTTAGCGTGTACTTCAAAAATTTTCCCTGCAACTAAACCGCCTAATACATTGTTCCAGTGATTCATACTGGAATATTTGTAGAATGTTGCTGGAATATCTGTATAGATTTTGGCTCGGCGCACTTCTTTGCGAATGACGGCATTGTTGATTTGGCCTGCCATATATTTATAATAATCAGATCCAGCAGTAGCTCCTCCTTTCGAGACGGTGAGCATGTACCACCCGTAGTCGAGTACTTCTTCTCCGTTGAATCGTACGGCAACGCAGTCGTCACCTGCGCCAACGAAACGGAATTTACCGGATTTTGGGGCAACGATTTTGCCTCGGTAAATGGCGCACCAGCGGCTGTCTTTTACCTTGTTTTCGCATTTGAAGGCTTTGGGCGCTTCTTTAGCGGAACGACGGGTGATGAAGATGTGTGAGTTGTAGAGTTTCGTGGGCGATTTGTAATATTTGGCAAATTTGCTTTCCTTCCATCCACTTTCAATGAATTCCTTCATGAGGAGAGTGGCGGCGGCAGGTGTGATGTCGGTCGGTTTACCGGCTTGTGTTTGCTTGAAATCGTAAAAGGTTCCTACCAAAGTGCTACCACCCGCCTTGTCGGTACCAAATCCTCCGCCTTCTGTCCCCAAATCGTCGCCAACTCCTGTGCCAAAATCAACCCCTAGATCGAGACTTTGTCCTAAATCGGAAACATCAGGCGTTTCTATGTCTACTGACGCAATGGCTACGTCGCTAGCGGCATTGGAAGTAATGACACTAGCGTGGTTTTGAACAGACGCTGAGGGGCGAGTCGTGACTCGCTCGGGTGTTACGGGGTTATCGTTGGGCGGACCATCCGTATCTGAAGCGACATAGGCGACGACCTCAGGGGTCTCTGGCGAAGCGACGACGATGACCACGGTGTAGAGGAGAAGCCCTCCTAAAACAATAGAAAGGAAAGCTGTTGCTGTGGCTGTTAACAAATTGCGTTTTTTTTGAGATTGAAGCTCTTTGTCAGCCTCTTCTGTCATGCTGATATGCAAGCTCATGATGGAATATTAGGTTTACGACTACTATAATACGTCAATATGCAACAAAATAAAGTAACAACAAAGTAACAAATGTAAAATTCTCGAATTTGACCAATAGAACGCCCCTCGCCTTTTCTTTGTCGAAAAAGACGAGGGGTGTGAAAATTAACAGGGAAGGGGATTTATTTGACGACAGGCCAAACAATGCCGACAGGGTCGAAAGGAGGAGCTTCGCCAGGAGCTGGTTCCGGATTGGCGTAGTTAGTTCGGAAGAGAGTTAGAATAGGCGATTTCGGGAAGTTTTTGTCCATCGTATATTTTGCTCCAATTTCTTCGATGAGAAGTACAGCTCCAAATTCGCCCCCTGGGATTTCAGAAACAAGAATTTCAATGGGGTAAGTGACGTTAGCGTGTACTTCAAAGGTTTTGCCAGCGGCTAGTCCACCTAAGGCATTGTTCCAGTGATTCATGCCTGAGTATTTATATAGGGGTACAGGAAAATCTGTGTAGATTTTGGCTCGACGCATTTCCTTGCGAATGACGGCATTATTGGATTGGCCGATCATGAATTTGTAATGTTCGCCCCCTGCGGTGGGATTGCCTTTGGATACAGAAAGCATGTACCACCCGTAGTCAAAAACTTCTTCGCCATTGAAACGTACGACAAGAGCATCGTCGCCTGCGCCTACGAAACGGAATTTACCGGACTTAGGGGCAACGACTTTGCCTCGGTAAATGGCGCACCAACGGCTGTCTTTTACCTTGTTTTCGCATTTGAAGGCTTTGGGTGCTTCTTTAGCGGAACGACGCGTAATGAAGATGTGCGAGTTGTAGAGTTTTGTGGGCGATTTGTAATATTTGGCAAATTTGCTTTCTTTCCAGCCGCTCTCGAGGAACTCTTTCATCAACAATGTGGCTGCGGCAGGCGTGATGTCGGTTGGTTTGCCGGCTTGTGTTTGCTTAAAATCGTAGAAGGTTCCTACCAGAGTACTGCCACCCGCCTTGTCGGTACCAAATCCCCCGCCTTCTGTCCCTAAGTCGTCGCCAACGCCTGCCCCAAAATCGACACCCAGGTCGAGACTTTGGCCCAAATCGGAAACGTCGGGCGTTTCAATATCCACAGAAGCAATGGCTACGTCGCTGGCTGAGTTGGAAGTAATGACACTGGCGTGGTTCTGAACAGACGCTGAGGGACGAGTCGTAACGCGCTCGGGTGTTACGGGGTTGTCGTTGGGTGGTCCGTCGGTGTCTGAAGCAACATAGGCGACGACCTCGGGTGTTTCCGGCGAAGCGACGACGATGACTACGGTATAGAGGAGAAGCCCGCCTAAAACAATAGAGAGGAAGGCTGTTGCTGAGGCCGTGATCAAATTGCGTTTTTTTTGAGATTGAAGCTCTTGGTCGGCTTCTTCGGTCATGCTGATATGTAAACTCATGGGAAAGTCAATGGGTTCCTGCCCGCATTCTATACGAACTTGCTTCTGGGCAAAGTAACATTGTAGTAACAATCTCATTACCATAAGACGAAAATCTGTATTTTGCCGTTGTCTTCGGGAGGTTCGCAACAAGCTTGGGGTTGGTTCGCTGTCCCGTTCTGGATAATGTGAACGTTGGAGGCTGTGGCGCTTTGTTGAGATGAGGACAAAATTGGCTGTGCTTTGCTTGTGGTTTTGGTCATGGGCAATTCATGTTGTTTCCCATAAAAAGAAGGGCATCTCCTGTGGTAATGCTGGAGAAGCCCTAGCTGCCAAGAGGCTTCGTCTTTTTATAATGTCACTTCTCTGCTGTCGTTTCGACTAGCTGTCTTTGGCCATTCGCAATGACGTCGACTTTTCGCGGATTGGGAGCCGTTAACTTGAAATCTGTCACCTTGCCGTCTTTCCATGAAAAATCAACCGTGATGTTATCCCGTGCTTTCATCCCGCGAATCGAACCTGTCGGCCAGGCCTTCGTTGGCGCGGGCAACAACTCAATCACTCCTGGTGTTTGTGACTGGACAAACATTTCG